>DATDJN010000353.1:0-11785 GCA_036520515.1 Rhizobiaceae bacterium
CGGACAACAACGCGGGCGCACAGGGCGACAGACGACCGGAGATGTCCCGCGCAACCCAGCGGACGCACTCCAGCGCCACACTTGCCTGAATGGAGGTTGTGGCCACCCGTTCCCACAAGCAAGCTGCTGACGGGGAGTATGGGCGAGGTTCCGGGCGCGGGGATGCAGTTGCGAAAAGTTTTTCGAGCGGCTTGGCACGGCCGCGCTCTCAAGCCGACAACAAGCTTTGCAATTGCAATGCCTTGCGCCGAGTTGTTGCGACGACCAAGAAATCTCCAGTTGCGAAAGGAAGGGAGCCTTTATCCACGCGGCGGCGGCAATTCCGTTGCCTTTTCCGCTCAGGTCGCCGTTCCCTTGCGCCGGCGCCACCACGCGACAGCCATGATGGCGAGCAGCGTCGCGGCAAGGCCGTACCAGGTGGCCGCGTATGCGAGGTGGCTGTTGGGCAGGTTGATCAGCGTTACGCCGCCGATTGGATAGCCGCCGGGATTGGGCGTGGCGTCGGCGTCGATGAAGACGGGCACGACCTCCGCCGCGGCGGGCAGGCCGGCGGTGCGCGCCATGGCGTCGCGATCCTTCCAGTAGAAGACGTTCTTGCCCGGATCGTTGTCCGGCAACAGCCAGGACGGCTTTTGCGGCAGCGGATTGCGCGCCAGGCCGGTGACCGTGACCTCGCCTTCGACCTGGCCCTGCGGGCGCCTGGAGGCGTCCTTGAGGTCGTAGGGGACGAAGCCGCGGTTGACGAGGACGAAGCGGCCGTCGGCAAGCTCGAGCGGCGTGTAGACGAAGAAGCCCGACTTCCCCTTCCAGGTCGAGAGGAAATGCCGCTCGCCGCCGTGCCCGAACGTGCCAGTCACGGTGACCGGCGTGTAGTCGACGTCGCCGCTGGAACGGTAACGCGCCTCGATCTCGGCAAGCGGCAACGGGGCAGCCGTCCGGCGCGCCTCGATGGTTTCGATCAGCGCCTCCTTCCAGTGCAGGCGCTGGACCTGCCAGGTACCGAGGGCAACCAGGATGGCGAAGGCGGCGAGGCCGAGGATGGCGATCAGCCAGGGGAAGCGGCCGGACGCAGGCGCGGCGCCAGAGGGCCCAGCCGTCATCTGTCCAGCCGGCCTTCGGCGGCCTTGTTGGCGTATTGCAGCGTGATGAGCACGCCCTTGATCATCCTGAGCGGCGGCAGGCAGAGGACGAGCGTCAGCGGGATCCAGAGAAGGAAGTGCAGCCAGAGCGGCGGGTTGTAGGAAACCTCCACCCAGAGCGCCATTCCGACGACGATGAAGCCGACGATGAGCATGACGAAGATGGCGGGGCCGTCGGCCGAATCGGCGAAGGAATAGTCCAGCCCGCAATTATCGCAGCGCGGCGCGACCGTGAGGAAGCCGGAAAACAGCTTGCCCTTGCCGCAGCGCGGGCAGCAGCCCTTCAGGCCGGCCGCGATCGGCTCGACCGGCGGGAAACCATCATTGTCGTTCACTGCCATACTATCCAACCATCCGATGCGGTCATCGATCAAATATGGAGCGCCGACCGGCCATAAAAAAGTCGGCCGCGCTGACGCGGCCGACTTAAAAAGCGTCACCTCCGAAGCCGCGTCGGCAGCCGGATCAGTGGACCGCGATGGGCGCTCCGGACGAGGCCCAGACGTAGATCGAGGCGAAGAGGAAGAGCCAGACCACGTCGACGAAGTGCCAATACCAGGCGGCCGCCTCGAAGCCGAAATGGGCCTTCGGCGTGAAGTCGCCGCCCATGGCGCGCAGCAGGCAGACGATCAGGAAGATCGTGCCGATCAGGACGTGGAAGCCGTGGAAGCCCGTCGCCATGAAGAAGGTCGCGCCGTAGATCGAGTCGCTGAAGCCGAACGGCGCGTGCACGTACTCATAGGCCTGCACGAAGGAGAAGAGGACGCCGAGGCCGATGGTGAGCGCCAGCCCGTTGACCAGGCCGCGGCGGTCGTTGTGGAGCAGCGCGTGGTGCGCCCAGGTGACCGTGGTGCCAGAGAGCAGCAGGATGATGGTGTTGTAGAGCGGCAGATGGAAGGGATCGATCACCTCGATGCCCTTCGGCGGCCAGACGCCGCCGGTGAACTCCGCACGCATGTACTGCGCAGCCTCGCCGGGGAACAGGCTGGCGTCGAAGAAGGCCCAGAACCAGGCAACGAAGAACATCACCTCGGAGGCGATGAACATGATCATGCCGTAGCGCATGTGCAGCGACACGACCTTGGTATGGTGGCCTTCGTGACCTTCCTTGATGGTGTCCGACCACCAGGAGAACATGGTGTAGAGCACGATGGCGAGGCCGATGAAGAACAGCCAGGGCGTGGCGAGGTTCAACCCGAAGAGGTGGAACTCGTTACCCTTGAGGTACTGCATCCAACCGACGCCGCCGAGCGCCATGACAAGCGCGCCGACGGAGCCGATGAACGGCCATGGGCTGGGGTCGATGATATGGTAGTCGTGGTTCGGTTTTGCGTGAGCGTGTGCGTCCGCCATGTCAGCCCCCGAGCTTGTAATCGGTGTTGGTGCTAGTCGATCCCGCCGGCGCAACAGCCACCGGCTCGTCCTTCTCGATCGGGAAGAACGTATAGGAAAGGGTAATCGTCCTGATGTCCTTCAACTCCGGCACGTCGACGATGTCCGGATCGACGAAGAAGACGACAGGCATATCGAGCGTCTCGCCGGGCTTCAACGTCGTGTCGGTGAAGCAGAAGCACTCGACCTTGTTGAAGTAGGCGCCGGCCATCTCGGGCGTCACGTTGAAGGTGGCGCGGCCGGAGGTCGGCACGGAGAATACGTTGGCGGCGGTGTAATGCGCCTGCGCCGTCTCGCCGATGTTCATCGTCATCTCGCGCTGCACGGGCTTGAAGTCCCAGGGCAGGCCTGACGACACGTTGGCGTCGAAGCGGACGGTGATCTTGCGGTCGAGCACGCGGTCGGAATACTGGTCGACGCGCTGCGTCGTGCCGCCGTAGCCGGTCACCTGGCAGAACATGGCGTAGAGCGGAACCGCGGCGTAGGCCATGCCGATCATGCCGCCGAAGAAGGCGACGCAGACGCCGGCGACGAGCCGGTTCGAGCGCTCCTTCCTGCGATCGGTCTCGGTGGCCATCGCCTGGCTCCTCACAACGGCCGGACGAGCACGGCGGAGCCGAGCTTCACGATCGACACGACGTAGACGAGCACGACGAAGACAGCGAGCGCCACGCCGATGGCGACGTTTCGGCTGCGGCGCGCCTTCTGCTGCGTCTCGGTGGGCTTTATCGTTTCCATATCCATGACGCTCACGCTCCAGCCCCCGTGACAAGCCGCGCGACGACGCTGTCGGCCATGTAGATGGCGAAGATGGCGAAGAGGTAGAGCAGCGAATAGCCGAACAGCGCCTTGGCGGGCTTCATGACGCGGTCGGACTCGGGCATCAGCAGGACGGCAAAGGCGTACCAGACGAAGCCCGCGCCCAGTGCGATGGAGGCGATGCCGTAGGCCGCGCCGGCATAGTCGAGGACCCAGGGCAGCACGCCGACGATCGCCACCAGCACCGCATAGGCGAAGATCTGGCGCTTGGTGGAGGCCTCGCCGGCGACGTTGGGCATCATGGGCACGCCGGCGCGCGCGTAGTCGCCCGACTTGAAGAGCGCCAGCGCCCAGAAATGCGGCGGGGTCCAGAGGAAGATGATGAGGAAGAGGATGACGCTTTCCAGGCTGATCGCGCCGGTCGCGGCGGCCCAGCCGATCATCGGCGGGAAGGAGCCGGCGGCGCCGCCGATCACGATGTTCTGCGGCGTCCAGCGCTTCAGCCACATGGTGTAGATCGCCACGTAGAAGAAGATGGTGAAGGCGAGCGCCGAACCGGCCACCCAGTTGACGAAGACGCCGAGCGTCATCACCGAGAGGACCGAGAGCACGAGGCCGAAGGCGAGAGCCTGTTCGGGCCGGATGCGGCCTGACGGCACCGGGCGCGAGGCGGTGCGGCTCATGACGGCGTCGATGTCGGCGTCGTACCACATGTTGAGCGCGCCCGAGGCGCCGGCGCCGATGGCGATGCACAGGATGGCGACGAAGGCGATTAAGGGGTTGAGCGAAACCGGAGCCGCGACCATGCCGACGAAAGCCGTGAACACGACGAGCGACATCACCCGGGGCTTCAGGAGCTCCAGGTAGTCGCCGGCCGTCGCCTCGGAGAGGCCGGCATCGTCGAGAACTGTCTTGTCCAACAAGGTCATGCTAACGAGCGCAACTCTTCATCTCTTGCCGCAATTCCGGATGGAATCGTCTTTCGCGGCCACGCATCAAACTTCCATTTGGCCGATGCCGCCGGCGAGCGGCGGCATCGTTGGTTCGGTATGCCAGGCGCCTACTTGATCTTCGGCAGCTGCTCCCACTGGTGGAAGGGCGGCGGCGAGGAAAGCTGCCATTCGAGCGTGGTTGCGCCCTCGCCCCACGGATTGGCACCGGCGACGCGCTTCTTGGAGAAGGCCTCGAAGACGCCGTAGAGGAAGATCAGCACGCCGAGACCCGACAGGTACGAGCCGTAGGACGAGACAGCGTTCCAGCCGGCATAGGCGTCCGGATAGTCGATGTAGCGGCGCGGCATGCCGGCAAGGCCGAGGAAGTGCTGCGGGAAGAACACCAGGTTCACGCCGATGAAGGTGACCCAGAAATGGGTCCGCGCGATGAAGGGCGAGTACATGTAGCCCGTCATCTTGGGGAACCAGTAGTACCAGGCCGCGAAGATGGCGAAGACGGCGCCGAGCGACAGCACGTAGTGGAAGTGCGCCACCACGTAGTAGGTGTCGTGCAGCGAACGGTCGAGACCGGCGTTGGCGAGCTGGACGCCGGTGACGCCGCCGACGGTGAAGAGGAAGATGAAGCCCACCGCCCACAACATCGGCGTACGGAAGGAGATGGAGCCGCCCCACATGGTGGCGATCCACGAGAACACCTTCACGCCGGTCGGCACCGCGATCACCATGGTGGCGAAGACGAAGTAGCGCTGCGTGTCCAGCGACAGGCCGGTGGTGTACATGTGGTGCGCCCACACGATGAAGCCCACCGCGCCGATCGCGACCATGGCGTAGGCCATGCCGAGATAGCCGAAGACGGGCTTGCGCGAGAAGGTCGCGACGATGTGGCTGACGATGCCGAAGCCCGGCAGGATCAGGATGTAGACCTCGGGGTGACCGAAGAACCAGAACAGGTGCTGGAACAGGATCGGGTCGCCGCCGCCGTCGGGCGTGAAGAAGGTCGTGCCGAAGTTGCGGTCCGTCAGCAGCATGGTGATGGCGCCCGCCAGCACCGGCAGCGACAGGAGCAGCAGGAAGGCGGTGATCAGCACCGACCAGGCGAAGAGCGGCATCTTGTGCAGCGTCATGCCGGGGGCGCGCATGTTGAAGATGGTGGTGATGAAGTTGATGGCGCCGAGGATCGACGAGGCGCCGGCGATGTGCAGCGACAGGATCGCGAGGTCCATTGCGGGACCCGGCTGGCCGGAGGTCGAGAGCGGCGGATAGATGGTCCAGCCGCCGCCGACGCCGAAGGCGCCCGGCGCGCTCGGCACGAAGGCCGACAGGATGAGCAGGATGAAGGCCGGCGGCAGCAGCCAGAACGAGACGTTGTTCATGCGCGGGAACGCCATGTCCGGCGCGCCGATCATGATCGGAACCATCCAGTTGGCAAAGCCGCCGATGAGCGCGGGCATGACCATGAAGAAGATCATGACCAGCGCGTGCGCCGTGGTGAAGGCGTTGTACATCGACTTGCCGCCGTCGATCGCGGCGTCGCCTTCGAAACCGTAAACCATCTGCGCCAGACCGGTGAAGATCTGGATGCCAGGCTCCTGCAGCTCCATGCGCATGACGATGGAGAGCACGGCGCCGATGATGCCGGCGCAGATCGCGAAGATCAGGTAGAGGGTGCCGATGTCCTTGTGGTTGGTTGAGTACACCCAGCGGACCCAGCCCTTCGGCTTGTGGTCGTGGTCTTCGTGATGGTGGGTTGTCGCGCCTGCCATGGTCCCGTTCCCTGATTTATATCCGCCAGCCGTCAGTTGCCGGCGACTGCGACCGATTGCGCGCCGTCGACCGCCGCCATCAGCGCCTTGTTGGCGCCGTTAAGGTCGGACCTGGCGGCTGCCAGCCACGTCGTATACTGCCCGTCGTTCACCACGCGAATGGCGATCGGCATGTAGGCGTGGTCCTTGCCGCAAAGCTCGGAGCACTGCCCGTAATAGAGGCCTTCCTTGTTGGCCTTAAACCAGATCTCGTTGATGCGGCCCGGAACCGCGTCGGTCTTGATGCCGAAGGCCGGCATCGCGAAGGCGTGGATCACGTCGGACGCGGTGACCAGCACGCGCACCATCGTGTTGACCGGCACGACCATCTCGTTGTCGACGGCGAGCAGGCGCGGATAAACGCCGAGATCCTGCTTGCCGAGCTCGGCGCGACCCGCTTCCGTCAGCAGAATCGCCGAGTTGAAGGTGAGCGGCTCCTCGACCTGGTACTCATAGTCCCAGTTCCACTGATTGCCGGTCGCCTTGACAGTCAGCTGCGCCTCTTCGCCGGGCGTGTATTGCGCCGTCAACAACTGGAAGGACGGCACGGCGAGGAAGAGCAGCACGACCACCGGCCCGACGGTCCAGATGACCTCGATCAGCGTGTTGTGGCTGGTGCGCGACGGCTGCGGATTCACGCTGGCCCGGTACTTCACGATGCACCATGCGAGCAGAATCAGCACCAGCCCGGTGATCGGGATGATGAACCAAAGCGTGTATGCCTCGAACCATGAGATCTGCGCCATGATGTCGGTCGCAGCTGGCTGGAAGCCCGTCTGCCAGGGCTCCGGCTGCGCCGCGTATGCCGCGACGCTGGCAAAGAATGCGGCGCTCGCGCCAGCCATTGCAAGAAGTCTTCTCATAGACCCGTCCGTCTCCCACTTGCGTGCAGGCAAACCGCCTAAATCCTGATCGAATTTCCGCCTGAGATGTCTCTTCAGGCCCTCGCGGGAATCCGATGGGATGCCTTGGCTGGTTCAAACCACACTCTCCTTCCTACCGCAAGAAAGGAGCGGAGCAAACCGTGCGGCATTTTTGCGCGACGATCCGGCGCAGCCGCGGACAATCCCGAAAGGCGGCGCCGAGGTCGCAATTCGGGCAAATTTCCGCGTGAAAAGCCCGGGAACAGCGGCCGTCCGCTGGTCCGGACATGGCATTACCCTATAATCTCGGTCGTCGCGGCATGCCGTGCCGTGATTCGCGATGGAGCAATGATGACAACGGGGCTTGGAAAAACCTTCGCAAGGACCGCCTGCGCCGCTTTGGCCGGGCTGGTTCTGTCCGCCCAGGTATCCGAAGGCTGGGCCCAGCAAAACGGCTCGGTGCGGTCCACGCACGGGTCGTGGTCGATCATCTGCGACACGCCGGCCGGCGCGAGTTCCGAGCAGTGCATCATGATGCAGAACGTGGTGGCCGAGGATCGCGCCGATCTCGGCCTGTCGGTCGTCATCCTGAAAACGGCCGACCGCAAGGCCGAGATCATGCGCGTGCTGGCGCCGCTCGGCGTGCTGCTGCCGACCGGCCTCGGCCTCTACATCGACAAGAAGGACAACGGCCGCGCCTACTTCAAGCAGTGTTTCTCCGACGGCTGCTATGCCGAGGTGATCCTCGAGCCGCAGCTTCTCGATACGCTGAGGACCGGCAAGGAAGCGACATTCATCGTGTTCGCCACGCCCGAGGAAGGGATAGGCATCCCGGTGGACCTGGCAGGCTTCGGCGACGCTTTCGACGCGCTGCCGTAGGGCCGGTGAGGCCGGCCTCGGCTGAACCAGCCCGTTCTTCTAAAGGCTCCTATAGTCCGCCCCCTCCACCGCCTTCGGCGGTCCCCCTCCCCCCTTCGCTGGGGAGGAACCAGGTAGAACACATCTGTAATCAGGAGAACCCAATGAGCGAGATTTGGCTGCGCACCGGCGAGGCGACCGTGTTGGCCGCGGAAGGACAGGCGACCGACGCCATGCCCGAAGTCGTGATCGGCTCGATCAGGGGACCGGTCGGGCAGGCGTTCGCCTCGATGATGGGCCAGGTGAAGGGTCATACCCGCATGTTCGTGGTGCGCGACCTCAACCAGGCGGTGAAGCCGGCGACGATGATGACGACCAAGGTCACCATCAAGAACATGGCCTATGCAGAGCTTCTGGGCGGCGTGGTGCAGGCGGCGATGGGCGACGCGATCGTCGATTGCCTTGCCGAGGACATCCTGCCGCGCGACCAGGCCGACGATCTCTGCATGATCATCACGGTGTGGCTCGACCCGCGTTGCGCCGAGGACGACAACCTCGACAAGAAGGATCTCTACCGCACCAACTACGAGGCGACGAAGCTCGCGATCTCGCGCGCCATGAAGGGCGAGCCGACCGTCGAGGAACTGATCGCCAACCGCAAGACGGTGAAGCACTACGCGCTGGACGGCGTGATCGACTACTGAGGCCACCCGGCCCGATTCATCGGGCTTTTTGTCCTGCCTTCTCCGCACGTCGCCTGTCGGTCATGCCGTCATGCGGGCCGAGATCGTGCGTCGGGTGCCCGTCCCACCAATCGGGATGCAATGGCCGGCGCTCTGGATGGAGCGGGTAGAAGACGCGGTTTTCGGGCTTCGTCTTCTCGCCCACGACCAGCAGGCGGACATCTTCCTCCGTGTTGTTGATGAAGGTGTGGGCGATGCCGGTGCCGGCCGGAAAGCCGACCGCATCGCCCGGCTTCAGGCGATGGAGATGCCCGTCGACCCAGACGTCCGGCTCGCCTTCGACGACATAGACGAATTCTTCGTCTGCGCTTTCGGCATGCGGGAAGGATGTGCGACGGCCGGGCGGCAGCCTTTCGTGATGGATGCCGAGCTTCTGCAGACCGAAACGCCGGCCGAACGGCGCACCGATGCACATCGGCTCGTCGTCCTCGTCATAGCTCCAGTCATGCTTGTTTTCGATGTCGCGCCAGTTGGCGATGAAGGACGGGCGGTCTGATGCGGGCACGGTGGGGCCTCCGGATCTGAAAATCGAGAATGCCAAAGACCGGAATTGCTTTCCACCCTCCGCCCGCTGCGCACTGGATTGGGCGGGCGCAAACTCCTAGATAGGGCAGAACTGTCACTCGAAAGCGACCTATGACCAAGACCCTGACGTCCCTGTTCGACTGCTCCGAAGCGCGCCTGAAGGAGATCGTGTCGGAAACGATCGCCGGCACCGACGACGGCGAGCTTTTCCTCGAGACGAGCGAGAGCGAGGCGTTGATGTTCGACAATGGCCGGCTGAAGACGGCGAACTACAGCACCGACCAGGGTTTTGGGCTGCGCGCCGTCGCCGGCGAGGCCTCGGGCTACGCGCATTCGAGCGAGCTTTCCGAAGCGGCGTTGAAGCGTGCCGCCGATGCGGTGTCGGCCGTGAAGACCGGATATTCAGGCACGCTGGCCGACGCCCCTCCCCGCACCAACCGGCATCTCTACAGCGAGGAGAACCCGATCGGCGCGCCGTCCTTCGAGGAAAAGGCGAAGCTGCTCACCGAGATCGACGCCTATCTGCGCAATGCCGACCCGCGCGTGCGCCAGGTGACGGCCTCGCTGGCCGCATCGTGGCAGCATGTCGAGATCGTGCGCGGGGATGGGCAGATCGTGCGCGACGTCCGCCCGCTGGTGCGCATGAACGTGTCGGTCGTGGTGGGCGACGGCGACCGGCAGGAAAGCGGCTCATATGGCGCGGGCGGCCGAAAAGGCTTTGGCGAGTTCGTCGCCGAGGGAAGCTGGAAGCACGCCGCCGACGAGGCGCTGCGCCAGGCGCTGGTGAACCTCAGGGCCGTGCCCGCGCCGGCGGGCACGTTCGACATCGTGCTTTCCTCGGGATGGCCGGGCGTGATGCTGCATGAGGCGGTCGGACACGGGCTCGAAGGCGACTTCAACCGCAAGAAGACCTCGGCCTTCGCCGGGCTGATGGGACAGCAGGTGGCGGCCAAGGGCGTCACCGTCGTCGACGACGGCACGATCGCCGAGCGGCGCGGCTCGCTCACCATCGACGACGAAGGCACGCCGACGAACCGCAACGTGCTGATCGAGGACGGCAGACTGGTCGGCTACATGCAGGACAGGCAAAATGCCAGGCTGATGGGCGTGAAGCCGACCGGCAACGGGCGGCGCGAAGGCTATGCGCACCAGCCGATGCCGCGCATGACCAACACCTACATGACCGAGGGCAGCTACACGCCCGAAGAGATCATCGCCTCGGTGAAGAACGGCGTCTATGCCGTGTCCTTCGGCGGCGGGCAGGTCGACATCACCTCGGGCAAGTTCGTGTTCGGCTGCACCGAGGCCTACATGATCGAGGACGGCAAGGTGACCCAGCCGATCAAGGGCGCGATGCTGATCGGCAACGGGCCGGACGCCATGCACCGCGTCTCCATGGTCGGCAACGACCTCAAGCTCGACACCGGCATCGGCATGTGCGGCAAGGCCGGACAGGGCGTGCCGGTCGGCGTCGGCCAGCCGCATCTCCGCATGAACCAGATGACGCTGGGCGGGACCAGGGTGTAGGGCAGCGAACGCTTCGCCGGGTCCGACCAGTCCTCACATCTGGCTCTTGATCAACCTGTCGAAGGCGCGGTCGCCAAGCCACGTGCGCGCGCCGATCATCAACCGCGCATATTTGCCCGCCGCATAGCGGGTCCTGGGTCGGGGCGACCTGACGGCATCGCCCACCACGTCGGCGATGACCTTGGGGTCGGTCCCCTGGCCCCTGCCGTAGCTCCTGTCCATCGAGGCGGCGACGCTTTGCGCGACGGCCGCATAGGGGCCGGCGCCGGAGCGATCGAGCAGCCCTTTCGAGGCCACCTGGCCGAAGCCCGTCTCGATCAGCCCCGGCTCGACAATGACCACGCGGATGCCGAACGGCTCGACCTCGAGCCGCAGGCTGTCCGACCAGCCTTCCAGCGCGAATTTGGTGGCGTGATACCACGCGCCGAGGACCGTGTAGATCTTACCGCCCATCGAAGTGATGTTGACGATCGTGCCGGAACCCCTTGCCCGCATGGCAGGCAGCAGAAGCTGCGTCAGGCGCGCCGGCCCGAACACGTTGACCTCGAACTGATAGCGCGCCTCGTCGAGCGGGATCTCCTCGACGGGGCCGTAGAGCCCGTATCCCGCATTGTTGACGAGCACGTCGACACCGCCCGACTTCGCGGCTATGGCCTCGACGGCCGCGACGATGTCGGCATCCTTCGATATGTCCATATGCAGCGGGATGGCGCCAAGCTGCGCCAGATCCGCCATCTTGTCGACGCCGCGGGCGGCGACATAGACCATGTAGCCGTCCCCGATCAGACGCCTGGCGATTGCCTTGCCCATGCCTGACGACGCGCCGGTAACCAGGGCGGTCGGTTGAGAGATGTCGGTCATCGGCGCACCTGTTGTTCCTGCATCAAATGCAAGATAGTTCGCGCCACGAGCCCGACCAGTTGCATATCCGGCGATTTCCTGCTTGTGGCGCAGCATGTCTGCAACGAGGCTCGGGGCGGGAGGAGGACGACATGTCGCTGGAATCGCACTATCCGCTCTGCGAGCAGACCGGCCAGATGCGGCCCGATGTCGTCTGGTTGGGCGAGACGCCCTACCGGATGGAGCCCATCTATGCGGCGCCGGCAGCCTGCGATCCGTTCATATCGATCGGCATCACCGGCAATGTCCACCCGGCCGCGGGATTCGTGCGCGATGCGCGGGCGGCAGGCGCGAGAACGATAGAGCTGAACCTGGAGGCGGAAC
>DATDJN010000354.1:0-16374 GCA_036520515.1 Rhizobiaceae bacterium
ACCGTCTTCGTGAAGGACGCGCGCTACGACAAGATGATGGAGGCTTTCGGCGGAGCGGGCGTGAACGCCACGACTCCCGACGAACTCTACCGCGCGGTCAACGAAGCGATGGACAGTGGCAGGCCCACTCTCATCAATGCAGTGATCGATCCCACGGCCGGCACCGAAAGCGGCCGCATCGGCAATCTCAACCCGCAAAGCTCGGTTCGGAAGTGAGGAGGAGCACATCATGAAAGCGCTCGAAGGCGTCCGCGTTCTCGACTTCACCCATGTCCAGTCCGGCCCGACCTGCACCCAGCTTCTGGCCTGGTTCGGCGCCGACGTCATCAAGATCGAGCGGCCCGGGGAGGGCGACATCACGCGTGGGCAGCTGCGCGACATTCCCGATGTCGACAGCCTCTATTTCACCATGCTCAATCACAACAAGCGTTCGATCACGCTCGACACCAAGAACAAGACCGGCAAGGCCATTCTCGAGGACCTGATCAAGCGCTGCGATGTCATGGTGGAGAATTTCGCCCCCGGCGTGCTCGATCGCATGGGCTTCAGCTGGCCGCGGATCCAGGAGCTCAACCCGGCGATGATCGTCGCCTCGATCAAGGGTTTCGGTCCTGGCCCCTACGAGGACTGCAAGGTCTATGAGAACGTTGCACAGTGCGCCGGCGGCTCGGCCTCGACGACTGGCTTCCGCGACGGCCCGCCCCTCGTTACGGGTTCCCAGATCGGCGATTCCGGTACCGGGCTGCATCTCTGCCTCGGCATCGTGACGGCGCTTTTCCACCGCACCAAGACCGGGCGCGGACAGAAGGTCTCTGTCGCCATGCAGGATGGCGTGCTGAACCTCTGCCGCGTGAAGCTGCGCGACCAGCAACGTCTCGGCCACGGTCCGCTGAAGGAATACAGCCAGTTCGGCGAGGGCATCCCCTTCGGCGACGCCGTACCGCGCGCCGGCAACGATTCCGGCGGTGGGCAGCCCGGCCGCATCCTCAAATGCAAGGGCTGGGAGACGGATCCCAACGCCTACATCTATTTCATCACCCAGGCTCCGGTCTGGGAGAAGATCTGCGATACGATCGGCGAACCCGGCTGGAAGACCGACCCGGACTACGCCACGCCGCCGGCGCGCCTGCCACGCCTCAACAAGGTGTTCGCACGTATCGAGGAATGGACCATGACCAAGGACAAGTTCGAGGCCATGAACATCCTCAATGAAAAGGACATTCCGTGCGGGCCGATCCTGTCGATGAAGGAACTCGCCGAAGACCAGTCGCTGCGGGCGACAGGCACGATCGTCGAAGTCGAGCATCCGACGCGCGGCACCTATCTGTCGGTCGGCAATCCGATCAAGCTTTCCGACAGCCCGTCCGACGTGTCGCGCTCGCCGCTTCTGGGCGAACACACCGACGCGATCCTGCATGAGGTGCTTGGATTGAATGAGCAAGCGGTGGGCGAAATCTGGCAAAGCGGCGCGCTCGGAACAGCTCGGCAACTCGCTGCAGAATAAGCATGGACGGGCGGAGGCTGTGGTTGCGGCGGCCTGGGACAGTCCCAGTCGCCGCAATTGCCTTCGTCTCCATGCGTATTCGTAAGGACACGGGGCGCGGTATTCCTGAGTGTCCTCGTCGGTGTCCGCCATTGACGATCTCGAGTTGTCTGGCATAATGTATTCCAGAACCCGCTGCAGCTTGTCTGGCGGGATCGATTTCGTCGGCAAACGGCAGTTCCCGGGAGGATGTCATGCGGCTGCACGAATTCCAGGCCAAAGCGCTGCTGGCTGGCTACGGGATCGGAATTCCCGAGGGGCGGGTTGCGTTGACGCCGGACGATGCCGTCGCGATTGCGCGCCATCTCGGCGGCGAAGGTTTCGCGGTCAAGGCACAGATCGGGTCGGGCGGCCGGGGAAAGGCCGGTGCGGTACGCATCGTACGCACCCCGGAGGAAGTGGCGTTGGCCGCGCGCGATCTTCTCGGCACGACGTTCGTCACGGTCCAGACCGGCCCGGCCGGCGCCGAGGCGCGCAGCATCCTGGTGGAGCGCGCGGTCGCCGCCACGCGAAGCGTCTATCTCTCCTTCTTCATCGATGTCGCCAAGGCGGAACCGGTCCTGCTTGCAAGCTCGGACGGGAACGAGGACATCGAGGAGCGTGTGCGAGGCGGCCAGGCGCGCCTCGAGCGGCTGCCATTGGCAGCAGGGGACGGCATCGGAGAAGAGCATGCGGCCGCGCTGGGCGCGCGCATAGGCGTTCCCGGCAGCGCCATGCCCGCCTTCGTAGACCTTCTGCAGCGGCTCGCCCAGGCGTTCTCCGCGCTGGACGCGACGCTCGTCGAGATCAATCCGCTGCTGCTTACCGAAGACGGAGATTTTATCGCGGCGGACGCCAAGATCGTCATCGATGACGCCGCGCTCTTCCGCCAGCCCGAGCTTGCGGCGCTGCGGGAGGAGTTCGAGGACAGTGAGGGCGACCGGGTTGCGCAGAACCGTCAGCTCAACTTCATCCAGCTCGACGGCGACGTAGGCCTCGTTTCGAACGGCGCCGGGCTGGGACTGGCGACGCTGGACATGGTCCGCGCGGCAGACGGGCGGCCGGCCAACTTCATGGATATCCGCACCACGGCGACGAGTCTCGACGTCGCCTATGGCTTTTCGCTGCTTCTCAACAATGCGGCCGTGCGCTCGATCCTCGTCAACGTGCACGGCGGCGGCATGCAGCCTTGCGACACCATCGCTGACGGGCTGGGCATCGCGATGCGCAGGACCGGCCGCAGCCTGCCGACCGTCGTGCGGCTCGCTGGCAACAATGCGGAATACGCGATGTTCCGTTTCGCCAATTTCGGCTGTCGGGTGATCGATTGTCACGACATGTGGAGCGCCGCAACGCGCGCCGTCGCAGAGGCCAAGAGGGCAGGGGGGAGGCCATGACCATCCTCGTCGACCACGACACCAAGGTGATCTGCCAGGGCATGACCGGCCGCGCCGGCACGCACTATACGTCCGTGATGCTTGCCTATGGCACGCGGGTCGTCGGCGGCGTGCGGCCCGGCAAGGCGGGCAGCTTTCATCTCAACCTGCCCGTGTTCGACAGCGTTGCGTCGGCCATGTCGGAAACCGGCGCCAATGCCAGCATGGTCTTCGTGCCGCCTGACAATGCTGCCGATTCGATGATTGAAGCCATCGAAGCTGGAATGCCGTTGGTCGTTGCCCTGACGGAGCGAATTCCGCTGCGCGACATGATCCGGGTGCGTGACGCCCTGAGGCAAGGCTCGACCATCCTGGTCGGCCCCAATTCGCAAGGGGTTCTTGCCCCCGGCGTCTGCAAGATCGGCGTCATGGCGACGGGCAATGCGCAGCCAGGGCGCGTCGGGATCCTCTCGCGCTCGGCGTCGCTGACGAGCGAGGCGACGGCGCAGCTCAGTGCCGTCGGGCTCGGCCAGTCCACGACGGTCGGCATCGGCGGAGACGCCATCCATGGCCTGAGCATGCGCGCCTGTTTCGAGATGTTCCTTGCCGACCCGGAGACGCATGGCGTCATCGTCATCGGCGAGATCGGGGGGACGGACGAGGAGGAGCTGGCCGACTTCATCGCGGCGGCAAAACCGAAGATCCCGGTCGTGGCGCTCGTGGTCGGACGCCATGCCCCGCCGGAACGCCGCATGGGCCATGCCGGTGCAATAGCAGGCAGCGCCGACGGAGATGCGCTAAGCAAGATCCGCGCGTTGCGGGAAGCCGGCGCGATCATCGCTGAAAGCCCTCATCTCGTCGGACAAACGATGCGCGAGGCGCTTGCCATACCTGCCTGACGTCGACCGCCTGCCGATTGGTGGCTGCCGCCTGCACCGAAAGCACCGGTGCATGGGAGCCGCTGCGGCCCCGACCTGGTTGCCGAGGTCCGCTTCGACCATGTCAGCGGCGATCGTTTCCGGCACGGTACGAGATTTCTGCGCTGGCGTCCGGACAAGAAGCCGTCGCAATGCATCTTCGAACAGTTACGCTGATAAGCATGCCCGTCCGACGGGAATCCCGGACGTCAATCAATTAGTGTTGACTTATCAGATAGTGAGCACTAATGTGTTTGCATGCTTGAAGCCGCTCCCATCAATGCCGTCATGCGCGCGCTGGCCGATCCGACCCGCCGTGCCGTGTTCGAGCGCGTCGCGAACTCCGACGAGATCACCGTCGTCGAGCTGACGCGTGGCAGCGGTGTGACGCAGGGCGCCATTTCGCAGCATCTGAAGTCGCTGAAGCAGGCGGGGCTCGTTGCCGAGCGACCCGCTGGCCGCAATGTCTATTACCGCGCGGAGCCCAGCGGCCTGGCGCCGCTTGCCGACTGGATGGACCACTACGGCGCCTTCTGGCGAGAGCGTTTCGCCAATCTCCGGACGCTCCTCGCGGAAATCGACCCACCGAAAATCGCGCCCACCGAAACCGACCACAAGGAAACTGACGGCAAGGAAACCGACCGATGACCGAAGCAGCGGTGAAATCCGGGACGCACGACATCGTGATCGACCAGGTTTTCCCGCACGCGGCGGAAACGATCTGGAAGGCACTGACGACGGGCGAACTCATTGCGCGCTGGCTGATGCCGGCAGAAGGTTTCGCGCCGCGCGAGGGCAACCGCTTCACCTACAAGACGACGCCGGCCGGCAAGTGGGATGGGACCATCCACTGCGAGGTGCTGGAAGTCGTCCCCAACGAGCGCCTCGTCTATTCCTGGCAAGGCGGCCACGAGACGAATGTCGGCTACGGCTCCCGACTCCACACCATTGTCACCTGGAGGCTTTTCCGTGTCGAGGGCGGCACGCGCGTCCGTGTCGTGCACTCGGGCTTCGTGCTGCCGAAGAACGACACGGCGTTCCGGAACATGAGCGAGGGGTGGAAGAAGGTGGTGCGCAATCTGGGCGCCGTCGTTGCGGAGGACGGCTCTTCCGGAAAGCTGAACTGACAGAGCGAGTCCGTCGAAATGGTGCGGCCCAAGGCCGGTCGATCAGAGGAGTGAGCGATGCAGAATCATGCCGGAACCGGGCAGCCAATGGACACGCCGCCCGTCGTGTCGCGGGAGGAATGGAGGGCGGCCCGCGAGCGGTTGCTCGTAAAGGAGAAGGCGCA
Organism: Rhizobiaceae bacterium; assembly: GCA_036520515.1. Classification (GTDB taxonomy): domain Bacteria; phylum Pseudomonadota; class Alphaproteobacteria; order Rhizobiales; family Rhizobiaceae; genus Mesorhizobium_K. The sequence continues at coordinate 5,107 of DATDJN010000354.1, forward strand.
GACGCGTGCTCGCGATGCGCTGGCGGCGGAACGCCGACGCATGCCGTGGCTGGCGGTGGAGAAGGACTACGCGTTCGAAGGTCCGGACGGCAAAGCCAACCTGGTCGAGCTGTTCGCCGGTCGCCGCCAGTTGATCGTCTACCGCGCCTTCTACGAGCCGGGCGTGTTCGGCTGGCCGGAGCATGCCTGCCGCGGCTGCTCGATGCTGGCCGATCAGGTGGCGCATGTCGCCCATCTCAATGCCCGCGACACCACGCTGGTCTTCGCCTCCCGCGCACCGCAGGCTGACATCGCGCGGCTAAAAGCCCGGATGGGCTGGGAGATGCCGTGGGTCACCATCACGGACAGCTTCGACAAGGACTTCGACGTGGATGAGTGGCACGGCACCAATGTGTTCATCCGCGACGGCGATCTCGTGTTTCGCACCTACTTCGTCAACAGTCGCGGCGACGAGCAGATGGGCGGCACCTGGAACTACCTCGACATGACGCCGCTCGGTCGCCAGGAGACCTGGGAGGATTCGCCCCAAGGCTATCCGCAGACGCCGCCCTACAAGTGGTGGAACTGGAACGACAGCTATGCCGCAGACGCGCCGCCTGACAGGAAGTGGGTGGAGGTGTCGGATGCCGGAGAAGCGACGTTCCAGCAAAACCGGCTTACGACGTCGTAGCGATCGGCCTCACCCGGAACGGGTTGTACCCCAACCCTGGTGCAAATTCCCAGGAGCAATGACATGAGCAAAGCCTACACGGGCGGATGCGCCTGCGGTGCCATCCGATACGAGATCTCTGGCGAACCGGTTTTCTCGAACGACTGCCACTGCCGGGACTGCCAGAGCGAGAGCGGCACCGGCCACCAATCCCACCTGACCTTTCGACGTGATGACGTGAAGCTCACGGGCGAGGGGAGTGGGTGGGACATGGTCGCAGACAGCGGCCAGGTGAAGACCCGATTCTTCTGTCCGACCTGCGGCTCGCCGGTCTACCTGACCTTTTCCGCGATGCCCAAATTCTTCTCCGTGCGTGCAGCAAGTTTGGACGATCCGTCCCGATACAGTCCGCAGGCGGTGACGTATGCCGTGCGCCGCTATGCCTGGGATCAGGTCGACGCCGGGCTGCCGAGATTCGACGGAATGCCGCCCGGTGCGGGCTGATAGGTCAGGCTGACCTATGGGGGGGCTCGGTCTGCCTCACGATATCGTGAAGTTTTTCGACGACCAAGTCCCGCTCTTCCTTGGTCAGCACGTCGATGTCGAGCAGGGGAAGGCAGCGCAGCCCTTCGAGGGCCAGGAACACGACGAGAGCGGAGGATTCGTCCGAAGCGTTCGCGCGTATCCTGTCGACGAGCCGCCGGGTCATCTCACGAACGGGAAGTAGAAGGTCGGGGTTTTCGACCAGCGCCGCGAGGAAGCCCGAAGCAGGGGGCAAGCCTTCCTTGCAGTCAGTCTCGAAAAGATCGACGCAGGCTGCAACAACGCTGTCCTTCCTGCAGCCGCCAATCTTGGTTTTTTCGAGCAACGCGCTTTCAAAATTATCGAGATGATGGGCAACGATGGCTTCGAGAAGCTTCGTCTTCGACGGGAAATTGTAGAGCAGCCCACCCTTCGATACGCCAGCGCGTTGCGCGACAGCGTCGAGAGACACGTGTCCCGGGCCGACTTCCTTGGCGAGGTCCACGGCGGCCGCCACGATCTTGTCGCGTGAGTTAGGCCTGCCAACTGCTGTCATGATTTTGCTGTCATCGGTTCATCGCTGGGAACTATAGCGCGGATTGACATTACCGTCCAGACGGTACAGTAATGCGCCCCGGGTAGCCCGAGCTAAGTGGAAGGCTCGGTTGCATGCGCCTTCGACAATTTTCCACCTCAGCACCATTTGCCTCGGGCCGGAATCATGATCCTCCGCTTCGTCATTGCCTTTGTGCTTGTCGCTCTCGTTTGCGGCGGCATAGTCGGCTTCAATATGTTCCGCGACCAGGCGATCCAGGAATATTTCGCCAACATGAAGCCGCCGGCAGCGACTGTCTCGACGGTCGTGGTGAAGCCGGTGAGCTGGACTCCTGGCGTCCAAGCGATCGGCACCGTCAGCGCGGTCCGCGGCGTCGACCTCACCGTCGAAACCGCCGGCATGGTCAAGGACATCCTCTTCGATGCCAACCGGAGGGTGCAGGCGGGCGAGGTTCTCGTGCAACTCGATGACGCCGTGGAACGTGCCGATCTCGAGGCCCAGAAGGCGCAGACCGCCCTGACCCAACTGGCTCTGAAGCGCGCGCAGGAATTGCAGAAGAAGGGTGTCGGCTCCGACGTGACGCTCGACACGGCGGCATCGGTCGCCGCGGCGTCGAACGCACAGGTTGCGAAGCTGCAGGCGGTGGTCAACCAGAAGCAGTTGAAGGCGCCGTTCGAAGGAACAGTCGGCATTCCCCGGATCGATCTCGGCCAATATCTGGCGCCGGGGACAGCCGTGGTGACCCTGCAGGATCTGGAGACGATGCGGGTCGATTTCACCGTGCCGGAGCAGCAGCTTCCGCTCTTGAGGATCGGCCAGACCGTGCGGTTGGGGATCGGCGACGACGATATGCCCTATACCGGCACCATTGGCGGCATCGATCCGAAGATCGATGCGTCAAGCCGGTTGGCCAGCGTGCGGGCGGAGGTTGCGAACCCCGACGGTGCGTTGAGCCCCGGCCAGTTCGTGCAGGTTCGCGTCGAGCTGCCCGAGGAAAACGACGTGCTGGCGCTCCCTCAGACGGCGCTGACGAGCAGCCTCTACGGGGATTACGTCTTCGTGGTCCGTGAGGCCAAGGCGGAACCCGGTCCGGGCGCGGATGCGGCCAAACCGGCCGACGGGACGGAGGCAACCACCGAAGCGAAGCCAGCCGACGCCACGCCGGCAGCCGAAGAGCAGAAGCCGGCGCTCGTGTTGGCCCAGGTGTTTGTCAAGCCGGGACGGCGCAACGAAGGCCTCGTGGAGATATTGGAGGGAATAGCGCCCGGCGATCAGGTCGTCACCGCCGGACAGAACCGTCTCTTCAACGGCATGTCGGTAGCGGTGGACAACACGATCGACCCCTCCAAGCCGGCCGGCCTGCAGCAGGCCGCAGCGCAATGAGTATCTCCGATCTTTTCATCCGCCGCCCGGTCCTTGCGACCGTGGTCGGATGCATGATGCTGCTTCTGGGTTTCCAGGGCATCTTCAGCCTGACGATCCGGCAATATCCGAAGGTCGACGAGACCGCGATCACCATCACCACGGTTTATCCGGGCGCCAGCGCCGATCTGATCCAGGGCTTCGTATCGGCCCCGATCGCGCGCGCCGTTGCATCGACGGAAAACATCGACTTCGTCACGTCCGCCAGCCGGCCGTCCGCCAGCACGGTGGTCGTGCAGATGAAGCTTGGCTCGAACCCCGACGTCGCGTTGACGGAAGTCCTGTCCAAGGTGCAGGGCGTGCGCGGCACGCTCCCCGCGGATGCGAAGGACCCGGTCATCGTCAAGGGCACCGGCCAGGACTTCGCGATGATGTATCTGTCGATGCAGAATCCGAACATGACGCCGGAACAGCTCACCGAATATATCGAGCGGGTCGTGCGGCCGACCATGTCCACGGTCGAGGGCGTCGCCGACGTGCAGATCTTCGGCGCCGCCGACTACTCGATGCGCGTGTGGATCGACCCGATCAAGCTTGCTGCGCGCGGCGTGACCGCGTCGGACGTCCTCGTCGCGATCAACAATTCGAACTTCCTCTCCGCACCCGGCAACACCGAGAATGAATATGTGGTCTCCTCGATCACCGTGCGGTCGACGCTTCAGACGCCGGAGGCCTTTGCAGCGCTGCCGCTGCGTTCGGTCGACGGCAACGTCGTCAGATTGCGGGACGTGGCGCACGTCGAGCTTGCTGCCGAAAACACGGATACGCGGGTCAGCTTCAACGGCAAGCCCGGTACCTTCCTTGCCATCTTCCCCACTCCCGCCGCGAATCCGCTGACAACGGCTGAGGCGATCCACAAGATCGTACCGACGATCCAGTCGACGCTTCCGCAGGGCATGACGATCGAGATCGTCTACGACTCGACCGAGCAGATCAGTGCATCCATCGAGGAGGTGTTCAAGACCATTGCCGAGGCCGTCGCCATCGTGGTGGTCGTCATCCTCTTGTTCCTTGGCTCGTTCCGCTCCGTGCTGATGCCGATTGCGACGATCCCGCTGTCCCTCATCGGTGTCTGCTTCCTGCTCTTCGCGGTGGGCTATTCCATCAACCTTCTGTCCTTGCTCGCCATGGTGCTGGCGATCGGGCTTGTCGTCGACGACGCAATCGTGGTGGTGGAGAACATCCACCGCCACATGGAAGAAGACCATATGTCGCCGATGCAGGCGGCATTCACCGGCATGCGCGAGATTTCGTCGGCCATCGTGGCCATGACCTTGACGCTGGCAGCGGTGTTCACGCCGCTGGCGTTCACTGGCGGCCTGACCGGCGCCCTGTTTCGCGAGTTCGCCGTAACGCTCGCCGGCGCCGTCGTCATTTCGGGCATCGTCGCGATCACCATCACCCCGATGATGTCGGCACGCATCCTGAAGGCTGGCGCGCCGAGCCGCTTCCAGAGGATCGTGGACGGCACGTTCGCTCGCGTCGAGCGCATCTACGGGCGGCTGGTGACGGGCTCGCTGAAGTACCGTCCGGTGACGATGATGGTCGTCATCGCTCTCGTCTCGCTGACCGGATTCATGTTCGTGAAGACGTCGAGCGAGCTGGCGCCGGAAGAGGATCAGGGCTTCCTGTTGTCGCTGGTCAGCGCGCCGCGCTACGCGACCTCCGACTACACCGAGACCTATGTCAATCAGATACTCGGACAGGTCGAGGACATACCGGAGACGCGGGCACAGTTCTCGGCGGTCGGTTTCGGCGGCGCCACCAACAGCGCATTCATCGGCTTCGCCTTCAAGGACTGGGCCGAACGCGACCGCAGCTCGAAGGAGCTCCAGGCCGATATCCAGGGCCGCATCTCGAACGTGGCCGGAGTCGAGGCTTTCGTCTTCGCGCCACCGACGCTGCCGGGTTCGGGCGGCGGCCTGCCGATCACCATGGTGGTGCGCTCGACCGGCGAAGCCTCCGAGGTGTTCGAGGTGGCGGAGCAGATCAAGAACAAGGCGCAGGCTTCCGGCCGCTTCATCGTCGTCCAGAATTCCATGGCCTATGACGCGCCGCAGGTCACGATCACCATAGACCGCGACCGCGCCGCCGCGCTCAACCTGCCGATTTCCGATATCGGGCGGACGCTGACGCTGCTTGTCGGCGGTGCCGAGGTGGCGCAGTTCGACCGTGATTCCAACAGCTACAACATCATTCCGCAGGTGCCCAAGGCGTTCCGCGACAATCCCGAAAAGCTCGGCGAATTTTTCGTGCGAAGCGTCGACGGCCAGATGGTGCCGCTGTCGGCGGTGGTCAAGATATCCACCAACGCCTCGCCGGCGGCGATCGAGCAGTTCAACCAGCTCAACTCCGCGACGATTTCTGCCTTGCCGCTGCCTGGAGTCACCACCGGCGACGGATTGAGGGCGATCGAGGAAATTGCCGCGGAGACCATGCCCGACGGTTTCTCCGTCGACTACTCGGGTCAGTCCCGGCAGGAGAAGGAACAGGGCAACACCATCCTCATCGCTTTCGCAGCGGCGGTGCTGGTCATCTATCTTGTGCTGGCCGCGCAGTTCGAAAGCTTCCGTGATCCATTGATCGTCATGATGTCTGTGCCGCTGTCCATCTTCGGCGCCATCGTGCCGCTCAACCTCGGCCTCGGGACGCTGAACATCTATACCCAGGTCGGCCTGATCACGCTGATCGGCCTCATCACCAAGCATGGCATCCTGCTGGTCGAATTCGCCAATCAGCAGCGCGAGTTGCACGGTCTGTCGCGAACGGAGGCGATCGTCGCCTCGGCCAAGGTGCGGCTGCGTCCGATCTTGATGACGACGGCGGCCATGGCGCTCGGTGTCGTGCCGCTGATCGTGTCGAGCGGCGCAGGTGCGGCCGCCCGCTATTCGATGGGCCTGGTGATCTTCTCCGGCATCATCATCGGCACGATGTTCACGCTCTTCGTGGTCCCGATGTTCTACACGCTGATTTCGAAGAAGACTCTCGCGCCCGCGCCCGAAACCGGTCTCGCGCACGCCGCGCCGGCGGAATAGAGGGTAGCGGGGCGCTCCGCCCCATGACCCTCTGACAACGACACGAGGCGATCGCTCCCCGATCGCCTCGTGTCTTTACATCCCCCAGCGAAGCGCCGCGGTGTGCACCGGCGCATCCCAAAGCTTCGTGGTCCTGTCGTCCAGCATCGAGACAGTGATCGAGCAACCGGCCATGTCGAGCGATGTGACATAGGAACCGACCAGCGAGCGCGCGATTCTGATGCCGTGCTTGTCCAGCAACTTCCGCGCGCTGTTGTACATCAGGTAAAGCTCCATCGACGGCGTACCGCCAAAACCGTTGACGAAGAGCAGCGCCTCGCCCCTGGCGGCCGCCCCGAGATCGCCGGCGATTGCCGCGACGATCTCCTCGGCGATGGCGTCGGCGGGCAACAGCCTGGCGCGCCGGCGGCCGGGCTCGCCATGGATGCCGACCCCGAACTCCATCTCGTCGTCGCCGATCTCGAAATTGGGCTTGCCGGCGGCCGGTACCGTGCAGGACGTCAGCGCCACGCCCATCGAGCGGGTCGCGCGGTTGACCCTGTCGCCGAGTTCCTTGAGTTCCTGCAGCGCCAGGCCTTCCTCTGCCGCCGCGCCCAGGATCTTCTCCACCACCAACGTGCCGGCGACACCGCGCCGGCCGGTCGTGTAGAGCGAATCCTCTACCGCCACGTCGTCGTTGGTAATGACCTGCAGCACGCCGTCCGACATCTCGGCCGCCATGTCGAAATTCATCACGTCGCCTTCGTAGTTCTTGACGATGAACAGGCAGCCGGCGCCGGTGTCCACTTCGGCGGCCGCCTCCATCATCTGGTCGGGGGTAGGGGAGGTGAAGACCTGGCCGGGGCAGGCGGCGTCGAGCATGCCGTGGCCGACAAACCCGCCATGCAGCGGCTCGTGGCCGGAGCCGCCGCCGGAGATCAGCGCAACCTTGCCCGGTTTCAGGACATTGCGGCGGATGAACTTGTGGCCGCCTCCCAGCGTCACGATATCAGCGTGCGCGGCCGCGAAACCGTCAAGGCTTTCGGTCAGCACGTCGTCGACGGCGTTGATGAACTTCTTCATGCTCTCCTCCCGCGATCCGTGCCTTGGCCCCTCAGCCTCGCCCGGACGATTTGCTCCTAGCCGCCCTTGCCGGCGATGCTGGTTATCCTCTGGATGAATTCGTTCAGCGCGCGGTCGAGCGCCGCGTTCTTCCTGGTGTCGCCGAGATCGGGCACCGTCAGCGAGATGTGGCGCGTGCGCGGCAGTTCGCCGTCCACCGGAGCCTTGCCCGGATGCGCGACCCGGTACGCCGCAAGGAAGGCGTCGCGCTCCTGCTGGCTGAAATGGCAGACCGAGAAGATCGCCTGCAGATGCTTCGAGGGAATTGGCGTCGAATAGGTCGGGCTGGTGATCTGGGTGACGAAGCTGCGGTGCTTGCCGAGCGCATCGGCAAGCCGCTGGCGCGTACCCGACGGACGCTGCTCGATGACGGTCGACAGCACGCCCTTGTACGCACGGATCGCGGCCTCGGCGTCGACCGGTGAAGGTGTTGCTTTCTTCGCCATGATCAGACTGTTACGCCGGCGACTGCGGCCTTGGCGAGCGCAAGCTGCGCCGGCGCCGCCGAAAGGTCGCGCAGGCCCGCCTTGAGCAGATGGGGGATCGCCACCGGATCGCCGCCCGCGTCGCCGCACAGGCTCACGGGGATGCCGTGCAGCACGCCGAATGCGGCGACGGCCGAGATCAGCGTGAGCACCGCTGGATTGGTCACCGAATTCAGCGCCGCGACGGCCGTATTGTCGCGCGCCGCAGCCATCACATATTGCGTCAGGTCGTTCGAGCCGATGGAGAAGAAGGCCGCGTCGGCGAAGTGCTCCGGCGCGATCGCCACCGACGGCACCTCGACCATGATGCCGAGCGGCGGCATCGCATGCGCAACCTCTTCACGCGCGAGATTCGCGGCCTCTTCGGCAAACAGCGCCGTGGCGCGAGCATATTCGTCCGGCACGGAAATCATCGGGAACATCACCTTCAGATTGCCGTGGACGGCAGCGCGCAGCAACGCCCGGATCTGCACGCGAAACACCTCCGGCCGCGCGAGAGACAGGCGGATGCCGCGCAAGCCCAGGAACGGATTGCCTTCCGCGACGGTGAAGCCGGGCACCGGCTTGTCGCCGCCGGCGTCGATGGTGCGGATCGTCACCGGCTTGCCGCCGGCCCATTCGAGCACCCTGCGGTAGGCGCGGTATTGAGTCTCCTCGTCAGGCAGTTCTCGGCCGAACAGGAACTCCGTCCGCATCAAGCCGACGCCGTCGCAACTGGCGACGTCGATGCGCTCGACATCGGCGGGATCGGCGACATTGACCAGCACGCGCACCGGCACGCCGTTGGCGGTGGCCGCCGGCCTGGCCAAGGTCGCCTCGGCGCTGCGACGGCGCTCGCCATAGGCGGCAGACGACCTGCGAAATTCCTCCAAGTCGCCTGCCGTCGGGCCAAGCACGATGCCGCCATGCTCCGCATCGAGCAAAGCAATTCCGGCGATGCCCCCGGCGATGCTACCGAGCCCAACGACCATCGGCACGCCCCGCGAACGCGCCAGCATCGCGACATGGCTGGCCGAGCTGCCCTTCGACAGTGCGATGCCGCCGCCGGCCGACCAGTCCGTCGCCAGGAAGCGCGTCGGCGCTATGTCCTCGCCGAACAGGATAGCGCCCAGCGGGGCCGTCCTGGTTCCAGCCGAGGTCAGCGCATCGAGCACCTGCTGGCGTATGTCCTTGAGGTCGGCGGCGCGCGCCCGGAAATATTCGTCCTGCGCCGCCTCGTAGCCGGCGATCTCGCCCGCCAGCGCGTCCGACCATGCCCTGTCCGCCGGCATGCCCGCGTCGATCGCGGCGAAAGCGCTCTCCGACAGCGACACGTCGGCCAGCATGGCGGCCTGGAACTCCAGCATGTCGGCGGCTTCTCCCGTCGACGCGCCGGCAAGCACGGCAAGCTGCTCCGAGGCCGCTTCGATCGCCGCCCTCAGCGCCTGCGCCTCCGCGGCGGCCGTGCCCTTTGGCACATAGCCGCCGGTGTCATTGTCCAGGCAGAAGATCGGACCCTCTGCGTAGCCTCCGGAAGCCGGCCTTCCGGTCAACCTAACCGGTCCGCACATGGGCTTCGCCCTCTGCCGCCTCGTCGAAGTCGCGCTCTATCAGCGCAACCAGCGCCTTGACGGCGCTTTCGGCGCCCTCGCCGCTGGCCCGCAGATGGAGCACCGTGCCCTTGGGCGCCTTGGCGGCCATCACCTTGACGATCGACTTTGCATCGAACCAAGGCCCATCGGCGGCAAGGGCGATCTCGATGTCCGCCGCGAAGGTCTTCGCCAGCTTGGTGAACTTCACGGAGGGGCGGGCGTGCAGCCCGACCTCGTGGGTGATCTCGACCTGTGCCGCTGCTGCCGCCGACATCGTTGGTTCCTTCACGCCGGGGCGAGTTCGTGGGCGGTCGCCACGACCTGCCTGAGCGATGCGCCGCCCGAAGCCTCGGTCGCGGCCATCACGGCGCCCTCGACGATCGGCGCATTGCATATCACGATGCGGCTTGCGCGCGGTTCGCCGATCATCTCGACGGCCATCTCGCTGTTGGTCTCCGCGCCGCCGAGATCGACGAGCACGGCGACGCCTGCGTCGGACCACGCTTTGTCTATAGCCTCCATGATGGCGCCGACCTGCGTGCCCAGCCCGCCCTCCGGATTGCCGCCGCACCAGGCGAGCGGCACCTCCTCGCCGACCATCTGGCGCACCATGTCGGCCGTGCCTTCGGCGACCTTCGGCGAGTGCGAAACGATCACGATGCCGACGTTCTTCATGCGGTCTCCAGCGTTTCGGTGATGGCGCGCACGATCAGCGCCGTCGACCGCGCCCCGGCGTCGACGTGACCGATCGAACGTTCGCCGAGGAAGGACGCGCGGCCGCGTATCGCCTTCATCGGCCTGGTCGCCGCAGCGGCTTCATCCGCTGCGGCAGCAATCTCTCGCGGGCTTTTGCCAGCCGCTACAGCCGCCTGCACGGGATAGAGCACGTCCAGCATTGTCTTCTGGCCAAGCTGGGATTTACCCCGGGCGGCAACAGCGTCGTTTGCCTTGCCGAGGGCTGCCACAAGGTCTGCATGGCTCGGTTCCGGGGACATCTCCTTGCCGAGCGTCATGAACAGCGTACCGAACAGCGGGCCGGAAGCGCCGCCGACCGTCATCACCAGCTTTGTGCCGATCGCCTTGATCGCGTCGGGCAGGGGCTTTTCCGCAAGCGCCGCCGCCTCCGCGCGAACCGCCTCGAAGCCGCGCTTCATGTTCAGTCCGTGATCGCCGTCGCCGATCGCCTGGTCGAGCGCCGTCAGCTCGTCGGCATGCGTTGCGATCGTGTCGGCAACGGCCCTGATCAGCGCGGCAAGATCGATCCTCGTCATCGCTTCCATCATCCGGCAATCCTGTTGCCTGCGCCGTCGAAATAGAGCGGCGCCTTGAGGCGCACGGTCACCCGGTCGCCCTTGTCGAATTGCGTGTCCGGGTCGGTCAGCGTCACCAGCTTGCGGTTGCCGACCGTCAGATGCAGGTGGTTCTGGTCGCCCAGATGCTCGATCCAGTCGACCGTGCCGTCCGCGGAGCCGTTCGTGGCCTTCCTGATGGTCAGGTGCTCGGTGCGCGCGCCGATCGTCCTGGTGCCGGCCGGCGCAGCGCTTTCGGGCAGCAGGTCCGCGGGCAGGAGGTTGATAGCCGGCTGGCCCAGCCGGGCCGCGACGTGCAAATTCGCCGGCTCGGTGTAGATCTCCCTCGGCGTGCCTATCTGCACCAGCCGTCCTTCGGCCAGGATGCCGATGCGATCGGCCATGGTCATCGCCTCGATCTGGTCGTGGGTGACGTAGAGCATGGTCGAGAACAACTCGGCCTGGATACGCTTCAGCTCGAGCCTCAGGTCGCCGCGCAGCTTGGCGTCGAGCGAGGAAAGCGGCTCGTCCATAAGGTAGATGGCGGGCTTCCTGACCAGCGCCCGGCCGATCGCCACGCGCTGCATCTCGCCGCCGGAAAGCCGCGTCGACCTGTTCTCCAGCTTGTGGTCGATGCG
>DATDJN010000355.1:0-15463 GCA_036520515.1 Rhizobiaceae bacterium
TGGCAAGCAGCGATTCGTGCAGGTCGAGCGAGCGCATCATGTCGCCGGCGGTGATGCGGTCCGCCTCCTCCATCTCGTCTTCACCACGCCGCATGGCCGCGTGGACGACGCACATCACCCCGACCAGAACGGCCGGCAAAAGATCGATAGAGATCGCGCCCGCCCAGCTCGGAACGAAGTCCGCGGCGTAGCGGATGACGGCTTCGGCCGACGTCAGCGGCACATAGCGGCGCTCGGGCACCTTCGGCTGCGCGAGTATCTCGGCGGCCGCGTCGGACAGCGCCTTGGACTGGGCCTCGACAGAGGTGCGGATGGTCGCCATGACCCGGTCCTGGCGGCCGGCGAGATCGCCCGTCGAGCCGTCCGCGACAGGGGCTATGAAGCCGACGGAGAGGTCCGCCGCGGCGCGCATGACCGAAGGCGCGATTGACGTCTGCTCGAGCGCGGCAATGACGCCGGTGAGCTTGACCGCCTCGGCGGCAAACTGGTCGGAGCGTTGCTCGATCGGACCCGGCGCGGAGACGAGGCCGCGCATGGTGGCGAGGTGAGCCTGCCCTTCGGAGAAGCTGTTCTGGACAGTCTCGCGCGACGCCTCGATGGTTGCCGCGAGTTCGTTCATCTGCGCCGACATCTGGGTGAGCAACTGCACGACGCTTCCCGAGCCGGATGTGCCGGTGAGCGCGCCGGAGTTCTGCTCGTCGGCGGCGAGCCTGGCGAAACGCTCGCTGGCGCGCTGGATGTCGGGCAGCAGCGACAGCGCGCCGAGCGCGTTGCCGTGCGCCTGATCGAGATCGGAGGTGTAATCCTCCAGCGTCACGGCCAGATGCTGTTCCACGGCCGCGGAGCCGGCCAGCGCCGCGGCATTCAGCCAGGACGACATGGCGACGATCATGGCCGAGCCGATCGCCATGATGGCGACCAGCGACAGGCGCGAGCCGCCGTCGCGCATCTCCGGGAGGAAACGGATGAGGTATATCCAGAAGCCGTACATGGCGACCGAGACCGAAACCGAATAGACCACGGCGGCGAAGAAGACCAGCGTGGCGGAGCCATCGAGCAGCGAGCGGACGCCGAGATAGGTGTAGACGCCGCTGCCGAGCGCAAGCGTCGCCAACACGAAACGCGTCATCGTTTCGAGCGAGGCGACATGACCCTTAAGGCGGCGTGCCTGGGCGGCGCGGCTCATCGATCTTCAATCCTCATCGCGCGCGCCCAGACCAATAGGACGCGGGAAAGTGACCAAATCAGGGCTGGACGCGCCTGATAGCCGCGCCGGGCGCGGCGCGCTCGGGAATGCCACACCACTTGCCCGGCAGGTCGGGCAGTTCGCCGTCCTCGAGGCCGTACATGTAGCTGCGTCCCTTGAGCAGCACGGCGGGCTTCCAGCATTCGTAGGGGACGACGACATCGTCGTTGTCGAGATAGACGACGTCGTCCGGCCTGCCGCCCTGTTCGTAGGCGGCGAGCTCGGCGGCAAGGTGGCCCTGGCCGACGACGATGCGCTTGTAGCCGCTGGGGCTGAGGACGATCAGATTGCCGAAACTGTCGGCATAGATGCGGTCGCGGCCCGAGCCGCCGGCATTGGCGGGGGTCAGGAGCGCGGCCATTGCGAGGCCGGCGGTCAGCAGACCGGCGGCGACCGACGGGAAGCTCAGTTCACTCAGTCTCGAACGCATGGCGCGTCATCCCTCGTGCAGGCACCTTCGGTGCGGTTCCGGGCAAATTGCCCTTCGCCTCCTCGCTGCAAGTTAACCGTTTCTTAAGCTTTGTTAATAGCCAAAGGCCTCCTGCCAATCACACCTTAGGGGAACATCGCGAAACGTGGTTAATTTCACCGGCTTTCGTCCAAGCCTCGAGACGGGACAGAAACCGTCCGCACGTTGCCGTGCGGATGCGGGCTCTCCGCCCTCGGATCGGCGCGCCGCAGACAGGCGTTCCTCAGGCCCAAACGACCATTCGGACAGGCCTAACCGGTTCAATCGATTGAAGTTTGGCGGCTTCTGGCAACCACTTAAATTGTGCCCAAATATGTGTCCCGAACGGTCATCACGCTTTGACGCTGTGCAAAAAGAGTTTTAGGGAAGCGGCGTCGTTAACTGTACATGGGCGGGAGCATCTCCCGCCAGCCGGATCGGCGCCTACCTGGGGAAGCCATGAGCAAGGCCACAGCCACCCGAGCGAGACCGCTCTCGCCGCATCTTACGATCTACCGGCCGCCGATCACCATGACGATGTCGATCGTGCACCGCATTACGGGCGGCGCGCTCTATTTCGGGACGCTGCTGGTCGCCTGGTGGCTGATCGCGGCTGCGACGTCCGAGCACTATTTCGCCTTCGTGAGCATGATCTTCGGGTCGTGGCCCGGACGACTGGTCCTGTTCGGCTACAGCTGGGCGCTCATCCACCACATGTTCGGCGGCATCCGTCACCTCGTCTGGGATACCGGCGCGGGCCTGGAGAAGGACACCTCATCAAGGATCGCCTGGGCCACCATCGTCTGCTCGGTGGTGCTCACCGTGCTGGTCTGGATCGCCGGCTATGCCGCGAGGGGGTTCTGAGATGGCCGACATGCGCACCCCGCTCGGACGCGTCCGCGGACTGGGCTCCGCTCGCGAGGGCACTGGGCATTTCTGGCGCCAGCGGCTGACCGCCGTCGCCAACATACCGTTGATCCTCTTCTTCATCGGCTTCCTGGTCTCGATCAACGGGGCCGATTTTGAGACGGTCCGCGCTGCGTTGGCCAACCCGTTCGTGACGCTGATGTTCGCGCTGATGCTCTTCTCCGCGCTCTATCACATGCGGCTCGGCATGCAGGTGATCATCGAGGACTACATCCATGGCGAAGGCATGAAGCTCGCGCTCTTGATGCTGAACACATTCTTCGCCATCGCGGTCGGCGCAGGCTGCGCCTGGGCGCTCATCAAACTGGCATTCGGGGGCTGAGGTGGCGGAAACGAAAAAGGCCGGGAACAAGGCCTACACCTTTGTCGACCACAAGTTCGACGTCGTCGTCGTCGGCGCCGGCGGCGCGGGTCTGCGCGCCACGCTCGGCATGGCCGAGCAGGGGCTGAAGACCGCCTGCATCACGAAGGTCTTCCCGACCCGCTCGCACACGGTTGCGGCACAAGGCGGCATCGCCGCCTCGCTGCAGAACATGGGCGCGGACAGCTGGCAGTGGCACATGTACGACACCGTCAAGGGGTCGGACTGGCTGGGCGACGTCGACGCCATGGAATACATGGTGCGCGAGGCCCCTGCCGCGGTCTACGAGCTCGAGCACTACGGCGTGCCCTTCTCGCGCACCGAGGAAGGCAAGATCTACCAGCGGCCCTTCGGCGGCCACATGATGAACTACGGCGACGGCCCGCCGGTGCAGCGCACTTGCGCGGCCGCCGACCGCACCGGCCATGCGATCCTGCACACGCTCTACGGCCAGTCGCTGAAGCACAACGCGCAGTTTTTCATCGAGTATTTCGCGCTCGACCTGATCATGGAGCCGGACGGCCGCTGCACCGGCGTCGTCGCCTGGAACCTCGACGACGGCACCATCCACCGCTTTTCCGCCAAGATGGTGGTGCTCGCCACCGGCGGTTACGGCCGCGCCTACTTTTCGGCGACCTCGGCGCATACCTGCACCGGCGACGGCGGCGGCATGGTCGCCCGTGCCGGCCTGCCGCTGCAGGACATGGAGTTCGTGCAGTTCCACCCGACCGGCATCTACGGCTCGGGCTGCCTGATCACCGAGGGCGCGCGCGGCGAAGGCGGCTACCTCGTCAATTCAGAGGGCGAGCGCTTCATGGAGCGCTATGCCCCCTCGGCAAAAGACCTCGCCTCGCGCGACGTGGTTTCGCGCTGCATGACGCTTGAGATCCGCGAGGGACGCGGGGTCGGCAAGAACAAGGATCACATCTACCTGCATCTGGACCATCTCGACCCGGCGGTGCTGCATGAGCGCCTGCCCGGTATCTCGGAGAGCGCCAAGATCTTCGCAGGCGTCGACGTGACGCGCGAGCCGATCCCGGTGCTGCCGACGGTCCATTACAACATGGGCGGCATCCCGACGAACTACTGGGGCGAAGTGCTGAACCCGACCGTCGACGATCCGAACCGCGTTTCGCCCGGCCTGATGGCGGTCGGCGAGGCCGGCTGCGCCTCGGTGCATGGCGCCAACCGGCTCGGCTCCAACTCGCTGATCGACCTCGTCGTCTTCGGCCGCGCCGCCGCGATCCGCGCCGGCGAGGTGGTCGACCGCGAAGCGCCCATTCCCTCGATAAACGAGGCAGCCGTCGAGAAGATCATGGAACGCTTCGACAGGCTGCGCCATGCCAACGGCTCGACGCCGACGGCTGCGCTGCGCGACAAGATGCAGAAGGCGATGCAGGAGGACGCCGCCGTTTTCCGCACCCAGGAATCGCTGGCGAGCGGCTGCAAGCGCATGTCCGAGATCTGGGGCGAACTGAAGGACATCAAGGTCACCGACCGCTCGATGATCTGGAATTCCGACCTGGTCGAGACGCTGGAGCTCGAAAACCTGATGGCCAACGCCATCGCCACGGTCGTTGGCGCCGAAGCCCGCAAGGAGAGTCGCGGTGCGCACGCGCGCGAGGACTTCTCCGCTCGCGACGACGCCAACTGGCGCAAGCACACGCTGGCCCACGTCGCCCCCGACGGCAAGGTGACGCTCGCCTACCGCCCGGTGCACACGGAGACGATGCTGCCCTACGACAAGGGCGGCATCGACCCGGCCAAGATCGCGCCCAAGGCGCGGGTGTATTGAGAAGGACGGTTTCGAATGGTTGAACTCGCGCTTCCCAAGAACTCGCAGATCAAAGAGGGCAAGACCTGGCCGAAGCCGGAAGGCGCGACCAACCTGCGCGAATACCGCATCTACCGCTGGAACCCGGATGACGGCGAGAACCCGAGCATCGACACCTATTTCGTCGATGCCGACGACTGCGGCCCGATGGTGCTCGACGCGCTGCTCTACATCAAGAACAAGATCGACCCGACGCTGACGCTGCGCCGCTCCTGCCGGGAGGGCATCTGCGGCTCCTGCGCGATGAACATCGACGGCTCCAACACGCTCGCCTGCACCAAGGGCTGCGACGACATCAACGGCGCGATCAAGGTCTATCCGCTGCCGCACATGCAGGTGGTGAAGGACCTGGTTCCCGACCTCACCACCTTCTACGCGCAGCACGCTTCGATCCAGCCCTACCTCCAGACCGTGTCGCCCGAGCCGGCAAAGGAGTGGCTGCAGAGCCACGAGGACCGGCAGAAGCTCGACGGGCTCTACGAGTGCATCCTGTGCGCCTGCTGCTCGACAGCGTGCCCGAGCTACTGGTGGAACGGCGAGCGCTATCTCGGCCCGGCCGTGCTGCTGCAGGCCTATCGCTGGCTTATCGATTCACGTGACGAGGCGACCGGCGAGCGGCTCGACAATTTGGAAGACCCCTTCCGGCTTTATCGCTGCCACACCATCATGAACTGCACGCAGACCTGCCCGAAGGGGCTGAACCCGGCGAAGGCGATCGCCGAGATCAAGAAGATGATGGTGGAGCGGCGGGTATAGGTTTGGGTCTGGCGCGTCCGTCGGGTTTTGCCAGGAAATTATCGAGCCAATGCTCCTGCTTCATGCGGGTCGGCACCTCAGCGTGACGGCCCGCCCCAAGGATGAACTTTCCGGATAGTCACCGACATGAGCGAGCTGCCAATCCTAACTCCAGCAGAAGCCCGCATCCTCGGCTCGTTGATCGAGAAGAAGGAGCTGACGCCGGACGTCTATCCGCTGACGCTGAACGGCGCGCTGGCCGCAGCCAACCAGAAGACGGCGCGCGAGCCGGTGATGGCGCTGGAGCAAGTCGAGGTCAACCGGGCGCTTAAGACGCTCACCGAGAAGGGGCTGGTGCGGCAGGCCTTCGCCTCGCGCGTAGAACGCTACGAGCACCAGCTCGCGCAGAAATTTTCGTTGACGCAACCACAGATTGCGATCGTCGGCCTGCTGCTGCTGCGCGGGCCGCAGACGGCCTACGAATTGCTGTCGCGTTCGGAGCGCATGGCGCGCTACCAGTCCATCGAACAATTGCGCGGCGATCTCGATCTTTTGATCGGCCGCAGGCCGCCGTTGGTGCAACTCATCGAGCGCGGTCCCGGCCAGCGCGAGGAGCGCTACGCGCACCTGCTCTGCGGGCCGGTGCAAGCCACTGCCGCTGCGGTTCCCGCGTCAGCCGGGGCTGCCTCATACCCTTCCGAACTCGAAGGACGCGTCGAAGCGCTGGAGCGGCAGGTGGCCGAGCTGACGGAGAAGCTGCGCATCCTCGCCGGCGACTGATCGCCGTCGGCGTCAGAGGATCTCGAACACGAACGCTTTCACCAGGACGTGCGGCTCGGCGATGGCGAAGGCCCGGAAAGGCGGGCTTTCTTCCAGGCGCCGCCAGCGGCCTGCCTTCTCCAGCGATTCGAAGACATCGCGGAAGCCGCCTTCCTCGAGCACGCTGTCGCGGACGGTGAAGATCGCGTGGCCGCCCGGCCGCGTGATGCGCGCAAGTTCGTGGAGGCTGGAGGCCGGGGCGTGGCCCTTGGTGAAGACGCCGGTTGAAATGAAGGCCATGAAGTGGGCGTCGGGCCAGGGCAGCGTCTCGCCCAAGGTCGCGCGCTTGAGGAAGCGGTAGGCGTTGCGCTGCCCGGCGAGCCGAAGCATTTCTTCCGAGAAATCGAGGCCCTCGATCGCATCGTAGCCGAGCGTCCGGAGATAAGGGCCCGACAATCCCGTGCCGCAGCCGGCGTCGAGCAGCGGGCCGTCGCCCGTCGGCACGTGGCGCGCGACCCAGGCGGCGATGATGAAGGGGAGGCAATAGCCAAGTCCGATCGTCTCGCGGTCGTAGCCGCTCGACCATTTCGCGTAGGCCGACGCGAGTTCCTCCGCGGAACTCGCCGCATAGACTTCGTCCAGCGCTGATTTTTCCGGACTCACTCGCCAGCCCTTCCCCTGCTGCGCATCCGCCGCTCCAGCGCGCGCAGCGCGATCGACAGTCCGACCGTCAGGACAAGGTATATGTAGGCGACGATCGAATAGGTCTCGAAGAAGCGGAAGGAGCCGGCGGCGTAGATCTTGCCCATCTGGGTGATGTCGGCGACGCCGAGCACCGAGACCAGCGAACTGTCCTTCACCATGGCCACGAAATCGTTGCTGTAGGGCGGCAGGATGGTGCGGAAGGCCTGCGGCCAGACGATATGCCGGAAGCGGCGGTAGCGCGACAGGCCGAGCGCCTTGCCGGCCTCGATCTGGCCGGTGTCGACGGACTGGATGCCGGCGCGGAAAATCTCGGCGATGAACGAAGAATAGGCGATGGCGAGCGCGATGACGGCGCGCCAGAGCAGCGACACATCGCGCACCTGCATCGCGTCGAGCAGGCCTGCCTGCTGCAATGACGCGGTGAGGAAATTCCAGCCGGCCACGAAGGCGGGCACGCCTGCGAAGGCGATCCAGAAGAGCAGGACGATGATCGGTATGCCGCGGATGATCTCGACGTAGAAACGCGCCGTCTGGCGCAGCCATGCCGAGCCCGACAGCGCCATCAAGGCGACGCCGAGGCCGATCGCGGACGCGGCGCCGAAGGCGATCAGCGTGACGGCTATGGTGATGCCGATGCCCTTGGCGACCGTGGCGAAGATCTGGCTGTAGAGCTCGCTGCCGGAGATGGCGACGGCCGAGAGGGCGGCAAGCAGGAGCGCCGCGACCAGCCACCACGGGAACTCGGTTCTTCCTTTGCGGTCCGGAAACGCCTCCGGCATGATCAGCGGCGGACCGGCAGGACGCGCTCGAAAATCTGCTCGCGCACGTCGCCGCTCCACTGGTCGGTCTCGGTCTCGCCGGCAAGCGCGAAACCGAACCGCTCGTAGAGGCTGCGCGCCGCGTCGAGGCCGGCGAAGGTGGTGAGCCAGATGCGCTCGTAGCCGCGGTCGTCGCAGAAGCCGACGGCGCGGCCTAGCAAGTCGGCGCCGAGCCCCTTGCCTTGCATCGCCTCGCTGACGATGAACCACCGGAGATGCGCGCCCTGCGGACCGCCGCCGCTCTTGTCTATGATCACCGAGGCGACGGCATCGCCGTCCGAATAGCCGACGAGGAAGAGGTCGCGCTCGGCGTCGTGGCGGGCGAGGAACTCGGCAAGCTCGGCGCCGACCTTGGTCTCGAAAGGCAGGCCGAAATTCCAGTGGCGCGCATAGTAGCCGGCATGCAGCCCGACGATGGCGGCCAGTGCGCCCGGCCTGTACCCGCCAATCTCGTAGCTTGCCGTCTCGGGCGCCATCACCGAAGCTTCACGGCTTGTAGTCGACGAACCATTTCTTCGTCAGCGCGTCGAGCGTTCCGTCGGCCTTCAGCGCGGCGATGCCGGCATTGATCGGCGCGACGAGGTCCGAACCCTTCGGGAAGATGAAGCCGAATTCCTCGGCCTGCAGCGGCTCGCCGATCAGCTTCAGACCACCGCCCGAATTGTCGGCGATGAATTTTCCGGCCGCGCTGTCCGTGAGCACGAGGTCGACATCGCCGGATTTCAGTGCCTCGACTGTGGCGGCAAACGTTTCCAGGAGCTTGATGCGCGGGTTGGCCTCGTTGCCGTCGAGCACATTGTAGACGGCGACGTAGAACGGCGAGGTGCCGGCCTGTGCGCCGACCAGGAGCTTCTCGTCGGCGGCGAAACTCTTGGCGTCGGTGAAGCGCTTCTCGTCGCCCCGGACCAGCATGAAGATCTCGGACCTCATGTAGGGATCGGAGAAGTCGACCTTCTCCTTGCGCTCGTCCTTGATGGTGATGCCGGTCATGCCGATGTCGTACTGCTTGTCGGAGACGGCCTGGATCATCGCATCCCAGGAGGTGTTCTGGTACTCGACCTTGAAGTTCAGGCGCTTGGCGAGCTCGGCCATGGCGTCATATTCCCAACCGGCGGGCTGGCCGGTCTTCTGGTCGACGAACTGGAGCGGGAAATAGGCGTTCTCGGTCACGACCACGACCGGCTTGCCGCCGAGATCGGGCAGCGCCTGGGCGTGCGCCGCAAGCGGCATCCAAAGAAGCGCGCCGAGCGCGGCAAGGGCAAGTCTCAACCCGGTCATTCCGAAAGCTCCTATTGGCCGGGCCGGCAAGCCCGTAGGCGGCGACTTTATCGTTTCGCGCCGTGCTGGCAAGAAGGTGCGATGCGCCGGGCAGGCAGTCACCGAACGGAAATGCTGCGCGCCTGCGGGCGTCACAAACAAAAAAAGGCGGCCGGAGCCGCCTTTTCGATGATGATCCTGCCGGGCTTATTCGGCGGCTTCAGCAGCCTTGGCCTCGGCGGCCTTCTTCTCGGCGGCGTCCTGCGCGGCCTTCTCGGCGGCCAGCGCCTCGGCGGCGGCGACCTTCTCGGCCTCGATCCTGGCCTTCTCGGCCAGCATCGCCTCGCGCTCGGCGTCGTTCAGCTTGCGGGCGCGAACGCCGGTGTTCTCGGAGATGCGGGCCGACTTGCCGCGGCGGTCGCGCAGATAATAGAGCTTGGCGCGGCGCACCTTGCCGCGGCGGACGATCTCGACGCCCTCGACCAGCGGCGAATAGACCGGGAACACGCGCTCCACGCCTTCGCCATAGGAAATCTTGCGGACGGTGAAGCTCTCGTTGATGCCGCCGCCGGAGCGGGCGATGACGACGCCCTCATAGGCCTGCACGCGGGTGCGCGTACCTTCGGTGACGCGCACCTGAACGCGGACCGTGTCGCCCGGCTGGAATTCGGGCAGCGTGCGCTTGGCTTCGATCTTGGCGGCCTGCTCGGCCTCGAGCTGACGGATGATGTCCATCTGATGTACCTCTTTCTTGCTTCTCGACAGCCAGAGCGCCCGGCGCTTGCCTTGCAGTTCCGGATCCCTGGGGATCCTGCCGCTCGGCTATGCCTTTCCATGCCCGGAGGCCGGAAGAAGCAGGGGCGAATTCACCGTTCTTATTGACGGGTCCGGACGAATAGTCTTTCCGGTTCGGGCGGGGCGATACACCAAAAGTGGTGGTTTGTCACGCCTTGGGCGCGGATTTTTTGGCCTTTACCGGCGCGCCGTGGGCCGCGAAAAGGTCGGGCCGGCGCTCTTGCGTCAGCCGCTCAGCCTGCTCGCGGCGCCATTTGGCGATCTTGCCATGATTGCCGGAGGTCAGGATTTCCGGAATCGAATGCCCTTCCCATTCCTGCGGGCGCGTGTAGTGGGGATGTTCCAGCAGCCCGTTCTCGAAACTCTCCTCGTCACCCGAGACCTGATTGCCCATGACGCCGGGCAAAAGGCGCACGACCGCATCGAGCAGAACGAGCGCTGCGGGTTCGCCGCCGGAGAGGATGAAGTCGCCGACCGATACTTCCTCCAGTCCGCGCGCGTCGATGACGCGCTGGTCGACGCCTTCGAAACGGCCGCAGGCGATCACCGCGCCGGGGCCGGCGGCAAGTTCGCGCACCCTGGCTTGCGTCAGCGGCTTGCCGCGTGGGCTCATCAGCAGGCGCGGGCGCGGATCGCCGGCCGGAGAGGCGTGGTCGATCGCCCTGCCCAGGACGTCCGCGCGCATCACCATGCCAGCCCCGCCGCCGGCCGGGGTGTCGTCGACGGTGCGGTGGCGGTCGGTCGCGAAGTCGCGGATCTGGACGGTTTCAAGCGACCAGGCGCCGGCTCCCAGCGCGCGCCCGGCAAGCGACAGGCCGAGCGCTCCGGGAAACATCTCGGGATAAAGGGTGAGGACGGTGGCGCGGAAGCTCATCGGTTGCCGCCTGCATCCCGGCGCCCGCGCGGGCGAGAACCGGGATCGAAGTGGCCGGATTCGTCGGGCCGTCCCTCGTCGGCGTCCTCGACCAGACCGGCGGCGACCGTATCGACGCGGATGAAGCCGCCGGCGACGTCGACCTCCGGCACGGCAGCCTGGGTGAACGGGATCAGCATACCCTTGCGGCCCTGGAAGGTGATCTCGAGAATGTCGCCGCCGCCAAAGTTCTGTACGGCAACGACCCTGCCGGCCTCGGCGCCGGTCTCGTCGCGGATCGCCAGGCCGACGAGGTCGGCGTAATAGAATTCGTCTTCCTCCTCCGGGGGCAGGACGGAGCGGTCGACGAAAAGCTCGATGCCGGTGAGCCCCTCCGCCGCCGTGCGGTCGCCAAGGCCCTTGAAACGGACGACGACCACATCGCCGGCCGGGCGAATCGCCTCGATCTCGAAGGCGCGACCGTCTTTTGCGTAGAGCGGACCATAGTCGGCGAGCGCCATCGGATCGCCGGTGAAGGTCTTCACGCGCAACTCGCCCTTGATGCCGTGGGCGGCGCCGATGACAGCCATGTGGACGGGATTTTGCAGCTTCACGCGATGCTAACCTAGTTGAAACAAGATTGACTTATTCCAATCGGACGCCGGCTGCCAATGCAGGAATTCCTCATCGCTGCAAAACCCGACCTGCAGAAGGCCAGGCAAGACTGGCTGACGTCGCTTGCCATGGAGCGCCGCCTGTCGCCGGAGACGGTCGAGGCCTATGAGCGCGACAGCAGGCAGTTCCTGCAGTTCCTGACCGGGCACAATGGCGCGCCCCCCGGCCTGTCGGACATCGCGGCGCTGCGCCCGGCGGACCTGCGGGGCTTCCTCGCGCATCGCCGGACGGGCGGCGCCGGAGCGCGCACGCTCGGGCGCGGGCTTGCAGGCATCCGCTCGCTGCTCAGGTTCCTCGAGCGGCGCGGGCTCGCCAATGCCGCCGGCGCCGCGGCGCTGCGCGCGCCGAGACAGCCGAAATCGCTGCCGAAACCGCTGACCGCAGCCGACGCGCGACGCGTCGTGTCCGTTGGCGAGCAGCTTGCCGAGAAGCCGTGGATCGCGGCCAGGAACGCCGCCGTGCTGACGCTGCTCTACGGGTCCGGACTTCGTATCTCCGAAGCGCTGGCGATCAAGGCGGGCGACCTGCCCGGCGCCGGCGTGCTGCGCGTCACCGGCAAGGGCGGCAAGACGCGGCTGGCGCCGGTGCTGCCCGCCGCGCAGCAGGCGGTCGCCGAGTACCGGAGACTTTGCCCCTATCATCTCAATCCAAACGACGTCCTGTTCCGCGGTGCGCGAGGCGGGCCGCTCGACCCGGCGATCGTGCAGCGGGAGATGCGGAAGCTGCGCTCGGCGCTCAACCTGCCGGATACGGCGACGCCGCATGCGCTGCGCCATTCCTTCGCCACACATCTTTTGGGAAGGGGCGGCGACCTCCGGACCATCCAGGAACTGCTCGGCCATGCCAGCCTGTCGACGACGCAGGTCTATACCGGCGTGGATACCGAGCGGCTGCTGGAAATCTACGATTCCGCGCATCCTCGGGCGTGAGGTTCCGCGCCCGGTCTGCTGCAATTCCGACGGCGACCGCTGCCTGTTTCCCGGAATTGACTTGAGTTTCGCGATTCCCGTTAACGGTTTGGCGGCAAATGCCGTCTAGGCTTCCTGCATGAACCGGAAACGCGCCATCGCCATTGCAGACCGCGCAGCGCCGCTCGCGCTAAAGCTGATCGCAGGCGCAAACGTGCTGTTCCTCGGCGCGTTCCTGGCAACGCTGGTCGTTGCGGCCGGGCGCGCCCAATTTTAAGCACCCCGCCCAGCATTACACGGCACGGCATTGCGGTTCGCGAGGCGCGCCGCTAGTCAAGGTTGTTCCCCACGGCGGTCGTCCGCCACCGCCGAAAGCCGTTCATGAGCCGTCTCGAAAGCTTCATCCGCCGCCTTACGGCGCAACGCGACATACTCGACATGATCTGCCGGGACATGGATTTGCCGGAGGGGCCGGTCATCGAACTCGGCCTCGGCAACGGCCGCACCTACGATCATCTGCGTGAAAGGCTGCCAGGCCGGCATATAATCGCCTTCGACCGGGTCTGCCAGGCGAACCGCAAGTCGATGCCGCCGGAAGGCGACCTCATCCTGGGCGAGATCAACGAGACGGCGCGGCGCTTCATCGGCATCAACGCAGCGCTGGTGCACGCCGACATCGGCAGCGGCTATGATGACCTCGACGAGTTGAACCTGCGCTGGCTGTCCGGGCTGATCGTCGACCTGCTCGCGCCGGGAGGCCTTGCGGCGAGCGGCGTCAAGCTCAAGCATCCCGACCTGCATCCGCTTCCTCTTCCGGCGAGCGTGCCGGCCGACCGGTATTTCATCTACAGGCGGAACTGACCTGGCGACGCCGGTCAGGGCGCTGGCGCCGCTTCGGCTGTTGCGCCGGTCAACGGTTTCGGTACCGCATGGATGCCGTTGTCTCGGAATGCCTGGTGCACCGCCTTGAGCACCGCACGGCGAATCATCGACTGCTTGCCCGGCTTGGCGACGAACTTGCCGCGGATCACCAGCGTGCCGTCCTCGACGTCCGCGATACCCTGGCTCTTGAAGGTCTCGATCAGGTCCGGCGCCAGTTCCGGATCGAGCGCGATGTCCTGGCCGATTTTCTTGAAGAGTTTTCGCACCAGCTCGATATCGGTGTCGAAGGCGACGCGGAAGGCGAGCTTCTCGATCGAATAGTCGCGGCTGAAGTTCTGGATCTTGCCCATCTGGCCGTAGGGCACGGTGGCGACCGGACCACGCGAGTTGCGCAGGGTCACAGAGCGCACGGAAATCTTCTCGACAGTGCCCTTGGCGCCCGAAGTCTCGATATACTCGCCCATGCGGAACGCATCGTCGACAAGGAAGAAGAGACCCGAGACCACGTCCTTGACCAGCGTCTGGGAGCCGAAGCCGATGGCCAGGCCGAAGACGCTGAGGCCGGTGATCAGCGGCCAGACGTTCACGCCGATCGAAACGAGAACCGACAGGAAGGCGAGCGCGGCGATCGCCGCCTTGGCGGTGCCGCTGAGCAAGGGCACCAGCGTG
Organism: Rhizobiaceae bacterium; assembly: GCA_036520515.1. Taxonomy (GTDB): domain Bacteria; phylum Pseudomonadota; class Alphaproteobacteria; order Rhizobiales; family Rhizobiaceae; genus Mesorhizobium_K. Next base: position 13,873 of record DATDJN010000355.1, read on the forward strand.
CCAAGGCGGGAACGTGGTATCGTCGGATCGGTCGCCGCGGCCTGCTCGGTCTTCACCGCCCGCCCGGCGACGGTGCCGACGATGCTCCAGAGGAAGGCGGAGGCGATGGCGATCAGTGCGACCTGCAAGGAATTCGCCGCGATGCTGTGCAGGTTGATGCCAAAGCCCGACGCGAGCGGCGACGCCCAGACGGCACCGAGCATGGTGAGCATGACGACCAGGACCGCGAACCGGGCCGTCTGCCGGGCCGCGACGCCGACGATGGGGATGCGGTCGGATTCCAGTGCCCGGTTGGCGCTGGAGGCGATGAGCGCGTCGAGGTGCGGCGTCAGGAACACGATCACGACGGTCAGCAACACCGTGCCGCCGGGCAAAGGCACCCCGATGGTCAGAGCGATCTCCGTGGTGATGAACGTGACAATGAGAAAGCCGACGACGATGCCGGGCCAGACGCGCGCGAGACGGCCCTGCCAGCGGCTGCGGGGCTTAGATCCCGCGACCGCCGCGGCAAGCGTCTTGCGGTGACGCCAGACCGTCCAGATGAACAGGCCGAAGCTCGGCAGGACGACGAGCAGGCTGGCGGCGACTTCGAGCAGGCCTGGTCCGGCCGACCACAGCCGCAGCATGGCGATGAGAGCAAGCCCGGCGATCGCCCATGCGATGGCGATGGAGAGGTCGCGCGCCAGGACATGCAGGCGGCCGACCCCGGCGGTCGCGGCAGGCGACCTCGCGCGGACGAGCAGCGACCTGATGGCGACGAGCGCCAGCAGGCCGAAGGCGGTAAGGATGACCCAGCTTCGCAGCGTGCGCACGGCGAGGCCCTGCGACGGCAGCAGGCGCTCGATGAGCAGGCCCGCGACAACCGCGATGACGGCTGCGGCGAGCGTCGAAAAGACGCGCCGCCACGCGCCTTCGCCGAATCGATGGAATCGCCGCCGGCAGAGGAGGAAAACGCACGCCGTAACGAAGACCACGACGGCGATCTGCAGGAACAGCGCGCCGGCGCTGGTTCCGCCGGCGGCGAAGGACGCCTGCAGCGCGTCTATTTCCCGGGAGACGTTGGCAAGCGCGCGGATGCGCGCCTCCAGGCCGCTGACGAAGCGGTCCATGACCAGTTCCAGCCCCGAGACGACGGACGCGACGTCGCTGGCGGCCGTCTGTTCCGCGCTGGCAGCCATGTTCCCTCCGACCACACCTTCCGGGCCGGCCGACCGGGCCGGTCAGCGGGTACTATAAAGGAATTGGCGCGGAGGTAGTATCGGGGGAGAACGGAAGGGTACGTATATTACCGTATCAAGCCATTCCGAGTGCGGCCAGATAGAGCTCGAGGATCGCTTCTTCTTCCTGGCGTTCGGCCTGATCCTGCTTCCTGAGGCGAATGATCTTGCGGACAGCCTTGGTGTCGAAGCCCGTGCCCTTCATCTCGGCGTAGACTTCCTTGATGTCGTCGGCGATCGTCTTCTTCTCTTCCTCCAGGCGCTCGACGCGCTCAATGAAGGCGCGCAGCTGGCCGGCGGCAACGGTCTGGCTGGTCTCGGTAATTTCGTCGGCCATCTTGCTCTCCTGGCTTGTTCGACTCGGGGACCCGAAG
>DATDJN010000356.1:0-12143 GCA_036520515.1 Rhizobiaceae bacterium
CGCGCCGATGATGTCCAGCGCGCAGGTCTCCGACGCCAGGATCCACGCGCCGTCGAGGTCGCCGAGCACCAGCGGGCGGATGCCCAGCGGGTCGCGGCAGCCGATCATCTTCTTCGAGGTCAGCGCGACCAGCGAGAAGGCGCCTTCGACCTGGCGCACCGCGTCGATGAAGCGCGAGTTGATGTCGCGTTCCTTGCTGAAGGCGATGAGGTGGAGCAGCGTCTCGGTGTCGGATGTCGAGGAGAAGATCGCGCCCTGCTTCTGCAGCGCGCGCTGCACGGTCATGGCGTTGGTGAGGTTGCCGTTGTGGGCGATGGCGAGGCCGCCCTCGGCGAGTTCGGCGAACAGCGGCTGCACGTTGCGCAGGCCCGAGCCGCCGGTCGTGGCGTAGCGGGTGTGGCCGATGGCGCGCGTGCCCTTCAGCCGCTCGATCACGGCCGGCTTGGTGAAATTGTCGGAGATCAGGCCGACATGCCGTTCGACGTGGAACTGCGACCCGTCATAGGAGACGATGCCCGCCGCCTCCTGGCCGCGGTGCTGCAGCGCGTGCAGCCCGAGCGTGACGATCGCCGCGGCGTCCTGCCGCCCGAAAATCCCGAACACGCCGCACTCGTCATGAAAATGATCGTCGGCCTCGGCAAGCAAGGTATCGTCAGCCATAGCGGGCGTTCTCTCGTCAGAAAGCAGACATATAGGACAGCGCGGACTTGCGCGCCACCGTCAGGTCGTCACACAGTTATTACGCGCTTACCGCGCGACGCGCCCGCTCATTCGGCGGGCGGCGCCGATTCGTCGGGCGCTTCGTCGGGGATAACCTCGATCGGCCCTTCCCCCGGCCCTTCCTCGGGCGCCTCTTCCGGCGCGGTCTCGGCGGAGGGCTGCTCGGCTGTCGGTGATTCGGCCGGCGGCGTCTCGGTCGACGGCGTTCCTTGTCCGGTCTCGGGTGCGCCCGGCTGCAGCCGCTTGAGGATCGAGTTCTCTGGATCGTCCGGCAGCAGGCCTTCCAGCGTCGCGCCGATCGATTCCAGCAGCGGCCGCGACTTGGCCTCGGCGATCCAGGCAGGGGTATTGGCGCCGACCAGCCAGTTGAAGAACAGGAGGCCGACCGCCACCACCAGGATGCCGCGCGCCGCGCCGTAGAGGAAGCCCAGCGTCCGGTCGAGCGCGCCGATGCGCGAATCGATGATCCAGTCGGCGATCTTCATGGTGATCACCGTGACGACGATCAGCGCGACGATGAACACCGTGCCGGCAGCCGCAACCATCGCGATCTGGTCGTTGTCGATGTAGGGCTGCACGTAGGGCAGCACGAGCGGGTAGAAGAAGAAGGCCGCCGCCGCCGCCGCGATCCAGGACGCGATCGAGAGGATTTCGCGCGACAGGCCGCGCACCATCGCCAGCATCGCCGACACGAGAGTGAAGCCGACGAGAATTCCGTCAAGCAGCGTAATCGGCATTGTACGGCCCCACTCCGTGGATGACAGGTATCACTCGGGGTCGTCGGCGCGGCCGCGCTTTGACCCGGCTATGCGTATCACAAGGTCGGTCAGAGTCCCCGGCTGGAAGGATTTTCCAGCCATCGAGCCTGGCGGTTCCTCGCTCCCCTGCGGTAGAACCGCTTGCCCGAACCCCAGCTTTTCGGCCTCCTTCAGCCGTTGTTGCGCATGCGCGACCGGCCGAATGGCGCCCGAAAGGCTGATTTCGCCGAAATAGACGCAATCCGCCGGAAGGGCAAGTCCGGTGAGCGACGACACGAGCGCCGCCGCCACCGCGAGGTCCGCCGCCGGCTCGGAGATGCGGTAGCCGCCGGCGACGTTGAGATACACGTCGTGCGTGGCGAAACGCACGCCGCAATGGGCCTCCAGCACGGCCAGCACCATGGCGAGCCGCGGCTGGTCCCAGCCGACGACCGCGCGGCGCGGCGTGCCGAGCGGGGAGGGCGCGACCAGCGCCTGGATCTCCACAAGGACCGGCCGCGTGCCTTCCATGCCGGCGAATACGGCTGCTCCCGGCGCCTTGGCATGGCGTTCGCCGAGGAAAAGCTCGGACGGGTTGGAGACCTCGCGCAGGCCCTTGTCCGACATCTCGAACACGCCGATCTCGTCGGTAGGACCGAACCGGTTCTTCACCGCGCGCAGGATGCGGAAATGGTGCCCGCCTTCGCCCTCGAAATAGAGCACGGCGTCGACCATGTGCTCGACGACGCGTGGGCCCGCGATCTGGCCTTCCTTGGTGACGTGGCCGACCAGCACGACGGCCGCGCCGGTCGATTTCGCATAGCGGATCACGGTCTGCGCGGCGGCGCGAACCTGGGTGACGGTGCCCGGCGCCGATTCGGCCAGGTCGGTCCACAGCGTCTGGATGGAATCGAGGATGACGAGATCGGGCCGCTTGCCTTCAGCCAGCGTCGCCAGGATGTCCTCGACATTGGTTTCCGCCGCGAGTTCGACTGGCGATGACGCAACGCCGAGGCGCTGGGCTCTCAGCCTGACCTGTGCGACGGCCTCTTCGCCGGAGACATAGACGACGCGGTGGCCCTTGCTCGCCAGCGCCGCGGCGCCCTGCATCAGAAGCGTCGACTTGCCGATGCCGGGGTCGCCGCCGACCAGCACCGCCGATCCCCTGACGAAGCCGCCGCCGGTGGCGCGGTCGAGCTCGGCGATTCCGCTGGCGATGCGCGGCGCGTCCTCGATATCGCCGGCAAGCGAGGTCAGCGCCACGGCGCGTCCCTTGCGCGGCGAACGCAGGCCCTGCGGCCCGCCGCCGATGCCGCCCGACGTGCCTTCCTCGACCAGCGTGTTCCACTCGCCGCAGGCATCGCACTTGCCAGCCCAGCGCGAGGAGACGTTTCCGCAGGACTGGCAGATGAACTGGACGCGCGCCTTGGCCAAGCTGCTACTCGTACCGGTCCGGCAGGTGGTCACCTTCGGCGAGGTCGAAGAAGCGCGTGAACTCGCCCTGGAAGCCGACGCTGACCATGCCCGTCGGTCCGTGACGCTGCTTGCCGATGATGACTTCGGCCTTGCCCTGGACCTCCCTCATCTTGTCCTCCCATTGAGTGTGCTCGAGCGTGCCGCGATCCGGCTCCTTGTTCTTCAGGTAGTATTCCTCGCGGTAGACGAAGAGCACCACGTCGGCGTCCTGCTCGATCGAGCCCGATTCGCGGAGGTCGGAGAGCTGCGGGCGCTTGTCGTCGCGGTTCTCGACCTGACGCGACAGCTGGGAAAGCGCGATGATCGGAACCGCCAGTTCCTTGGCGAGCGCCTTGAGGCCCGTCGTGATCTCGGTGATCTCCTGCACGCGGTTCGACGACTTCGCGCTCGATCCCTGCATGAGCTGGATATAGTCGATCACCAGCACGTCGAGGCCGCGCTGCCGCTTGAGGCGGCGCGAGCGGGCGGCCAGCTGCGCGATCGAGATGCCGCCGGTCGAGTCGATGAAGAGCGGGATCTTCTGCAGCGTCTGCGTGCAGCCGACCAGCTTCTCGAAGTCGGCTTCCGTCAGGTCGCCGCGGCGGATCTTGGAGGAGGGGACCTCCGCCTGCTCGGAGATGATACGCGTTGCCAGCTGCTCGGCCGACATTTCGAGCGAAAAGAAGCCGATGACGCCGCCGTTCTTTGCCTTGAACGAGCCGTCCGCCATCTGCTCGGGCTCGTAGGCGTTGGCGATGTTGAAGGCGATGTTGGTTGCAAGCGAGGTCTTGCCCATGCCGGGACGGCCGGCGAGCACGATAAGGTCGGAAGGCTGCAGGCCGCCCATGCGGGCGTCGAGGTCGTTGAGGCCGGTCGCGATGCCCGACAGGTGCCCGTCGCGCATGTATGCGGCGCTGGCCATGTCGATCGCGGTCTTCACCGCGTCGGTGAAGCTCTCGAAGCCGCCGTCGTAGCGGCCGGTCTCGGCCAGTTCGAACAGCCGCCGCTCGGCATCCTCGATCTGGTCGGACGGGCTCATGTCGACCGGCGCGTCATAGGCGATGTTGACCATGTCCTCGCCGACCGTGATCAGCGCGCGGCGCGTCGCGAGATCGTAGATCGCGCGGCCGTAGTCGGCGGCGTTGATGACGTTGACCGCCTCCGCCGCGAGCCTGGCGAGGTAGTGCGCGACCGTCATGTCGCCGACCTTCTCGTCGGCCGGCAGGAAGGTCTTTATCGTCACCGGATTGGCCATCTTGCCCAGGCGGATGAGCTCCGCCGAGACCTCGAAGATCTTCCTGTGAAGCGGCTCGTAGAAATGCACCGGCTTCAGGAAGTCCGAGACGCGGTAGAAGGCGTCGTTGTTCACGAGGACGGCGCCGAGCAGCGCCTGCTCCGCCTCGATGTTGTTGGGCGCCTCGCGATAGAGCGGCGTCTCCGCGACGGCGAATTTCCGTGCTGCCTCTGGCATGTCTTCCCGATCCCTGTCCGATTCCTGCCGTATCAGAGTCGGCGTCGAAAACAGCGCCCACTTCGACGCGTATCCCACTCTCCCCACAGTCCACAGGTCGAAAAAGAAGTCCCGAATCCGGTTGACTCGGGACAAGTGCCGAAACTACCGCAAGGATTGAAACGAAACAAGAACACAGCGAGCCGCGGCAAAGCCGGCGGTCGGGACGGCAATTGCGATCAAGCAGGCCCGTCCGATACCGTCCATAACGTGCCTGCTTCATGGGAGACGGTCATGAACCCCGTAGCCAGGGCGCTCTGGTTCATCGAGAGCCACCTCGACAAGGAAATTTCGCTCGACGACGTCGCCGAAGCCGGCGGCGTGTCGCGCTTCCACATGTCGCGCGCGTTCGGCGAGGTGCTGAACTGCTCGGTGATGCAGTATGTCCGCGCCAGGCGGCTGTCGGATGCGGCGCGCAGGCTGGCCGACGGCGCGCCCGACATCCTGTCGGTCGCGCTCGACGCCGGCTACGGCTCCCACGAGGCGTTCACGCGGGCGTTCCGCGACCGCTTCGGGCTGACCCCGGAGCAGGTCCGCGCCGACGGCCGCACCGAAACCCTCACGATCTGGGAGCCTGTCCTGATGGAAAAGAAACTGGAGAATGCGCTTCAACCGCCGCGCTTCGTCGACGGCAGGCCGATGCTGGTCGCCGGCCTTGGCCAGCACTTCGACTACGCAAACATGGATGGCATGCCGGCGCTCTGGCAGCGCTTCACGGCCCACATCGGCAACATCCCCAACGAGGTGCACGGCGTCGCCTATGGCGTCGTCACCTCGAGCGATGCCGAAGGCTTCGACTACATCGCCGGCGTCGAGGTGACGTCCTTCGGCGACCTCGACCCGGAATTGACGAAGCTCAGCATCCCCGCGCGGCATTACGCCGTCTTCAGCCACCGGGACCACATCTCGGCGATCCGCACCACGATGCGCGCCATCTGGAACGAGTGGCTGCCGCGTTCCGGACGCCAGATCGAGGAATCGCCGACGCTCGAACACTACGGGCCGGAATTCGACCCGCGTTCCGGCAATGGCGGCCTGGAAGTCTGGCTGCCGGTCAAGACATGAGGCGGGAGGACTTCAGGACCTGCGCAGCCTGTCGCCCCAGTCCAGCCGCCGGGCGCGCTTGAAAAGCTCGCCGTCGCGCTTGCTGACGGTCTCCTCGCTCGCCGTCCCGTCGGGCTTGCAGAGCTTCAGCCCGATCCGTCCTTTCCCGCTGCGGGGCGGCGCGAGGATGCGGGGCGCGCGGTCAGGGGCCGGCGCGCGGGACGCCGCCAGGTAGATGAACTTTTCGTCTTCCCACGGCACCTCCGCGCCCTTGGTCAGCCGGTGCAGCCGCGTGCGCGCGACGCGGCGCGAGAAATGGCACCAGTCGGGAGGGACGAGCGGACAGGGTGCTTCGTGCGGGCAGGGGGCCAGGACATGGGCGCCCGCGGCGATCAGCCGGTCGCGGACGACGAGGATGCGCGACCAGCCGGCCGGGGTGCCGGGCTCGACGACCAGCAACAGGCCCGAGGTCAGCGCCCACAGCCGGTCGGCCAGCGGCCCGATCGCCGCGGGAGCGAGTTCGTCGAGCACGTAGGACAGCGTCACGAGGTCCGCCGGCTCGACCGCCGGCAGGGCTGCGACCGCGTCGCCGGCCAGCCATTTCGCCGCCGGCAGCGCGGCGTCGGCGGCAAGCTGCCTGCCCGCGCCGCGCACCGCCTCGCTCGCCTCGACCATGGTTGCCTTGCCGAGGCAGTCCCAGCAGTCCGCCGCCGCCCAGAGCGCGGTGCCCGGGCCGGCCCCGATGTCGAGCAGGCTGTCGGGCGAAAACTCCGGCGCGGCCTCGGCGACGTAGGCCATGCTCGTGCGCACGGCCGCATAGGTCGCGGGCAGGCGCGCCGCGAGATACGCCTTGACGGCGGAGACATCGTCGAGATGCTGGCGGCCGTCGCGCGTCTCGCTGCGGTAGCGGCCGGTCAGCCGCTCCGAGGCGGAGCGCAACTGGTCGAGCGGCGTGCCCTCGAGGAAGCGGTCGACCGCCTGCCTGAGCTGTGGAGGCAGTTCCATTATGCAGCGCGCGGCGCAAACAGGATGAGCGATGCGCCGGCGATGCAGATCGCAGCGCCCGTGACGTCCCAGCGGTCAGGCTTCACCCCTTCCGCCAGCCACAGCCAGCAAAGCGAGGCGGCGATGTAGATGCCGCCATAGGCGGCGTAGGCGCGTCCGGCGGCGTCCGTGTCGGCGAGCGTCAGCAGCCAGGCGAAGAGGACCAGCGAGGCGACGCCGGGGATAAGCCAGAGCGGCGACTTCTCCAGCCGCCACCACGACCAGAAGGCGAAGCAGCCGGCGATCTCGGCGGCAGCGGCCGCGACGAAGACGGGTATGGTCATGACGGGTTCCCGGAATGTACGGGGCCGAGTGTTAGTCGATGTCGCGCGTGAGGAAAACACCATCGTTCCTCCCCTGCGAAGCGGGCGAGGGCGACCACGCGACGCGTGGCGGAGGGGCGGACAGACTTGGTGGTCAGGCCTTCTTCTCGACCCTGCTGCGCTTCGGCGCCGCCTTCCTCGCCTTCGGCCTCTCGGCTTTCACCTTGTCGGCCTTGAGTTCCGGCTCATGCGCGGAGCCGTGCAGCGCCAGCGTCTTCTCGGTCTTCTCGATATAGCCGCGCGTCAACGGCAGCGTGTCGTTCCTGCGCGTCAGCTGGATCTGGAAGACCATCAGGTCCTGCCAGCGGAACGCGGCTTCGGCGCCGGCGAGATAGAAATCCCACATGCGGCAGAAGCGCTCGTCATAGAGCGCCTTCGCCTTGTCGCGGTTGGCGAGGAAGCGCGCCCGCCAGTTCTTCAGCGTCTCGGCATAGTGGATACGCAGGATCTCTATGTCGTTGACCACGAGCCCCGACTTCTCGATCGCGGGGAGCACTTCCGACAGCGCCGGGATATAGCCGCCGGGGAAGATGTATTTGCGGATGAAGGCGCTGGTCGCGAAGGGCGGCCCGCTGCGGCCGATCGAATGCAGAACCATCACGCCGTCGGGCTTCAGGAGCTGCGCGCACTTGTCGAAGAAGGTGCGGTAGTGGTTGACGCCGACATGCTCGAACATGCCGACCGAGACGATGCGGTCGAAGCGTTCCGAGATGTTGCGGTAGTCCTTGATCTCGAAATGCACGTGGTTTTCCAGGCCCTCGGCCTGCGCGCGCTCGGTCGCCACCGCATGCTGCTCCGTCGACAGCGTGACGCCAAGCACGTCGACCTCGAAGCTCTTCGCCAGATAGAGGCCGAGCCCGCCCCAGCCCGAGCCGATGTCGAGCACGGTCTGGCCGGGCTTCGGCTGCAGCTTGGCGGCGAGGTGGCGCTTCTTGGCCGCCTGCGCCTCTTCCAGCGACACGTCGGGGTTCTCGAAATAGGCGCAGGAATACTGCATGTCCTTGTCGAGGAAGAGCTTGTAGAGCTCGCCCGACAGGTCGTAATGGCGCTGCACGTTGCGCCTGGAGCGCTTGGTGGTGTTCACCTGGTGGAGGCGGCGGAATGCGTTGCGGGCGCCTTCGATCGCCTTCGACCAGAACGCGTCGATGCCCGTCGGCGCCATGTTCTGGAAGGCGACGCGCAGCAGGTCGAGCGTATCGCCCTCGAGGAAGTCGACATCGCCGTCCATGTAGCCTTCCGGCGCCGCCAGCATCGGGTCGAGTGCGATGGCGCGCACGGCTCGCCGCGTCTTGATGTGGATGTGCACCGGGTTCCCGGTGCCGTCTCCGAAGGTATGCTTCTTGCCGTCCGGGCCGGTGATGCTGAGATTTCCGGTGCTGACCAGCCCCGAAACGACGCGCTGCAACATTCTGTTCACGGCAATGACCCCACTCCCATCGGAACGGAGGGATAATCTGCCCAATTTGTCGCGCGTTGAAAAGTTCCTTCTGGCACAAAAGCTGCATAAGGCGTCGGGCCAACTGCCGGCTCCTGCCGCCGTGCGGTCCGTCCCGCGCGCAGATCGCATAGGCTGCGGCAAAGCCGGCGCGGGGGCACGAAAAGCAAAAAGCCCGGGCGTTTTTGCCCGGGCTTTCGTCGTTTGAGAAACCGCTGCTGCGATCAGGCTTCGTCGCCGGCGTCCTCGTCCGCGTTGGGGTCGAAGAACGCGTCGGGACGGGCGTTCTCGTTGATGTCCTCGCCGTAGATCGCTTCCGCGGTGGTCAGCGTCTCGCCCTTCGACTGGCGCTCGGCCTCTTCCGGCGAGCGGGCGATGTTGAGCGTCACGGTGACCTCGACCTCGGGGTGCAGCGCGATCGCCACATTGGTGAGGCCGATCGTCTTGATCGGATGGTTGAGCAGGATCTGGGTGCGGTTGATGCTGAAGCCCTCGGCCGTGATCAGGTCGGCGATGTCGCGCGTCGACACCGAGCCGTAGAGCTGGCCGGTCTCGCCGGCCGAACGCACGGCGACGAAGCTCTTGCCGTCAAGCGTCTCGGCGACCTTCGAGGCTTCCGCCTTGCGCTCGAGGTTGCGCGCCTCGAGCTGGGCGCGCTGGCCCTCGAACTTCTTCTTGTTGGCTTCGTTGGCGCGCAGCGCCTTGCCCTTCGGCAGCAGGAAGTTGCGGGCGTAGCCGTCCTTGACCTTGACGGTCTCGCCCATCTGGCCGAGGCGGGAAATGCGTTCGAGAAGAATGACTTCCATGGTTTTGTCCTTTCGATGCCCAAAGGGCTTGAATCAAAAGACGAGGTCAGGAAGCAAAGGCGCGCTTGGCGCGGGTTTCGCTGTCCTGCCTGTCAGACAGTTAGGGCGGCCCACGATGTCGTGGAGGAAACGCCCAACTCGGGGATGATGTCCGCTCCCGAAGCGGGTAGCCGGGCGGCGAGCCGCCCGGCCGGCAGGTCTTACCTCACCACGTAGGGCAGCAGCGCCAGGAAACGGGCGCGCTTGATCGCCTGGGCGAGCTCGCGCTGCTTCTTCTGGCTGACCGCGGTGATGCGGGAAGGCACGATCTTGCCGCGCTCGGAGATGTAGCGCTGCAGCAGACGCACGTCCTTGTAGTCGATCTTCGGGGCGTTGGCGCCGGAGAACGGGCAGGTCTTGCGGCGGCGGTGGAACGGACGCCGGGTCGGGATCTGGTTGATGTCGACCATTATTCTGCAGCTCCTTCGGTATTCTCACGCGGACGACGCGGACCATCGCGGTCGCCCCCACGGTCACGGTCGCCAAACGAACGGGGGCCGCGATCACGGTCGCCGAACGAACGCGGGCCACGGTCGCCGAAGCCACGGTCGCCGCGCTCGGAACGCTCCTCGCGCTTCTGCATCATGGCGGAGACGCCTTCCTCGTGCTTCTCGACCTTGATGGTCATGAAGCGCAGCACGTCTTCGGAGAGGCCCATCTGGCGCTCCATCTCCTTCAACGCCGCCGGAGGGCAGGTGAGGTCCATGAGGGTGTAGTAGGCCTTCCGGTTCTTGTTGACCCGGTAGGTGAGGGACTTCAGTCCCCAGTTCTCGACCCGGCCAACGCTGCCGCCGCCAGCGGTGATGATGCCCTTGTACTGCTCGACAAGCGCATCGACCTGCTGCTGCGACAGATCCTGCCGGGCAAGGAACACATGCTCGTATAGTGCCATTGTTCTCTATGCCTTTCGTTTCACGTCCCTGTCCGGTTCCCGCGGCTAAGCCTCTGCGACTTGGTCTGCCGTCATGTGGACGGGAGAGAAAGGCGCATCTACGAGACGGTCGAGAGCGGAGACACGGGAGGCCGAAACCTTCTGGTTTCATCAAGGGGGACGACCCCCAACCCTCCGTTCAGCCCCCAGCAGGACCGGCAGATTGCGGCGGGCTATATAGGGGAAGTGGTGAAATGGCAAGGGAGTGCTTAGTTGGGCTTGATGGCATGTTGTGGGCACAACTGCGTCACCGCGATGCCTAATTCTTCAACGAGTTCAGCTTGTTCGGCCCAGTCGCTGTCAGTGGCATTGACAATGGGTGCATTTCCCACAACGGCAACTGCAAGGATCGCTCGGTCTCCCCCTTTCAGGATGTTATTGGGGAGTTCTTCAAATCCTCTTTTCTCGTCTGTGACCGGGGTGATGGGGATCTGGCGCACGACCTTCCCAGAATATTGATTATCGTACAGGTATGAGAAAAACGCATCGCCAGTCCCCGGTTCTCCCGAATGGTTGGCGTGACGCTGGTACTCCTCAAATATCAAGTTTTGGTTGTCGACCAAAACAAGCGACTTTTCTTTAGCGTTTTGCAGCGCCTCGGTGCATGCGAGCTGGCAAGCCAAGTCTGCATGTGTCTGTCGTCCGTTCGCCACAACTATCACGTTTGTATCTACGACAATCGGCTTCCGGGTCACGATGCGGCTTTCATTCTGCGTCGAAGTGCTGCAGCTCGAATGGCCGCGATTTCCCCAAGTTCGTCACCAAAGAAATTTTCAGGCCAATTTTCAATTTCTCCAAAAAGATTAAGTTTCAAATCATTAAGTGAAGCGTCGCCTTTATCTTGGCCAACAAAAAACATCTTTGCGTCAGCGGACGAATACTTCTCTTCGGCAATTCTGCGTTGAAATCGCCTCAGCATATGTTCGCTGTGGCTTTCGACTATAACCTGTAAATTCCTGGTGGAAGAAGCGGTCAGTATCACATCCGCCAATCCGCTTTGAACTGACGGGTGAAGATGTATCTCCGGCTGTTCCAGAATTACAATTGACCCTTCTGGTACGTAGTAAAGTAAAACCAACGCGGGCAATACTTGAGATACGCCAAATCCAACATCTGTTAGGAGCGCTTCGGCGCTGTGCTGGTCCCGCTTAACTCGCGCCTGGTAAAGGTTGGAGTCTTTTGCAATTTCAGCAATCTTAAAGTCGGATATCAGGCCTAACTCATTAAGCCAATAAGCTATCATTTCCTGGAAGGGCCGTCGTCGGGTTTTGAAGCCGAGGTTTCTTGTTTCATTACGAAGAGTTGCGGCGAGGATCGCATCCACAACGCGCTCGCCTCGCCGACCTACGTCCTCGGGCCGTGCTCCGGCCCATTGGTATTCTCGTTTTGGGTACTCGCGTAGTGGACCAAGATAAAAAATCCTGTCCATGAGCTTTTCATACGCAACCTCGAAATCACTCAGGAAGTCTGCGTTCTGATAGTAGGTTTTTGCTTGATCTGGGAATAGGTGTGTTTTTATTGGGCCTGGAAGATCCCAAACTCGCCCTTGTGTACGGATAAACTGGAATGTTTGTCCGCCGTCTGAATCTGCTTTTAATCCGAATTTTGTCGATCCTTCAGAGCGAGGAACTATGCCAAATCCCGTATTGCAGAATCGATATTGAAGAAAATTCGTCACCGGGCTGGAGCGCTTCAGTGCTACTTGGGCTTTAATCTCGATTTCGTTACTTTCAAAGAGAATGTCAGTACGCTTGCCAGTTGGATCAATTACCTTGATTGCTTCGGGCATTTCCCACTTTAGGGACCAGTCAATCGCAATATTTTCATCATGGCGATTAACCACGTCTTTGAACGCGCCCAAATGAACTAGCTGGTCAGGGCCACCAAAATCCAACACCAAGCCTCTATCAGTAGCATTCTTTGTTTGCTTGAGCATCAAAATGAACTGAAGAAGGCTTGACTTTCCGGAACTGTTTGTTCCGAAAAATCCAGTCACGCTACCAAACGTGATGTCGAGACTCTTCCAAGCCTTAAAATTGCTAAGGCGCAGACGCTTTAGGAACACGCCATTCTCCGAATCCGTGATGCGGCATTCATAG
>DATDJN010000357.1:0-2390 GCA_036520515.1 Rhizobiaceae bacterium
TGCCCCCGGCAGGGATTGAACCCGCGACCTTCGGTTTACAAAACCGCTGCTCTACCGCTGAGCTACAAGGGCATGGGCGCCGGTTAGCACATCTCGCGCGACAGTAAAATGGGGAGATGGGCGCGATCGGCGAAGCGAGGCAGGTCGTGAAACAGGCGCGAGGCCTTCCTACATCCAGGGAGCGGCTGCCTGGGGCCGCCTGGGAGAAGCTTGTCGATGATCAGGTTCGTCGTGATTGCGCTGGTCGTTGTGCTGGTCTGGGTCGTGCTCTTGAAGCTGACCCGCGACATCAGGGCCGCGAAGGTCGACTGGAAGGGGTGGGCCTTCATCGCCGGCTTCGTCGCGCTCGCCTTCTATCTCAGGCATGTGACCGGCATCGGCGATTTTTGAGCGCGGGGGTGTCGGCGAGCAGGCAAGACTGTCTCGCCTGCAGCCTATCGCCGTTCGCGTCGGCTCAATTCCCCAGATATTTTCGCGCCGCATACATCGCCACCGCCGCCGCATTGGACACGTTGAGCGAGCGGATGGCGCCGGGCATGTCGAGGCGGGCGAGCGCGGCGACGGTTTCACGCGTCTTCTGGCGCAGGCCCTTGCCCTCCGCGCCGAGCACCAGCGCAATTCTGTCCGCGGCGAAGCTCTTTTCCATGTCGGCCGGGCCGTCGGAATCGAGGCCGATGGTCTGGAAGCCCGCGTCGTGCAGCTTGCCCAGAGCGTCCGCGAGGTTCTTCACCTCGATCAGGTCGATGTGCTCCAGCGCGCCGGAAGCGGATTTCGCCAGCACGCCCGATTCGGTCGGGCTGTGGCGGGACGTGGTGATCAGCGCGCCTGCACCGAAGGCCACCGCAGAGCGCATGATCGCGCCGACATTGTGCGGGTCGGTGACCTGGTCGAGCACGACGACGAGGCGGGTGTCGCCAAGCGCGTCCAGCGGCTTCGGAGTCAGCGGCCTGGCTTCGAGGACGACGCCCTGGTGCACGGCCTCGCTGCCGGTGACCCTGTCGATGTCCCTGGGCTCGACCAGTTCGGCCGGGAAGGGCAGGGAAGCGAGGTCGGGCAGGCCCAGTCGCTCCGCCGCGTTGCGGGTGACCAGCATGCGCGCGATCTTGCGGCCGGGATTGTCGAGGGCGGCGCGCACCGTGTGAAGGCCGTAGAGCCGCACCAGCCCGTCCGGCGCCGCCTCGCCCGCCGGCACCGGGGAGCGCGGCCGGAAGGCAGGCGCGCCGCCCGGCTTCCCGCCGGCTTTCTGGTCGCGATGGGCGCGGCGGAGGTTGGCGTAATGCTTGTCCTTGGGGGTGCCGGCGGCGGCTCCCGCAGGACCGGGTCTTTTCTTATCGTCGGTCATGGCGGTCCTATACCGGCAATGCGGCCGATTGCCTATGGCGAGGCGGAGCCGAAATTTTCCGCGCCCGCCGGATTGTCTCGGTTGACAGCTTTGGGTCGGCCCGCCATAAGGCGCTCGCGGAACGGCTGCCTTGGCGCCGCTTCGCGTTGATGCCTCGATGCATGGCTCCGGCGGCAGTACGGAGAGGTGCCCGAGTGGTTAAAGGGGACGGACTGTAAATCCGTTGGCTATGCCTACGTTGGTTCAAATCCAACCCTCTCCACCACTGCCGCACCGGAAGCCAATGCATCGCCCTGAAAAGCAGGTCGCTTTTCAGGGGCGGCTATGCCAGAACAGGCGGGCGTCGCCAGCGCGATGCGGGTGTAGCTCAATGGTAGAGCAGCAGCCTTCCAAGCTGAATACGAGGGTTCGATTCCCTTCACCCGCTCCAGTCCCCCATCCTCTGAGGCCCTGCCACATCCTTTGTCAGGCAAGGCTTTGCACGCTCCAGCTACCCGGCGGCCCGGGCGCGCCAGCTGTACAAGGCTGCGGTGCGGCGGGTCGAAATGCTGGGGTTCTCCTACCGGACAAGTTCGGAAATCGCGTCGGGATCGCTCGCCGAAATCGTCCGGCGCGTGCTTGCCATCCTGCCGGAGAAGACGCCGCCCGAAGTGGAGGCGGCTGTCCTGGGAGGAGAAGACCGCCCGAAGGACCGCTGGGATGACTGGTACGAGCTCTACAGGACGGTGATCAAGAAACAGGATCTTGCCAAGAAGAGCCCAGGACAGTTGAAGCGCTGGGAGAACGCGAGGAAGTCCGCGATATCGCGCTTCAAAGGAGGTGGTCATGGCACGTTTCGATCTGACGGATTTCGAGTGGTCGGTGATCCAGCCATTGTTGCCGACGAAGGTACGCGGGGTGCCGCGCACCGATGATCGCAAGGTTCTCAACGGCATCTTCTGGCGGCTACGCACGGGCGCACCCTGGGCCGACATTCCGGCGCGCTACGGTCCGCACACGACCTGCGTGAACCGCTTCAACCGGTGGCGCAGGGCCGGCCACTGGGCGC
>DATDJN010000358.1:0-5848 GCA_036520515.1 Rhizobiaceae bacterium
CCGGTGTCGAAGACCTGGAGCTCTACCAGTTCTCCGCGTCGCCTGACGCCGACCAGGATGCGGCCGGTGCGGGTGTATTTCACGGCGTTGGAGACGAGATTCTGGATCAGCCGCCGGAACAGGTTGCGATCAGTGCAGACCGCGACCGATGAGGGCACGATGGTGAGTTCCAGCCTTTTTTCCGCCGCCAGCGGCTGGAAGTCGTTGCCGATCTGGCGCAGCAGTCCGTCCAGGCGGAACACCGTCTCCACCGGCTTCATCGCGCCGGCGTCGAGGCGGGAGATGTCGAGGACGGCGCCCAGGATGGTCTCGACAGATTCCAGCGAGGATTCGATGTTGGCCGCAGCCTCGCCGGTGGGTCCTTCACGGGCCTTCTCGATCAGCGAGGAGCAGTAGAGCCGGGCAGCGTTCAGCGGCTGCAGGATGTCGTGGCCGGCTGCCGCCAGGAAGCGCGTCTTGCCGAGATTGGCCTCCTCGGCGAACATCTGCGCCTGGGCCAGCTCGTCGTTGACCCGCAAGAGCTCGGCGGTACGCCGTTCGACCCGCTGCTCCAGCGATTCGTTGGCGCGTTTCAGCGCGAGGTCCGCCTCGACGCGTTGCGTGATGTCGGCATAGGTGGCGACGATGCCGCCGTCCGGCATCGGATTGGAGCGCAGCTCGAGGGTGCGGCCGCTGGTCCTCAGCTCCATCTGCCAGGGCGCGCCGAAGCTCATCATGCGGTCGAGTATGGCGACCTGCATGTCCGGCGCGATGTCGCCCCGCCGCGCCAGATGGTGGAGGATGTGGTCAAGCGAAACGCCGACCTGGCCCATCTCGTCCGGCAGGTCGAACAACAGGCGGTACTGCCGGTTCCAGCAGGTCAGCCGGAAGTCGCGGTCGAAGACGGTGATGCCCTGCTCCATCTGGTCGAGCGCGATCTGCAGCAGGTCGCGGTTCTGCTGCAGCGCCTCGGTGGCGTCGTCGAGCAGGCGGAACGTGTCCTTGGAGCCGCTGTCGCCTCGCTTGAAGAGCAGCGACAGGATCAGTCGCGCCGAAGACGAGCCGACCGCGCTGGCGAGCAGCTGCTCGGAGAAGCGGATGACATCCATGCCCGCCTGCTCGTTGCCGTTCAGCGCGCCGTTCTTTGCCTCGAAGCTCTGAAAGGAGCGCTCGGTCCGCTCGACGCCGAGATAACGCGAGATCGTGTCCTTGAGGTCGTTGACCGTGGTCGCCGTTCGAAAGCGCTTGAGGTTCGGCATCGGGCTGGAGTCGCGCGGCACGAAGATCGCCGACTGGATTCTTTCGAGCGGCACCGACGCGCGAGAAAGGGAGCCGAGCACGTAGAAGAAGAGATTGACCGACAGGCTCCACATGACGCCGTGGTTCAGCGGCTCGGCCTCGGTGCCGAACAGCGCCTGCGGCCGCAGAGCATCGATGCCGAACGGGCCGTTGACGAGGATGCTGGTGTCCGACCCGGCGAGCGAGGGCAGGAGCAGCGTATAGGCCCAGGTGAGGATGCCGGCCGTCATGCCGAGGGCCGCGCCGCGGGCGTTGGCGCCGCGCCAGATCAGCCCGCCGAAGAAGGCCGGCGCGAATTGCGCGATCGCCGCGAAGGACATCAGTCCGATCGAGGCCAGCCGGGCGTTGTTGGTGCTCTCGCGGTAGTAGAGGAAGGCGACGAACAGGATGATGAAGATCGAGGCGCGCCGCACATTGAGGATGAGGGCCGACCAGTCGGCGTTCTCCGCCGAGCGCCCCTTCTGGAGCCGCCGCACGAAGAGCGGGATGACAAGGTCGTTGGAGACCATGATCGACAACGCCACGCTTTCCACGATCACCATCGCGGTTGCAGCCGACAGGCCGCCGATGAAGGCCGCCATGGCAAGCGCGTGGTGGCCGTTGAGCAGCGGCAGCGACAGCACGTAGAGGTCGCTGCTGGTCGCCCCGCCGATGAGCACGACGCCGGCGAGCGCCACCGGCAGCACGAAGAGGTTGATGGCGATCAGGTAGAGCGGGAAGACCCAGGTCGCCGTGCGCAACTCCACCCCGGAGCGGTTCTCGACGATCATCACGTAGAATTGCCTGGGCAGCATGATGATGGCGAAGCCGGAAAGCGCCGTCATGACCAGCCAGGTGCCGAGCGAGGTGCGGAAGTCGAGCGAAGCCTGCACTTCGCGGTTGGCGGCGAGCGTGTCGAACAGTCCCTCGGGCCCATCGAACAGGAAGAAAAACACGAGCAGGCCGACTGCCAGGAAGGCGGCGAGCTTGACCACCGATTCGACGGCGACGGCGAGGATCAGCCCGTCCTGGTGCTCGGTGGCGTCGGCGTGGCGGGTGCCGAACAGAACGGCGAAGAGCGCAAGCAGCATGGCGATGACCAGCGAGATGTCGCTGACGAAGGGATCGAAGCTGAGCGGCGCGCCGCTATAGTGCTCGACCATCAGGCTGACCGAGCCGGAGATCGCCTTGAGCTGCAGCGCGATATAGGGGACCGCGCCGACCACCGCGATCAAGGTCGCGATCGAGGCGACGGAAAAGCTCTTGCCGTAGCGGGCGCCGAGGAAGTCGGCGATCGACGTGATCTTTTCGGCCTTGGCAAGGCGGATGATGCGGCTGAGCAGCGGGAAGCCGAACAGGAAGACCAGCACGGGGCCGATATAGATGGCAAGGAATTCGAGGCCGCGCTCGGTGGCGAGGCCGACCGAGCCGAAAAAGGTCCACGAGGTGCAGTAGATGGCGAGGCTGAGCGCATAGATATAGGGCCGCACGCGCGCCGGCCCGCGCCTCGCCGACCAGCGGTCGCCGAGGCTGGCGATGACGAAAAGCAGCGTCACATAGGCAAGCGCCACGAGGACGACGAGGAAGCCCTGCAAGCCCAAAAACTCCTCCCGGTGCGGCCGTGCGGTCCACCGGCAAAGGCAACCATAGCTTCGGGCGGGTGTCCATGGGGCAAGGAGGCCAAACCGGATCGTTGCCACGCCCCGCTTTCGCGGTCTGGCTTTTGTCAAGGAACGCTGCTCGCCACGGGAGCAGAAGTCGGGAAGCGGGGCGCGAGACCCAAGCCTCTGAAAAACTAAAACGTGGCCCGGTTTCCCGCACCCCGCCGGTGTTTTCACCACAGCGATAGTGGGCCGGATCGGGGCTGTCGCTCGCCGCCGGCCGGACATATCGCCTGGCCCAGGTCTTGGGGATCATCTCCCTAAACCGCGCTACCGTCGCGCGGCCGACCCGGACACCGCCGCCCTCCCTGATACCCGGTGCGCACCAGGTTCCCGCGAGAGCAGTGCGAGGATTATGCGCGCGATGCGAGGTGTGTGGATAGAATGGCCGAAGCTTTCACATGCTTTCGAGTGAAATCAATGGCTTGCGCCGAAGCTCTTTCCCCGCGAAAGCACGCGCCGCCCGTCAGCCGACACCGAAAGCGCCGGAACTCCCTCGCATTTCCCGGTTCGGGGAGCGGAGTTATTTGCTAAGCTCCGCAAGCCCAACATGCCGAATCCGGCCACAGACCACCGGGCCGATACCAAGGAGGATTTGATGCTAAAGGAATTCCAGGAATTCATCGCCCGGGGCAATGTGATGGACCTTGCCGTCGGCGTCATCATCGGCGGCGCGTTCGGCCTGATCGTCAACTCGCTGGTCGGCGACATCGTCATGCCGATCGTCGGCATGGCCGGAAGCGCGGACTTCTCCAACTATTTCTACCCGCTCTCCGATGCGGTGACCGCCACTTCGCTGGAGGAGGCGAGGAAGCAGGGCCCGGTATTCGCCTACGGCAATTTCATCACCGTGGTCATCAACTTCCTGATCCTCGCCTTCATCATCTTCCTGATGGTCAAGGCGGTGAACAATATGCGCAAGCGGCTGGAGCGCGAGAAGCAGGCGGCGCCTGCGGCCCCTCCGCCCGCCGACGTGCAGCTGCTCACCGAAATCCGCGACCTGCTCGCCAAGCGCGCGTAAGCCCTGGATCAAGAACCCGGCCGCGCTGGCGGCCGGGTCCCGGTTTCCGGCGCGGCGAAAACCGGCTACATCCTGCCGGTTCAACCTGACGGAAACCTTCATGTCCCTGACCGATATGCTGCGGGCCGAGGCCCGGCAGGCCCCCGTAAGCGGCATCGAGGCAGTCGCCAATTACGGCCGCGGCCGGCCCGGCCTGATCCCGCTGTGGTCGGGCGAGAGCGACCTGCCGACGCCGGACTTCATCAGCGCCGCCGCCAAGCGCGGGCTCGACGCCGGCGAGACCTTCTATACGTGGCAGGGCGGCATTCCCGAACTGCGCGAGGCGCTCGCCCGCTACCACGAGCGGCATTTCGGCATGAGTTTTTCGCCGGACGAGTTCCTCGTCACCATCGGTGGCATGCAGGCGATCGTGCTCGCGCTGCAGGCGACGGCCGGGGCCGGCGACGAGGCGATCTACCTGGAGCCTGCCTGGCCGAACTTCGCGGCGGCGGCGGCTGTGGCCGGGGCGACCCCGGTGCCGGTGCCGCTCGAAGAGGGCGGCAATGGCTGGTATTGCGACGTGGCGCGGGTCGAGGCTGCGGTGACGGCGCGCACGAAGGTCATCTTCGTGAATACACCCGCCAACCCGACCGGCTGGACGGCCGACATCGAGACGCTGAAGGCGCTGCTCGATCTCGCCCGCCGCAAGGGTCTCTGGATCATCGCCGACGAGATCTATGCGCTGTTCCACTACGGCGGCCGGCGCGCGCCGTCCTTCATGGACATCATGGAGCCTGAGGACCGCATCCTCTTCGTCAACACCTTCTCCAAGAACTGGGCGATGACCGGGTGGCGCATCGGCTGGATGCGCACGCATCCTTCCCTGGAGCGAACCTTCGAGAACCTGATCCAGTATTCGAGCTCGGGCGTCGCGCAGTTCCTGCAGCGCGGGGCGACCGCGGCGCTCGACGAGGGCGACGCCTTTCTGGCGCGGCAGATCGGACAGGCCAAGGCCGCGCGCGACCTCGTGTGCCGGAAGCTGGCGGAGACGGGAAGGGTGCGCTTCAGCGTGCCGCCCGGCGCCTTCTATCTGTTGTTCTCGATCGACGGCGTGACGGATTCGCAAAAGGCCGCCTTCGAGATCGTCGACAAGGCCAATGTCGGGCTGGCGCCCGGCGTCGCCTTCGGCAATGCGGGCGAAGGCTATCTCAGACTGTGCTTCCACCGCCGTCTCGACCATGTCGAGGAAGCGGCCAACCGGCTGGCGGAGTGGATCAGGAAGAGGTGAGCCTGGCGCTCACCCGCCGGACTTCGGCACCAGCAGCGGGATGATGCGGTCGGACGTGGCGGCGGCAGGGCTGCCGACAGAGCCGTAGGGGATGCCAAGCGCGTCCCAGGTCTCGACCAGCGCGTCCTTGAGCCGGTCGATCAACGCGCCGTCGTGGAAAGGCGTCGGCGTGATGCGCAGCCGCTCCGTGCCGCGCGGCACGGTCGGGTAGTTGATCGGCTGGATGTAGATGCCGTGCACGCCGAGCAGCCGGTCGGTGGCCATCTTGCAGAGCTCGGGATCGCCGACCAGCACCGGAACGATGTGCGTGTTCGACGCCATCACCGGCAGGCCGGCAGCGGTGAGCACGTCCTTGGTGTGCGCGACCTGGCGCTGCTGCGCCTCGCGCTCGGCCTGGGACACCTTGAGGTGGCGGATGGAAGCGGTGGCCGCCGCGGCGATCGCGGGCGGCAGCGCCGTGGTGAAGATGAAGCCCGGCGCATAGGAGCGCACGGCATCGACGACGGTCGCCTTGCCGGTGATGTAGCCGCCCAGCGTGCCGAATGCCTTGGCCAGCGTGCCCTCGATGATGTCGATGCGGTCGGCGAGGCCTTCCTGCTCGGTGATGCCGCCACCGCGGTTGCCGTACATGCCGACCGCGTG
>DATDJN010000359.1:0-5169 GCA_036520515.1 Rhizobiaceae bacterium
CATCAAGGACGACCGCCGCCACGACTAGTCGCGCTCGCGGTCGGCAAGGAAATCCTGCGAACTCCGCTTCACTTTGGCGTGCTTCCGGTAGAGCGCCTGAGCGCGGGCGACGCCGTTCGCCATGGGGGAAAGACGAAGTTCTCCCGCCTCCACGGTCACGACAAGCCGCGTTTCTCCCTCGACGCCGATGGCGCGCCGCACGGCCTGGGGCAGTACCAGCCTTCCATTGGCCGCCATCTTCACATCGGTCACCAGTTCGCTCATCCGGCACCTCGTAGCTTGCCTCAACATAGTGCCACTTCGTAGAAAATGCCACTGTGCCTCGCATTGACATCAGTGGTCGAACCACAGTGAGATCGGCGCCAGAGCCGCCACCAGCGCGACCAGGATATTGCCCGGCATTTTGCCTCCGGCGCGTCGTCCGTGGATGAATTCCGTGCTGCTTTAGCCGGCCCGAAAGAATTACGCTATTCCGATCAATGGCATATGAGATTTCGCGGAATCCTTGTTGTCGGGTTTTATCCCCACCCGTTCCATAGCGGCGATACTCGGCACATCGCCCTCGCGGGAGCTCTGGTGCGCACCGGGGATCAGGGGAGGGCGGCGGTGTCCGGGTCGGCCGCGCAACGGTAGCGCGGTTTAGGGAGGCGATCCCCAAGACCTGGGCTAGGCGACATGTCCGGCCGGCGGCGAGCGACAGCCCCGATCCGGCCCACCGTCGCCGCGGTGAAAGCACCGGCGGACGCTGAAGACCGCGCCGCATTTCAATTGAGTGAGGCGCGGTCCAGGTGTCCGCCTCCCGCCTCCCGCCTCCCTTCCGCTTTGCGCGGGCGGGAGGACGCTTTCGCGCGTCCGCACATGGGAGAGCGCGCCGACGCACTTGCCGTCGCCCCGCCCTTGCTGTCTCTTCGCGGCGACCCGAACGAGGAATCGCCATGTCCTTTCAAAAACTCGACCAGCTCGGCCACAGGCTCGAAGCGCTGGACCATGCGCTGGCCATACTCGGCGCCGACGAGGCGACGCATATGGCGGTCGGCGGCGGCGAGAAGCGCGCCGAGGCGATGGCCGGCCTCGCCGGCATGCTGCACCGCCAGGCCACGGCACCGGAGATCGCCGACTGGATCGACGCAGCCGAGGCGGAACCGCTCAACGCCGACCAGCAGGCAGCGGTGCGCGAATTCCGCCGCCACTACACGAACCTGACCTGCCTGCCCGCCGAATTCGTCGAGCGCCAGACCACCGCGCGCATGCGTTCCGAACAGCTCTGGCGCGACCTCAGGGGAAAGAATGACTGGGCGGGGTTCCTGCCGTCGCTCGAAAACGTCATTTCGCTGGTGCGCGAGGAGGCCGCCATGCGCGCCGACAAGCTCGGCCTCGCTCCCTACGACGCGCTGATGGAACAGTACGATCCCGGCAACCGCGCCGCCGACATCACGCCGGTCTTCGCCGAACTGAAGAGCTTCCTCGGGGATTTCGTACCGCAAGCGCTGGCGGTGCAGGAAGAGCGGTTGGGGAAGTCGCCGCTGAAAGCCTTGTCAGGCAACTATCCCATCGACCGCCAGCGCGAGCTCGGCCTCGCCATGATGGCGGCGGTCGGCTTCGACCTCACCCATGGCAGCCTGTCCGTCTCGCACCACCCCTTCTGTGGCGGCGTGCCGACCGACGTGCGCATCACGACGCGCTACCGCACCGACGAGTTCCTTTCGGCGCTGATGGGCGTGCTGCACGAGACCGGCCACGCGCTCTACGAGCAGAACCTGCCGGCCGAATGGGCGCACTGGCCGCTCGGCCGCGCACGGGGCATGGCGTTCCACGAAAGCCAGAGCCTGTTCGTGGAAAAGCAGCTCGGCCGCAACCCGGCCTTCTGGGTCTGGGCGCTGCCGGTGGTCGAGAGACATCTCGGCGAGGAATGGTCGATATCGGACATCCTGCCGCATGTGCATCTGGTCGAGCGCGGGCTGATCCGTGTGGATGCCGACGAGGTCACTTACCCGCTGCACGTCATCCTGCGCTACGAGCTGGAGCAGGAGCTGGTCGCGGGCCGGCTGGAAGCGGCCGACATCCCCGAGGCCTGGGACGCCAAGATGAAGGGCTATCTCGGCCTCTCGACCGCGGGGAATTTCGCCGACGGTCCGATGCAGGACGTGCACTGGCCCGGCGGCGCCTTCGGCTATTTCCCGTCCTACACGCTGGGCGCCATGATGGCCGCGCAGCAATGGGCGGCGCTGAGGCGAGAGCATCCGGAGGTCGACGAGGACCTGGCGAAGGGCAGGTTCGACGCGGTGAACGAATGGCGGCGCGAGAGGATCTGGTCGCAGGGCTCGCGCTACTCGACGCCGGAACTGTTGGAGCGCGCCACCGGCGAGAAGCTTGCCGCCCGCCATTTCACCGAGCACCTCAAGCAGCGCTACGGCCGGGCATGAGCGGCGGCCGACGGGACGGGGAAAGGATGCTGCGTCCCGGCGTTCGCGCCGTACCCATCACGTTCGCGCGAGGCGCTTGCCGCCGAAACGCTTTCGCCTAGTCTAAGCCGCATCGCGGCGGCACTGTTTAGCCGGACCGCAAGCATTCACACGAGAGGGAGGTTGCCATGATTTTCACGCGACGCGACACGCTGCTGCTCGGGCTTGCCGGCCTCGGTGCCACGACCGTCATGCCCTTCACCGCCCGCGCCCAGGGCAAGGGCGACAGCTACAAGGCCGCCAATGGCGGCGATATCCTCATCAGCCCGGTCAGCCACGCGAGCTTCGTCATGAGCGTGCCCGACCTGGTGATCTACAACGACCCCGTCGGCGGCAAGGCGCTTTACGACGGCCAGCCGGCCGCCGGGCTGGTGCTGATCACGCACGAGCACCAGGACCATTTCGACCCGGAGACGCTCGCCGCGATCGTCGGCCCCGACACCAGGCTGGTGGTGAACCCCGCTGTGCTGGAGAAGCTGCCGGCCGACCTGAAGGCCAAGGCGACCGCCATCGGCAATGGCGAGAACACGACGGTCGGCTCCGTGGCGATCGAGGCGATCCCTGCCTACAACACCACCGAGGATCGCAAGAAATACCACCCGCAGGGTCGCGACAACGGCTATGTGCTCACCGTCGACGGCAGCCGCATCTACATCGCCGGCGACACCGAGGACATTCCGGAGATGCGCGCTTTGAAGGACATCGACATCGCCTTCGTGCCGATGAACCTGCCCTTTACGATGGACGTCGACCAGGCGAGCTCGGCGGTGGCGGAGTTCAAGCCGGCCGTCGTCTACCCCTACCACTACAAGGGCAGCGACCCGCAGGCCTTCGCCAGCAAGGTGACGGCCGCCGCCCCCGAGACCAAGGTGGTGCAGGGCGCCTGGTACGGCTGATCGAAGCGACCTGCTCTACTTCCGCGCCGCGCGGATGGCGGTGGACGACAGTCGCGAGCGAGGGCCGTGGATGAAGGTCCAGGCCGGCGCCTTCATGCGGGCGAGCCGCGGCGCCTCGATCTCGTCGACGCGTGCGTAATCGAATGTCTTCGCCATCATCGACGACAGGAGGGACAGCGTCGAACCGGGCCGGTCGATGACGGCGATCGGGAAAGTCAGCGCGATGCGCTGCCAGCGCTGCCAGCGATGGAAATCGCGCAGGCTGTCGGCGCCCATCACCCAGACGAAGTTGACGCCGGGGTTTCGGGCGCGCACCAGCGCCAGCGTGTCGGCCGTATAGCGCAGGCGATGCGCCGCCTCGAAGGCGGTGACCTTGATGCGCGGGTTTCGCGCGACCTGCTCGGATAGCTTCAGCCGATCGCCAAGGGGCGCAAGCTCGTTGCCGGCCTTCAGCGGATTGCCCGGCGTGACGATCCACCAGAGCTGGTCGAGCGCCAGCCGCTTCAGCGCGATCTCGGCGACCAGCGCATGTCCCCCATGCGGCGGGTTGAACGAACCGCCGAACAGACCGACCTGCATGCCCTTCTCGACATGCGGCATGCGCAGGTAACGCGCTGGAACCGGCAGCACCGGCGCTTCAGCAGATATGCGCAAGGCAGGTCACGGACGCACCTGCCCCGTTCCGCGCACCCGGTATTTGAACGAGGTGAGCTGTTCGACGCCAACCGGGCCGCGCGCATGCATCTTGCCGGTGGCGATGCCGATCTCGGCCCCCATGCCGAACTCGCCGCCATCGGCGAATTGCGTCGAGGCGTTGTGCAGCAGGATGGCGGAATCGATCTCGTTGAAGAAACGTTCGACCGCCGCTTTATCCTCGGCGACGATACCTTCGGTATGATGGGAAGAAAAGGTCTCGATATGCTCGATCGCCTCGCCAACCCCATCCACCAGCTTCACCGAGATGATCGCGTCGAGATATTCGGTGGTCCAGTCCTCGTCGGTCGAGGGCTTGGCCTTCGGAAATGCCGCCGATACCTCTGCCGTACCCCGTATCTCGCAGCCGGCCTCGTCGAGCGCCTCGAGGATCGGCACGAGATGCGTCGTGGCAACCGCGCGGTCGATGAGCAACGTCTCGGCTGCGCCGCAGATTCCGGTACGCCGCATCTTGGCGTTGACGGCGATCTTCACCGCCATGTCGAGCTTGGCAGAGCCGTCGATGTAGAGATGGCAAATGCCTTCGAGATGCGCGAAGACGGGCACCCGCGCCTCGTTCTGCACGCGGGCGACCAGGCTTTTGCCGCCGCGCGGCACGATCACGTCGAGATTGCCTTGAAGGCCGGCGAGCATTTCGCCAACCGCGGCGCGATCGGCGACCGGCACGAGTTGGATCGCGTCCTCGGGCAAGCCCGCCGCGGCGAGCCCCTCGGCGAGGCAGGCATGGATCGCGGCGGAGGAATTCAGCGAATCCGACCCGCCCCTCAGGATCACCGGATTGCCCGCCTTGAGGCAGAGCGCGCCGGCATCGGCCGTCACGTTCGGACGGCTCTCATAGATCACGCCGATGACGCCGAGCGGCGTGCGCACCCGCTCGATATGCAGCCCGTTGGGCCGGTCCCATTCGGCAATGACCTCGCCCACGGGATCTTTGAGTTCGGCAATCGCCCTGATGCCTTCCGCCATGTCGAGGTTGGCCGAGCGGTCGAGGTAGAGATGGCAAATGCCTTCGAGATGCGCGAAGACGGGCACCCGCGCCTCGTTCTGCACGCGGGCGACCAGGCTTTTGCCGCCGCGCGGCACGATCACGTCGAGAT
>DATDJN010000360.1:0-4986 GCA_036520515.1 Rhizobiaceae bacterium
GCGGTGTCCGGGTCGGCCGCGCGACGGTAGCGCGGTTTAGGGAGTCGATCCCCAAGACCTGGGCCAGGCGACATGTCCGGCCGGCGGCGAGCGACAGCCCCGATCCGGCCCACTGTCGCTGTGGTGAAAACACCGGCGGGGCGCGGGAAACCGGGCCACGTTTTAGTTTTTCAGAGGCTTGGGTCTCGCGCCCCGCTTCCCGACTTCTCTTCCCGTGGCGAAGAGCGTTCTTTGAAATGGCCAGACTGCGAAAGCAGGGCGTGGCGACGACGATGCGCGCGGGTTTCCCCCCTTGAGGGGAGGGTGGCGCCCGCAGGGCGACGGGTGGGGTAGCCTCGCGTGAAATTCGACGATGAAAAAGAACGCCGAGTGCTACCTCCGGGTGCCCCACCCGGCTCGCTTTGCTCGCCGACCTCCCCTCAAGGGGGGAGGTCGGGTGTCGGCACTACACCACCACGATCGGCGTCTTGCCGTTCACGCGGTTGAAGAGGTCGATGACGTCCTGGTTGATCATGCGCACGCAGCCCGACGACATGGCCTGGCCGATGGTCCACCATTCCGGCGAGCCGTGCACGCGGAAGCCGGTGTCGCGCCCGTCCTTGAAGATGTACAGCGCACGCGCGCCGAGCGGGTTGTCGAGGCCGCCGGGCTGGCCGCCGCGCCATTTCGCCAGTTCCGGCTTGCGGGCGATCATCTCCTGCGGAGGCGTCCAGGTCGGCCACTTCTTGCCGTACTGGATGTTGGCCCGGCCTGACCAGAGGAAGCCCTCCTTGCCGATGCCGACGCCGTAGCGCAGCGCGTCGCCGCCCGGCTGGACCCAATAGAGGAAGCGTTCCTGCAGCCTGACCACGATGGTGCCGGGCGCCTCGCCGGTCGGATCGACCACCACCTGGCGGCGCCATTTCGGCTCGATTTTCTTGAACGGCACCTCGGGCAGGGTGAAATTCCCGTCGGTGAACGACGCATACATCAACTCCGGCGACGTCACCTGGCGATCGACGCTGATCTTCGGCCGGATCGAACCGGTCGTCAGGTCGTCGACCTGGTAGGCCGGGATATCGAGCGCCGCCATGTCCAGCGACCGCGAGCAGCCGGCGAGGAGGGCCGCCGAGCCGATGCCGAAAAGCGCGGCGCGGCGCGAGAGTGATTCAGGGAGTTGCGGCGGTGCGGATGGCTTGGACGCGAGCTTAGACACGGGCACAGTTCCACTCGGCTGTACGCTCGCGCAGGAGTGCCCGAGCTATCCCGCATTTTAGCGATTCATGGTTGACGAAAAGTGAAAGCCTTGGTGGCCAAGGCTTCGCGCCGTGGCTTTTGGGCAACGCCGGCGCGCCCGCCCGGCATCTGCACGAAAAGACCATGCCGCCGTCACAATCTCTCCCCGAACGGGCGGCTACTTCGCCTACCTGAGACATGAGGGGAAACCATGAGCCACACATTGAAGACCGACCTCGCGCTGTTCACCGCGGCCTTCATTGCGAGTGCGTTCGTGCTCGGGGCCGACACCAGCCTCGCCCATATGCTGGGCGTGCTGCTCGGCGCTCATTGACCGCTAGCCGGGCACTTGCCCGGCGGCGCGTTTCCTGTCCCAATCGGCTGACATCGCTTCGAGGAGATCGAGCTTGCAGCCGACAGCACTACCAGCAGGCCAGCCATGGTTCTCGAGAACATCTATCGACGCGAACCTCGCAGCATATACCGAACCGTTCCTGAACGATTACTTCAGGGCGAATTTCTATCACCTCAAAGGCCGCGATCTCGACCTCGTCATTGACGCCGGCATGGGGCTGGCGCCGCTCGTCCCGCTGCTCGACCTGGCGCCCGGCAAGCCGGTGCTGGCGGTCGCCACCCACATCCATGCCGACCACGTCGGCTCGCTCCATGAGTTCGCGGAACGGGCCGGTCCACGGGCCGAAGCCGACGCATTCGCCACCATGGACGACCGCTGGACCTTCGCCGGCGAGTTCCGCGCCCTGCCAGAGCCGGTGACGCGCCTGCCCACCGCCGGCTGGCGCGCCGAGGATTACCGCATCCGACCGGCGCCGCTCACCCGCATCCTCGACGAGGGCGACCGCATCGACACCGGCGACCGCAGCTTCACCGTGCTTGCCCTGCCCGGCCATTCCTTCGGCTGCATCGGCCTCTACGACGAACGCGACGGGCTGCTGTTTTCGGGCGATGCGATCTACGACGACACGCTGATCGACGACATGTGGTGCTCCAACCGGGACGACTACCGCGCCACCATGCGCAGGCTCCTCGACCTTCCGGTCGGCATCGTCCATGGCGGCCATGGCGCGTGTTTCGGCGAGGCTCGGCTGAAGGAGATCGCAAGGGAGTATCTCGGCCGTCCATAAGCCCGGTCAGCTCCCCACTTTACAAACGCCGCGGGCAGGCGATTTATCCTCCCCGCCGACAGGGAGACTAGAATGTCCTTCGAAACCTGGCTTGCCTTCGTCGCGGCCTCCAGCATCCTTCTCATGATACCGGGACCGACCATCCTGCTCGTCGTTTCCTACGCTTTGGGGCAAGGCTGGCGCACCGCGCTGCCGATGGCCGTCGGCGTGGCGCTCGGCGACTTCACCGCGATGACCCTCTCCATGCTCGGCATCGGCGCGCTGCTCGCCGCGTCCGCCACCGTCTTCACGGCGCTGAAATGGATAGGAGCGGCCTATCTCATCTATCTCGGCATAAAGCTGTTTCGCGCCGGGGGCTCGCTCAGCGCCGAGCCCCGAACGGATGCGGCATCCTCGGCGAAGATGACGGCCCACGCCTGGCTGGTCACCGCGCTTAACCCGAAGAGCATCACCTTCTTCGTCGCTTTCCTGCCCCAGTTCCTCGACCGCCATGCCGATTTCTGGACGCAGATGGCGATTTTCGAGGCGACCTTCCTGACGCTGGCCTTCGCCAATGCCTTCGGCTACGCGCTGGTCGCCGCGCGCGCCAGGGACATGGTGCGCAATCCGCGCGCCATCCGCATGTTCAACCGCGCAGGCGGCTCGCTGCTCGTCGGCGCCGGCATCGCCACCGTCGCCATGCGCTCCGGCAACTGAGACGGGGGCGCGGGTGCCCGAAAAAGACAAACTTGGCCTTCCGCTTTCGGGAGCCGAGGCCGCCGGCACTGTCCAGTGCGTATCAATCCGTCTGATTTTTTGCGAAACACGAAAAAAATCCGGCTCGGCCAGTTGCGCGGCATACGATTTTGCGCTGTAGGATTTGTCCGGAGGAAACGCGGCCCCGAAATCGGGGACCCCAGGACGGCCGGCTAAACGGCCGGGAGGAGCGGCATGTATCTCGGCATCGATCTCGGCACGTCGAGCGTAAAGACGCTGCTTATCGATTCCAATCAGGCGGCGGTCGCCTCGGCCAGCGCTTCGGTGGAGCTCTCGCGTCCCCATCCCGGCTGGTCCGAGCAGGATCCGGCAGACTGGATCGCCGCGACCGAGAAGGCGCTCGCGGAGTTGAAGGCGAAACACGGCGCTGCGCTTGCCGCCGTGAAGGGTATCGGTCTTTCCGGCCACATGCATGGGGCAACGCTGCTCGATGCCGCCGACAAGGTGCTGCGCCCCTGCATCATGTGGAACGATACGCGCAGCCACGCCGAAGCGGCCAAGCTCGACGCCGATCCGCGTTTCCGCGCGATCACCGGCAACATCGTGTTTCCCGGCTTCACCGCGCCAAAGCTTGCCTGGGTGAAGAACAACGAGCCGGCAATCTTCGCGAGGATAGCGAAGGTGCTGTTGCCCAAGGATTACCTGCGCCTCTGGCTGACCGGCGAGCACATGTCGGAGATGTCCGATTCGGCCGGCACCTCGTGGCTTGATGTCGCCGGGCGTCGCTGGTCGGGCGAACTGCTTGCCGCCACAGAACTCAGCGAAAGCCATATGCCGCGCCTGGTCGAAGGCACTGATCCGGCAGGAGCCTTGCGCGCCGAGCTCGCCTCCAAATGGGGCTTGAAGTCAGGCATCCCGGTTGCCGGCGGTGCAGGCGACAATGCGGCCTCGGCCTGCGGCATGGGCACGGTGAAGCCCGGCCAGGCCTTTGCGTCGCTCGGCACGTCGGGCGTGCTGTTTGCAGCCAACGGTTCCTACCTGCCCAACCCCGAAAGCGCGGTGCACACGTTCTGCCATGCGCTGCCGAACACCTGGCACCAGATGGGTGTCATCCTGTCGGCCACCGACTCGCTCAACTGGCTGTCGGGCATATCGGGCAAGAGCGCCGGCGACCTGACGGCCGAGCTTGGCCAGGAGCTCAGGACGCCGACCGGCGTCACCTTCCTGCCCTATCTTTCCGGAGAACGCACGCCGCACAACGATGCCGCGATGCGCGGCTCGTTTACCGGCCTCGGTCACGAGGCCGACCGTGCGACGCTGACCCAGGCGGTGCTGGAAGGCGTTGCCTTCGCATTCCGCGACAGCCTGGAAGCGCTGCGTGCCGCAGGTACCGAGCTGGCGCGCGTCACGGCGATCGGCGGCGGCTCGCGCTCCCGCTACTGGCTGAAATCGCTGGCCACCGCGCTCGGCATGCCGGTCGACATCCCGGCCGACGGCGATTTCGGCGCGGCCTTTGGCGCGGCGCGCCTTGGCCTCATCGCCGCCGAGAAGGCCGACCCGCTCGCTGTCTGCACCACACCGGCGACCGAAGAGACGGTCGAGCCCGACGCTGGCCTCGCCGGCGCCTATTCGGAAGCCTACAGCCGCTACCGCGCGCTCTATCCCGCCATCAGAGGAGTTTCATGATGCCCACCGGCTTTTTCGGCGACGTCAAGAAGGTCAAATACGAGGGCCCGGACAGCACCAATCCTCTCGCCTACCGCTTCTACAACAAGGACGAGGTCGTCGCCGGCAAGCGGCTCGAGGATCATCTGCGCTTCGCCGTCGCCTATTGGCACTCCTTCGCCTGGCCGGGCGGCGACCCCTTCGGAGGCCAGACCTTCGAGCGTCCCTGGTTCGGCGATACAATGGAGCTCGCCAAGCTCAAGGCCGA
>DATDJN010000361.1:0-4583 GCA_036520515.1 Rhizobiaceae bacterium
CGGCCCGGGCCACTGCGCCCAGCACCAGAACGTCGGGGTAAAGCAGATTGTCCCGGGAGCGTGGGGCGGCACCTGCGCGAGTGCCGGCCTTGTCAAACACGCCCACGCGATACCGGCACACAACAACGCGATCTTGAACGATCTCATGGGATTCCCCTATCCCTATGGCCCACCAGCAAAGCGCGAATTTCTCTTGTTTGCAATCGATAATTGTACATTTACAAAGATGCAATTTACGCGTGCATGGGCGGAGCGTTATGGCGCCGTATCTGATACCGCCTCCAGTCTGGCGTCCCTTTCCCTTCTCCGCTACCGTTGCGTCACCCGTGCCGCCCAGTGCTTTCAGCCATGGACAGACGGCCAGGATGTCTGAATCAGAGGGGAATTCATGCTCTACCTGCTTGCACTTCTGATCGGCCTCGTCGGCGGTCTTCGCGCCATGATGGCGCCGGCCGCGATCGCCTGGGGCGCGTATCTGGGCTGGCTGCCGGTGGCCGGCACCTGGGCCGGCTTCATGGGCCACTGGCTCGCGGTCGCCCTCTTCACCGTCCTCGCGCTCGTCGAACTCGTCACCGACCAGCTTCCCTCGACGCCCAGCCGCAAGGTGCCGCAGCAATTCGGCGCGCGCCTCGTCAGCGGGGCCTTCGCCGGCGCCGTCATCGGCACGGCGGGGGGCGTGGTTCTCGGCGGTCTGGTTGCCGGAGCCATCGGCGCGGCGATCGGAACCTATGGCGGCGCGGAGGCCCGCGCCCGCCTCGCCGGCGCCTTCGGCCGCGACCAGCCCGCCGCCCTCATCGAGGACGTCGTCGCCATCCTTCTCGCCTTCTGGGTCGTCTCGGCGGTCGCATGACTGGAAAAAGCTTCGACGCCATCATCATCGGGGCCGGCCAGGCCGGCCCGTCCCTTGCCGGCCGCCTCACCGCGGCCGGCCAGACCGTCGCCATGATCGAGCGAAAGTTCTTCGGCGGCACCTGCGTCAACACCGGCTGCAAGCCGACCAAGACGATGGTCGCCAGCGCCTACGCCATGCAGATGGCGCGCCGCGCCGCCGAATACGGCTTCTCCGCCGCCGGCATCGAGGCCGACATGAAGGCGGTGAAGGCGCGCAAGGACAAGGTGACGCTGGATTCGCGCTCGGGCATCGAAGGCTGGCTCGGCGGCATGGAGCGCTGCACGGTCTTGCGCGGCCATGCGGCCTTCCTCTCGCCGCATGAGGTGAGCGTCGGCGGCGAGACGATCTCCGCGGGAAAAATCTTCGTCAACGTCGGCGGCCGCGCCAACGTGCCCCCCATGCCCGGCATCGATCAGGTGAGCTATCTCACCAATTCGAGCATCATGGACATCGACTTCCTGCCCGGGCATCTGGTTATCGTTGGCGGTTCCTACATCGGCCTCGAATTCGCCCAGATGTACCGCCGCTTCGGCAGCCGGGTGACAGTCGTCGAGAAAGGCCCGCGCGTCATCGGCCGAGAGGACCCCGACATCTCCGATGCCATCAAGGCGATCCTCGAGGATGAAGGCATCGCCTTCCGGCTGGACGCCGAGTGCATCAGCTTCTCGCCCCGCGCCGACGGCGTGTGCGTGCATGTCGACTGCGCCACCGGCGACCGCGACGTGCCTGGCACGCACGTGCTGCTCGCCATCGGCCGCGTCCCCAACACTGCCGATCTCGGCCTCGACAAGGCGGGGGTCGCGACCGACGAGCACGGCTACATCACCGTCGACGACGAGCTGCGCACCAGCCAGCCGCACATCTATGCGCTCGGCGACTGCAACGGCCGCGGCGCCTTCACCCACACCGCCTACAACGATTTCGAGATCGTCGCCGCCAACCTGCTCGACGGCGACAGCCGCCGCCTCAGCGACCGCAAGACCGCCTATGCGCTCTACATCGACCCGCCGCTCGGCCGCGCCGGCATGACCGAGACCGAGGCGAGGAAAACCGGCCGGAAGATCCTGGTCGGCACGCGGCAGATGACGCAGGTGGGCCGCGCCGTCGAGCGCGGCGAGACCAAGGGTTTCATGAAGATCGTCGCCGATGCCGACACGAGGGAGTTGCTCGGCGCCGCGCTCCTCGGCGCCAGCGGCGACGAGGTCGTGCACGGCATACTGGACATGATCTACGCGAAGGCCCCCTACACGGTCCTGCAGCGCACGGTGCCGATCCACCCGACGGTGTCGGAGCTCCTGCCGACCGTCATCGCCGACATGAAGCCGGTTGCCTGATCACCGTTGCGCCGCCGCCAGCTTCTCGGTTTCCTCGTTCACCAGGCCGAGGCTGGCTTCGATCGCGGCAATCTTCTCCGGTGTGTCCGCGCCGGTCGCCTCGACCTCGATGAACAGGCGTTCGAACCCACCCGGCGTGACCGTCGCGAAAATGCGCCCCGGCTCGTCGCTGATGTTGCGCCAGCTGTGCGGGACATGCGGCGGCAGCACGACGACCGTGCCCGGCGGGCCATCGAACTCCTCGTCGCCGCACCGGAAACGATAGGTTCCGCTGATAACCCGGAACATCTCGGCTTCGCGCGTATGGGTATGTTGCGCCGGCCCCTCTCCGGGCGGCGTGATCGTCTCCCACATCCCGAACGCGCCTCCCGTCTCCGCGGCGGTTGCGTGGATGATGACGCGGCCGCCGAACGGCGCGCGTGCGAACCGCTCCTTGCCGGGCTGTGAGACGACTGCCTTGCTGAACCCAGCCATCCGTCCCTCCGTCTCGATACTGTCGCGTCCCGACCCTAGCAGAATTGTCGCACCGTGCCAGTATGCGCCCTGATGCCGACCTGCGTCGACTTCTGGTTGCGGCAGTCCTGCCGCTGCGGCAGTATTGCCCTGCGGTAGGAGGTTGTGGGTGCAGATGCGTCAGGCGCGGGAACTTGCCTTTTTGTTTGTGATTGGCATGGCGCTTTGCGCCTGCACGCTGACCAATGTCGGACCGATCAACACCCATGTCTCCGAGGTCGGCCCGCCATCGTCCGAATCCGTGCCCGACCCGACGGACGACGGCTCCACCGTGATCGGCCTCGCCATCTCCGGCGGCGGCACGCGCGCCGCCGCCTTCGGATACGGCGTTTTGCGCGGACTGGACGAGATCGTCGTCGACCGGCATCCGCGGCGGCGCACGGCGGTCGATGACATCCGCATGATCTCGGGCACGTCCGGAGGCGCCGTCACCGCCGCCTATTTTGGCTACAAGGGCAGCGCCTATGTCGACCTGCGCGAACGGTTCCTGTTGCAGAATGCCCAAAAGGAGCTGCATTCGCACATCTCGCCGCTGAACCTGATCCGCGTCTACAATGGCGGCGCCAACGACCGCTCGACTTTCGCCGACTGGCTCAACCGCAACGTCTTCGACGGCCGGACCTATGCCGCCTTCCAGAGGAAGGACGCGCCGGTCGTCTGGATCAACGCCTCCGACATCTACAACGGCACTCCCTTCGACTTCACCTACGACACCTTCGCCGCACTTTGCAGCGACCTCGAGAAGGTGCGCATCGCCGATGCCGTCGCCGCCTCGGCCGCCTTCCCCGTTGTCTTTGCGCCGCTGGTCGTATCGACGACGGCCACCGCGGGCGGCTGCGACTACCGGCAGCCCGAGTGGCTGACACGCGCCCTTGCCGACCCCGCCGCGTCGGTTCGCCTCAAGGCCTATGCGCGCGCGCTCGACACCTACCAGGCCGACCCCGGCGTCGAATACATCAAGCTTCTCGACGGCGGCCTCACCGACAATATCGGCGTCACCGGCTTCTCCCTGGAGCGCGAGGCCGCAAAGTCGCCGCATGGCCCGCTCTCGGCCGAGGCGGCGGTCAGGCTGCGCACCTTCGTCTTCATCGTCGCCGACGCCGGCATCCGCACGGAGGGCGACTGGGTGAAGACCTTGACCGGTCCGAAGTTCCCGAAACTGGTCGGCGCCATCTCGAACGCCGGCATCCGCTCTTCCGTGCGCGACGAGTTCGACGCGCTGAGGCTCTCCGTGGATGCATGGCGCGGCAAGCTGGTGGCATGGCGCTGCGCGCTTCCGCGCGAAACGGTCAGGCGATACCGCGGCACTCTCGCGGGCTGGGATTGCCGTGACGTCGACATGATCGTCGAGGACGTCACCTTCGAAGATTTTCCGGAGCCCGAGCGCCACGCTCTCAACAACATCCCGACCCGGCTGGCGCTTCCCGCCGGCCAGGTCGACCTGCTGATCGAAGCCGGCAAGAAGGCCGTCCGGTCCAACGTTCGCCTGCAGCAGGCCTTCGGCGACGTGCAGCGCCGCGCCGGAGCGGCGCCGCTCCAGGTTTCGTCGGAATGACTAGCCCTCGCAGCCCCGTATATCGCGCGCCGGCCGCGGCGCCCGCTCGCATATTGGCCATAAGGATGACTTTACAGTTCGGTCTGGGTAGCGCTACCATGACTGTTCGCGCGATCTGCGGAATGCAGGCAGCAGCCCAGGGGAGAAGAAGACGCGTCCTCGAAGGGCGTCGCAGATCAGCCGTTCGGGAGGAATGATGGCGTCTGTCGGAATTCGGGAAGTCCGAAAGTCGTTTGGTTCAGTTGAAATCCTGCATGGGGTGAGCATCGACATCGTCGACGGCGAGTTC
>DATDJN010000362.1:0-3578 GCA_036520515.1 Rhizobiaceae bacterium
CATGTCACTGACCATGCCGGTCATCGCCGCCAGCATCAGGTCGAGCGTCTCGGCGGCGTCGAACACCGCTTCCTTGTCCTCCTGCATGTCCTTGGAATAGGTCAGCGGCAGGCCCTTCATGACGGTGAGCAGCCCGACCAGATGGCCGTTGACGCGGCCGATCTTGGCGCGCACCAGCTCGGCCGCGTCTGGGTTCTTCTTCTGCGGCATGATCGAGGAGCCGGTCGAGAACGAATCCGACAGCTTCACGAAGCCGAATTGCGGCGTCGACCAGATGATGATCTCCTCCGCCAGCCGCGACAGATGGGTGCCCGAGATCGCCGCGATCGACAGGAATTCCAGCGCGAAGTCGCGGTCGGACACCGAGTCCAGCGAATTCCTGGTCGGCTCGCGGAAGCCGAGCGCCTTCGCCGTCATCTGCCGGTCGATCGGAAAGCCGGTGCCGGCGAGCGCCGCCGCGCCGAGCGGGCTCTCGTCCATGCGCTCGATCGCGTCGCGAACGCGGCCGAGGTCGCGCGAGAACATCTCGACATAGGCCATGCAGTGATGGCCGAAGGTCACCGGCTGCGCCGCCTGCATATGGGTGAAGCCGGGCATCACGGTCGCCGCATGCTCCTCCGCGCGCTCCAGGAAGGCGGCGATCAGCCCCTTCAGCGCCTCGGCCACGCGCAGCAATTCGTTCTTCACCCATAGGCGGAAATCGACCGCCACCTGGTCGTTGCGCGAGCGCGCCGTGTGCAGACGGCCCGCCGCCGGGCCTATCAGTTCGGCCAGCCGCGCCTCGACGTTCATGTGGATGTCCTCGAGCTTCTCCGAGAAGGCGAACTTGCCGCTCTCGATCTCGGCGAGGATCGTCTTCAGCCCCTTGGCGATCTTCTTCTGGTCGGCCTTGGTGATGATGCCCTGTGCGGCCAGCATCTCGGAATGGGCGATCGACCCCTTTATGTCTTCCGCGTAGAGCTTCCTGTCGAAGGAGATCGAGGCGTTGATCGCCTGCATGATCGCGGCGGGACCCGAGGCAAAACGTCCGCCCCACATCTGGTTGCTGGTCTTTTCGTCGCTCATCATGGTAACCGGGCGCCTGAGTTTAGAGGTCTTGCTTCTATGGCCGAAGAGAAAAGATCGATGTTCCCGGCGCTGCGCCTGATCCTGCTGGCCGCAGTGGCGGGCGCGCTTGCCGGCGCGGTGGCGGTATATGTCACCGGCCGCCCTGCTGGCAACAACGGCGCCGACGTTCCGGCCGCCGCCGTCAGCGAGGCCGACGTCGCCGCCTGCGCGGCCAAGGCCGACAAGGCGAAGGCCCTCGGCGCCGCCGCAACCGGCGAAGTCGCCGCCATGCTCGCCGCCGATCCGCCGCAGTCGGTCAGGGCGCTCGCCTTCAACGCGCCCGACGGCAGCCCGATGACGCTCGCCGACCGGGCCGGCAAGGCCGTGCTCCTCAACCTCTGGGCGACGTGGTGCTTTCCCTGCCGCGAGGAGATGCCGGCGCTCAACGCGCTTCAGAAGGAGGCGGGCGGCGACACGTTCGAGGTGATCGCCGTCAACGTCGACACCGGCGACGACGTCAAGCCGAAGAAATTCCTCGCCGAGACCGGCATCGATACGCTCGGCTACTACCGCGACAACACGCTCGCCCTCTTCAACGACCTCAAGAAGCGCGGCCTGGCGCTCGGCCTTCCGGTCACGCTGCTCATCGACGCCGACGGCTGCCTTCTCGCCCATATGAACGGCCCGGCCCATTGGGCGAGCGACGACGCGAAAAGGCTGATTGCCGCGGCGAGCCGGTAGGAGAATAGGAGGCCGGCTTCTACCGCGTCGGCACCGGGTGCTCGCCGCGATAGTCGTAGAAGCCGCGGCCCGTCTTGCGGCCGAGCCAGCCGGCCTCGACATATTTCACCAGCAGCGGGCAGGGGCGGTATTTCGAGTCCGACAGGCCGTCATGCAGCACCTGCATGATCGACAGGCAGGTATCGAGGCCGATGAAGTCGGCGAGCTGCAGCGGCCCCATCGGATGATTGGCGCCGAGCTTCATCGCCGTGTCGATGGCGTCGACAGTGCCGACGCCCTCGTAGAGCGTGTAGATCGCCTCGTTGATCATCGGCAGGAGGATGCGGTTGACGATGAAGGCCGGGAAGTCCTCGGACACGGTCACGGTCTTGTCGAGCTTCGCCGCGAATTCCTTCGCCGCTTCGAAGGTGGGATCGTCGGTGGCGATGCCACGCACCAGCTCGACCAGCTTCATCACCGGCACCGGATTCATGAAATGCACGCCCATGAAGCGCTCGGGACGGTCGGTCGCCGCCGCCAGCCGCGTGATCGAGATCGACGAGGTGTTCGTCGCCAGGATCGCTTCCGGATTGAGCTGCGGGCAGAGCTGCGCGTAGATCTTGCGCTTGACGCTCTCGTCCTCGGTCGCCGCCTCGATGACGAGGTCGGCGCCGGCGAGATCGCTCATCTCGTTCGCCGCGGAGATGTGACCGAGCGCCGCCTTGCGGGCCTCCTCGCTGAGCTTGCCGTGCGCGACCACGCGCGCCAGGTTGCCGCTGATGGTCGCCAGGCCGTTCTCGATGCGGTCGGCCGAAATATCGTAGAGCAGCACCTTGTAGCCGGCCGTCGCGGCCACTTGTGCGATGCCGCTGCCCATCTGCCCGGCACCAATGATGCCCACAGTCTCGATTGCCATTGCTCTGATCCCGTCGGAGAGCCTTTGCGGCTCATTTTTTGTGCACTGCAAACTAAAGGGCCGGGGCGACTTCGTCCACCCCGGCCCTTCGAATTTAATACTATGGCTCTGAAAGCGTCAAAGCGCCTTTTCGAGTTCGGGCAGGACGGTGAAGAGGTCGCCGACGAGGCCGTAGTCGGCAACCTGGAAGATCGGCGCCTCCTCGTCCTTGTTGATGGCGACGATGACCTTCGAGTCCTTCATGCCGGCGAGGTGCTGGATGGCGCCGGAGATGCCGACCGCGATGTAGAGGTCGGGCGCCACCACCTTGCCGGTCTGGCCGACCTGCCAGTCGTTCGGCGCGTAGCCGGCATCGACTGCCGCACGGCTTGCGCCGACGGCCGCACCGAGCTTGTCGGCGACCGGCAGGATGACCTCCTGGAACTTCTCCGAGGAGCCCAGCGCACGGCCGCCCGAGATGATGATCTTGGCCGAGGTGAGTTCCGGGCGCTCGCCGCCCGACAGCTTGTTCTCGACGAAGGCGGACAGGGCCGGATCGGCCGCGGCGCCGACGCTCTCGACCGCGGCGGAGCCGCCCTCGGGCGCCGCCTTGAAGGAGGCGGTGCGCACGGTGATGACCTTCTTGGCATCGCTCGACTGCACCGTCTGGATGGCGTTGCCGGCATAGATCGGACGCTTGAACGTGTCGGACGACACCACCTCGGTGATCTCCGAGACCTGCATCACGTCGAGCAGGGCGGCGACGCGCGGCATCACGTTCTTGCCCGAGGTCGTCGCCGGGGCGATGATGGTGTCATAGGCCGGAGCGAGTGCGACGATCGTTGCCGCCAGCGGCTCGGCCAGCCGGTTTTCCAGCGCGGCGGCCTCGGCGAGCAGCACCTTGCGCACGCCGCCA
>DATDJN010000363.1:0-3749 GCA_036520515.1 Rhizobiaceae bacterium
GGCGCCGATCCGCATCCTGACGTCGGGCGGGCAGGAAAAGACCGAGGCGCTGTTCGGCGCGATGAAGCTGCTCGCGCCGACCGTGCTGATCACGGACGAGGAGAGCGCGCGCACGATGATCGCGCTCAAGGCGGGCTCGCAGGACTGAGCCATCCGGCCGCGAGCGTCGCGTCCGCAGGCACGAGTTGATGCCCGGCGTCGACGGTGCGGGTGTCGACGGCGGCGCCGCTTTGGACCAGCCACGCATCGAGGTCCGGGCCGCGCTGGCCGAAGGGATCGTCGACGCCGGCGACCGTCAGCACTTTCGTTCCCGTCAGATCGGCCTCGGGCAGTGTATCCAGCACAGGCACGGCCCGCAGCAGAATGGCCCGGCGGATGAGACCCGGCTGCAGGCCCATCATTGCGGCGGCGAAATTCGCGCCGTTCGAATAGCCGAGGAAGGTCATTCTCGCCGGGTCGAGGCCGTAGCCGGCAACGGCCCTGTCGACGAAGGCGGCAAAAGCTTCGGCTTCCGAACGGATATCGTCCTGGTCGAAGCCCTTGACCCCGAGGCGGCGGAACCAGCGAACCGAGCCATCCTCGAGACTGCGTCCGCGCACGCCGAGCAGTGTCGCGCGCGGCGCGATGCGATGCGCCAGCGGCATGAGGTCGGCCTCGCCGCCGCCGGTGCCGTGCAGCAGGACGAGCGTGCTGCCATCGGGGTCTTCAGGCGTGAAGAAGCGATGGATGAAAGGCAAGTCGCGCCTCGGCATGCGCGCCTCGCCGGGCAGCGCGAACTGCGGCAGCATCACCGCAAGGTCTCCACTGCGATCCGCCTCGCGCGGAGGCGTGAACAGGGTCTCGCCGAGCCGTTCCTGCGGCTCGTCGATCGTGAAGCCCGGACCGTCGGTCGCCAGTTCGAACAAAGTGCCGCCCGGCTCGCGCACATAGAGCGAGGTGAAATATTTCCGGTCGTGCAGATTGGTCGGCGACGAGTTGAGGCGGGCGAACTCGGCCTCCGCTGCACGCACGCCTGCCTCGTCGGCGGCGCGGAAGGCGACGTGGTCTGCCGTGCCCGTGCCGGGGATGCCCGGCACGTAGCCGGAGGCGTCGCGTATGTCGACCGCGTCGGTGTCGGAGACCAAGCGCTGCGTATTTGCCTCGGCCGGGCCGGTCCGGTAGCCGAAGCGCCGGACGAACGCCGCCGTCTCCTCCGGCGTCTCCGTCAGGATGGTCACGGCGCGCAGCCGGCGGATCGCCAGTTCCGGATCCCCCCAGGGCTCGGCAGCGGGGAGGTCGGCGCCCACCAGCTTGACGATGATGCCGTCGGGATCCTTGAGCCGCAGCACGGATTCGCCCAGTTCGCGCGACGGTCCCGTGACGGGCACGCCGTGGCGGAGCGCCCGCGTCATCCAGTCGCCGATGCTTGCCGGCGGCACCGCGAAGGCGATCTCCGAAACCTGTCCGTTGCCGACGCGGCCCGAGGCGCCGTCCTCCCAGACGAGGAAGGTGACGAGCGAGCCGGGCGAGCCGAGACGGTCGCCGTATATAAGATGGAGCTGCTCGGCGTCCTCGAAGCCGCCGGTCCGCTTCACCAGGCGAAGCCCGAGGAAGC
The DNA here is from genome assembly GCA_036520515.1 of Rhizobiaceae bacterium. GTDB lineage: Bacteria > Pseudomonadota > Alphaproteobacteria > Rhizobiales > Rhizobiaceae > Mesorhizobium_K. Next base: position 1,595 of record DATDJN010000363.1, read on the forward strand.
CGACGTAGAAATCGACATTCTCCTGGACGCGCCGCGTGATCAGCGTGACGTGATGGATTCCGGAGGAAAGGGTCATGCCGTGAACGCGCCTCTGAGCTGCAACGGGCGCGCAGGATATCCGCGTTTCGCCCCGGCCGCGAGCGACGGCTGGCGGGGATGTGTGGAAGACGTTGGGTCCGGTTTCGGACCAGTCCCGAGCGAGGCGCAGAGCGGCTTCGGAACCAAACCTCCTCTCCCGCGTTTCGCTTGTCCAAAGGTGTAAGCAAAACGGGGTTGGGGGTCTGGATTGGATACGCGTCCTTCGGAACAACTGAGCCATCGACTTCTGCTCAATGCGCTCCAGGCCCTGCGCCGCGGCGACTTTTCAACCCGCATCGAGAACATCTACGACGGCGTCGATTCCGACATCGTCGACACGTTCAACCAGATCGTCGAACTGAACGACCAGGTGACGCGCGAATTCGCGCGGCTGAGCCGCGTCGTCGGCAAGGACGGACGCATCGGTGAGCGCGGTCACGTCCTCAACGCCACCGGCAGTTGGGAATCCAGCGTCCGCTCGGTCAACGACCTGATCGAGGACATGGTGCAGCCGACGACCGAGGTCGCCCGCGTCATCGGCGCAGTCGCCAAGGGCGACCTCTCGCAGACGATGATGGTGGAGATCGACGGGCGTCCGCTGCGCGGCGAATTCCTGCGCATCGGCAAGATCGTCAACACCATGGTCGGGCAGCTTGCCTCCTTCACTTCGGAAGTGACGCGCGTGGCGCGCGAGGTGGGCACCGAAGGCAAGCTGGGCGGCCAGGCGCGCGTGAAGGGCGTCGCCGGCACCTGGAAGGACCTGACCGACAACGTCAACGCCATGGCGACCAACCTGACCAGCCAGGTGCGCAACATCGCCGAGGTGACGACGGCCGTCGCCTCGGGCGACCTGTCGAAGAAGATCACTGTCGACGTGAAGGGCGAGATCCTCGAGCTGAAGAACACCATCAACACGATGGTGGACCAGCTCAATTCGTTCGCCTCCGAAGTGACCCGCGTGGCGCGCGAGGTGGGCACCGAAGGCAAGCTCGGCGGCCAGGCGCAGGTGCGCGGCGTGGGCGGCACCTGGAAGGACCTGACCGACAACGTCAACTCGATGGCCGAGAACCTGACAGGCCAGGTGCGCAACATCGCCGAGGTCACCACGGCGGTCGCACTGGGCGACCTGTCGAAGAAGATCACGGTCGACGTGAAGGGCGAGATACTGGAGCTGAAGAACACCATCAACACGATGGTGGACCAGCTCAATTCGTTCGCCTCCGAAGTGACCCGCGTGGCGCGCGAGGTGGGCACCGAAGGCAAGCTCGGCGGCCAGGCGCAGGTGCGCGGCGTCGCCGGCACCTGGAAGGACCTGACCGACAACGTCAACTCGATGGCGGCGAACCTGACGGGGCAGGTGCGCAACATCGCCGACGTCACCACGGCTGTGGCGCGCGGCGACCTGTCGAAGAAGATCACCGTCGACGTCAAGGGCGAGATCCTGGAACTGAAGTCGACCATCAACACGATGGTGGACCAGCTCAATTCCTTCGCAGGCGAGGTGACGCGCGTCGCCCGCGAGGTGGGCACCGAAGGCAAGCTCGGCGGCCAGGCAGAAGTGCGCGGCGTCGGCGGCACCTGGAAGGACCTGACCGACAACGTCAACCTGATGGCGGCCAACCTGACGGGGCAGGTGCGCAACATCGCCGAAGTCACCACGGCTGTGGCGCGCGGCGACCTGTCGAAGAAGATCACCGTCGACGTAAAGGGGGAAATCCTCGAGCTGAAGGATACCGTCAACACGATGGTGGACCAGCTGAACTCCTTCGCCTCCGAAGTGACGCGCGTGGCGCGCGAGGTAGGCTCTGAGGGAAAGCTCGGCGGGCAGGCGCATGTCGAAGGCGTCGGCGGCACCTGGAAGGACCTGACCGACAACGTCAATGCGATGGCCGGCAACCTGACCGTGCAGCTGCGCGACGTCTCGAAGGTCGCCACCGCCATCGCCACCGGCGACCTGACCCAGCAGATCACCGTCGATGCGCAGGGCGAGATCCTGCAGATCAAGGACGTGATCAACACGATGGTCGAGCAGCTGAACTCCTTCGCCTCGGAGGTGACGCGCGTGGCGCGCGAGGTG
>DATDJN010000364.1:0-4532 GCA_036520515.1 Rhizobiaceae bacterium
ACTGCCGGGCGATTAGCGACAAAGGCCCGAAAAGACAAGGGGCTTCCAGCCCGGACCCAAGTCCGCGCCTCGGCCCGACCTCGTCCAGCGCCGCGCCAGCGTCAGTGCTTACGGTGGAGGGATTAGCCCCTATTTAGGTGCTGCACCGCTCCTGCGCAACGGTCGGGTGGCCGGCATGCCGCGCGAGAGTTAGCGCCATCGGCCCTTGGGACCGGTTATACGTGTGCCGTTGGGCGGCGCCGCCATCGGCGATGGAACCGGCCTCGCGGGCTGGCGTTAGCGACCAGGCATCGTCTTCGAAGAACACGGTGCCGCGCTGTCGCGCGGCGCCGAGGGGGACGACGTCCGCCACCAAGGAGGTAAAGATGAAATTTCTAGTCGCAACCACCGGACTTGCCATGATCGCTGGCTTATCCTTCGCGTCGGCCCAGGCCGTCGTCATCGAACCGCAGCACGAAGTCGTGATCAGGGAGTATGTGCAGAAGAAGCCCCTCGCCTCGATCGACCTTCCGGGCGTCGAACTGAATATCGGCTCGACCGTCCCCGAGGAAGTCGAACTGCATGCCGTCGAAGTGCCTGACGTCCAGTACCAGTACGTCGTCGTGGGCAACCGCACCGTGCTGGTCGAGCCCGGCACCCGCAGGATCGTGAAGGTCTACGACTGACACGCGCCTTTCCCGGCATTTTGAAGCCCGCTCCCGACGAGCGGGCTTTTCGTTTCCCGACACCAAACCTTAAGCAGACCGGTCGTACGCTTCGCAGCAGTGCGGGGACGATCCAGGATGCAGACCGAACCGGCAGGCCAGAGCCCGCGTGAGCGGCCGTACCACCTTGTCCTGTTCGGCCTCGTCGTCGCCTATGGCGCGCTGCTTCTGGCGACCTTCTTCATGGGCATCTGGCTCTACGACGCCGATGGACGGCCGCGAGCCACCGACTTCGTCGCCTTCTGGGCGGCGGGCAAGCTGGTGCTGGCCGGCCATGCCGCCGACGCCTACGACTGGGCGATCCACAAAAGCGTCGCCGTGACGAACGGCATCGACATAAACGGCCATTTCACCTTCCAGTATCCGCCGACATTCCTCATCTTGACCCCGGCGCTGGCGCTGATCCCCTACCCTGTCGCCATGCTTGCCTGGATCGCCGTCGGCCTGCCGCTTTACCTCGGTGCGGTACGCCTGGTTGCCGGCGGCTGGAACGCCACGCTCGCCGCGCTGGCATGGCCGGCAGTCCTCTGGAACATGGTCGTCGGCCAGACCGGCTTCGTCACCGCGGCGCTGCTTGGAGCCGGCATAGCGCTCATCGACCGCCGGCCGGCTGCCGCCGGGATCTGCTTCGGCCTGCTCACCTACAAGCCGCAGTTCGGACTGCTCATTCCCGTCGCGCTGATTGCCGGGGGACGCTGGCGCGTCGTCGGCTGGGCGGCGGCATCGACGCTGGCCCTCGCGGCCCTTTCGGTCGCCGTCCTCGGCATTTCGCCATGGACAGCCTTTTTGGATTCCGCTTCCCGCGTCAACGACGCCATCCTGACCTCCGGTGGCACCCAGTTCACCAAGCTGCAAAGCCTCTACGGTTATGTCCGCGCGCTCGGCGGCAGCGCCGAGGCGGCCTGGGCCGCACACGCTGCCCTCGTTCTCTTGCTCGCCGTCTTCGTCGCCCGGACGTGGCGCGCCAACACCGAATTCGACCTCAAGGCGGCAGCGCTGGCAACGGCGACCATCATCGCCTCGCCCTATGCCTTCATCTATGATTTCGTTGCGCTGGCCATTCCCCTGGTCTTCCTCGGCCGCGCCGGATTCTCCGCCAGGGAATTGCCATTCGTCGCAGCCGCCGCGCTCCTCGTCGGATGGGGTCCGGCAGACCATCTCGCCACGGGTTTCCTGGCAGGCCTCCTCGTGCTCGGCCTGGTGATCGGCCGTCTATCCGCGGCGCGCCACCTTGGCGACGCCGGCAGGCGCGCTAAACTCCAGCCGTGATCATCGCCACCTTCAACATCAACAACGTCAACCGCCGGCTGCCCAACCTGCTCGAATGGCTGGCCGAGCGAAAGCCCGACGTCGCCTGCCTGCAGGAGCTCAAGGCGGATCAGCAGAGCTTCCCAAGGGATGCTCTCGCCGGCGCCGGCTACCATGCCGTCTGGCTGGGACAGCGTACGTGGAACGGCGTCGCCATTCTGGCGCGGGGCATGGAACCGGTGCTCACCCGCACGTCGCTCCCCGGCGACCCCTCCGATAGCCAGGCCCGCTACATAGAGGCGGCGGTGAATGGCGTGCTGATCGCCTCCATCTACGCGCCGAACGGAAACCCGCTGCCGGGTCCGAAATTCGACTACAAGCTCGCCTGGCACGAGCGCCTTCGCCGGCACGCCGCCACGTTGCGCAGGACCGGCGCGCCCGTCGTGCTCGCCGGGGACTACAATGTCGCGCCGACCGGGATCGACATCTATCCGACGAAATCCTACGCGGACAACGCGCTTGTACAGCCGGAAAGCCGCGCCGCCTTCAAACGCCTCGTCGGGAAGAGCTGGACCGACGCGCTCAGGACCAGGTTTCCGAGCGAGCGCATCTATACGTTCTGGGACTACAAGCGCCTTCGCTGGCAGCGCGACGCCGGGTTGAGGCTCGACCATTTGCTGCTCTCCCCGCCGGCAGCCGAACGCCTTGCAGACGCCGGCGTCGATCGCGAGGTGCGCGGCCGCGACGGCGCCTCCGATCACGCGCCGGTCTGGATCGGCTTGCGCTGAAGTTGTCCGGCGACCTGCCGTTGTCCGGAGAATGCGCGGGGCTTTTGCCGGCGTCAGCAGTACGCTACACTTCCGCTGGGGCAAGCATCGGGTGGGCGTGAATATGTTTTTCGTTGGCTTCGTTACGGGCGTACTGGTCAGCGCGGTGATGGCTTACCTTTTCCTGCGGGTATCGGCGCTCGGAGACACGGCGCCCGCAGGATATGTTCCGCCCGAGGACGAGTTCAGGAAACCGGGCACCGTCAAACGCGCGGATGGAGCGACGAAGAAGTCGTTCATCCGCTGATCCGGAAAGCGGGAGCCCCGGACGGATCGCCGGGCACAAGCAAGCCCGGGCGACGGATTTCGCAACGGGGCGTTCGCGTGGAGATACGCCGCATCATAGCCCCAGGAACTTTTGCTGCAGCTCTTCAGTCAGGCTCCCGGGCAAGCCAGACCAGACGGTCCGGCCCTTTTCCAGCACGAAGCAACGATCGGCAACCGACAGCACCTCGTCCATCGTCTTGTCCACCAGCAGGATCGCCTGGCCGTCGGCCTTGAGCGTGCGCATCGCGGCCCAGATGTCCTGCCGGATGATCGGCGCAAGTCCCTCGGTCGCCTCGTCGAGTATCAGAAGGCGCGGATTGGTCATGAGCGCGCGTCCGATGGCCAGCATTTGCTGCTCGCCGCCCGACAGCGTGTTGGCATATTGCCGCAATCGCTCGCCGAGGCGCGGGAACAGGGATTGCACCGCATCGAGCGTCCATTTGCCCGGTCGGGCCGACGCGACGAGATTCTCCTGCACGGTCAGGTTCGGGAAGCAGCGCCGCCCCTCCGGCACGAGGCCGATGCCCAACCGCGCGATGCGGTGCGGCGGCAGCCCGGCCAGCGCGACGCCGGCAAACTCGATGCGGCCGGCGCGGGCCGGCGTCATGCCGCATATGGAGCGGATGGTCGTGGTCTTGCCCATGCCGTTGCGGCCCATCAGCGTGACGACTTCCCCCTCCCCGACATCCAGATCCACGCCGAACAGCGCCTGGCTGGGGCCGTAGAACGTCTCGATGCCTGAGACTGCGAGCAGCGTCATGCCGGTGTCCCCAGGTAGGCCTGCCGCACGTCGGGATCGTTGCGGATCTCGTCGACCGTCCCGCTGGCGACAACGCGGCCGTAAACCAGCACCGAAATGCGGTCGGCAAGCGCGAACACCGCGTCCATGTCGTGTTCGACAAGCAGAATGGGCGTTTCGCTCCGCAAGGTGTCGAGCAGGCGCGTCAGCGCCCGCGATCCCTCCGGCCCCATGCCGGCCATCGGCTCGTCGAGCAAAAGCGCCCTTGAGCCGAGAGCCAGGGCAATCGCGATCTCGAGCTGTCGCCGCTCGCCATGCGACAGTTCCGCTGCGGGGATATTGGACCTGTCGGCGAGACCGACGCGCTCGAGCGCTGCCATGGCGGGTCCGGCCAGGCCCGGATCGGCCATCACGCTGGCGAAGAAGCGGAAGCTCGAACCCTGCCGGCTCTGCACCGCCAGCATGACGTTACGAAGGGCCGAAAAGTCGAGCGCAAGCGACGATATCTGGAAGGTGCGGCCAAGTCCGATCCGGGCACGCTGCGCAACGCCGAGGCCGAGCATCTCCTGCCCGAGGAAACGGATGGAGCCGGCGTCCGGCCTGACGCCTCCGCAGACCTGCTGGATCAGCGTCGTCTTGCCCGCGCCGTTGGGACCGATGAGCGCGTGGACCTCGCCAGCCCTGAGATCGAGGCTGACATCGTCGGTCGCCTTCAGGCCGCCGAAACTCTTGCAGAGATTGCGGATG
>DATDJN010000365.1:0-9604 GCA_036520515.1 Rhizobiaceae bacterium
ATTGTTCCACACGCCGGCCTGGTCCTTCGCCGTCTTCAACCTCGCCGACGCCTTTATCACGGTGGGTGCCATAGCCGTGCTGCTGGAGGAATTTCTGGGCGGGCGCCGGCAGAGGGCTGATTGATCGCCCCGGGGAACCACACCTTCCTAGACCAGACCTTCCTAGAGTTGAGAGTTGAGACTGATCGCTAAAATTCGACGGATCGTCCGAAAACTTCCCTAATCTGTCTCTGCCATGGATGCGGCATGACGACGGGTTTCGGGCAGGACGCCAAACCGGCAGCGGGAGTTGATGAAGCGGGCAGCGCGGCGGGCACGGCGGCCAGCGCGGCTGTCGATGCCGCGACGCGCCGGCTGGTCGCTGCGCCTCCGCTGGCACCCGAAATGCCGAAGCGCACGCCGCGTCCGCTTTCCTACGCAACCGTCGTCGCCATCCTCGCGCTCGCCGGCGTCGCCCGGCTTACCGGCGCGCCGAGCTTCCTCGTCATCGCGCTGGCGGCGATCGGCGTCGCCTGTCTCGTCGTGCTGGCGCGTGCACTCCACGCCGAGCACCGCGCCCGGTCCATCATGTCGCAGAGCACCGCACGCAACCGCGCGGAGATGGAGACGCTTGCCGATCGTATGTGGGAGCTGCAGGAGAGCGAGGAGCGCTTCCGCGGGCTGATCGACGCGTTGGGCGACCTCGTCGTCCACCGCGACCGCGAGGGCTGCATCGTCTACGCAAACAAGGTCTTCGCCGACTTGGTCGGCGTCGACCAGCGCGACCTCGTCGGCCAGACGCTTGCGCAGCTCGGCGTCGATGTAGGCATCGTCCCGGACGCGGCTTTCTCCGACGGCGAGTGCCTGAGCTCGACCGACGTCGCAATCCGCTCGTCCGACGGAATCCGCTGGTTCTCCTGGATCGAGCTTTCAGTGCGCGAGAAGGGCAGCGAGCAGGTCTCGCACCGGGCCATTGCCCGCGACATCACCTCGCGCAAGCGAGCGGAGACGGCGCTGATCAACGCGCGCGAGCGGGCCGAATACGCCAGCCAGGCGAAGTCGCGCTTTCTCGCCACGGTGAGCCACGAGATCCGCACGCCGATGAACGGCATCATGGGCATGGCCAAGCTCCTGACGGACACCGAGCTGTCGCCGGAACAGCGTACCTATGTCGGGGCGGTCTCGACCTCCGCCGCCGCGCTGCTCGCGCTCATCGAGGATCTGCTGGATTATTCCAAGATCGAGGCAGGCCGGTTCGACGCCGAGCCGCAACCCATGTCGCCGCGAGAGATCGCCGACAACGTCGTCGAGCTGCTGGCGGCCAAGGCCTTCGCCAAGGATATCGGGCTTGGCTGCCATGTTGCGCCCGAAGTGCCACAGATGATCACGGCCGACCCCGGCCGAGTGAGGCAGGTGCTGCTCAACCTGCTCGGCAACGCCATCAAGTTCACGGACGCCGGCGGCGTGCTGCTGACCGTCACCCGGGTGAAAGGTGAGAAAGGCGAGACCATCCGCTTCTCGGTCGCCGACACCGGGCCGGGGCTGCAGCCGGACGACACGATCCGCATCTTCGAGGAGTTCGAGCAGGCCGACGGCAGCTCGACCCGAACGCATGGAGGGGCCGGTCTTGGGCTCGCCATCTCAAAGCGGCTCGTTGATTCGATGAACGGCGCGATCTCGGTCACCAGCCAGCCAGGCAAGGGCTCGGACTTCGCCTTCGAGATACCCGCGCTCTCCCCGCAGGACGGCAACCAGGCGCGCGGCGAGGTTCTCAACAGCCGCAAAGTCGTGGTGCTGTCGAAGAATGCCGTGGAGGCCGAAGCCATCGCCATGACCGTCCGCGCCTATGGTGGGACGGTGGAGATCGCGGCCACGGTGGTGCAGGCGATATCGCTCTCCGAAGGCTGCAACGCGCTGCTCGTTGACGCGGCCATCGAGAAGGCCGACGGCAGGGTGCTGAAACGCCTGCGACAGGCCGGCTTTCCGACGGCCGACGCCATCACCATGATCACGCCGACCGACCGCGGCATGCTCGGCGAATTCCGCGCCAGCGGCTACTCGACCTTCCTCGCCCGGCCGGTGCGCGGCGAGACGCTCCTCAGGGTGCTTCTCGCCAGCCTCGCGGCTCCGCCGCCTTCGGTCCAGGCGGCCGAACTCCTCACCAGCACCAGGGTTCCGCGCGCCAACAACAGGCTGCCTGGACTCGCGGTGCTTGTTGCAGAGGACAACGACATCAACGCCATGCTGGCGCGGGCGACCCTGCTCAAGGCCGGGCACAGAGTCGACATCGTCGGCAATGGCAAGGCGGCGGTCGAAGCGGTGACAGGGGGCGGGCGCAAGCGCCGCTACGACGTCGTCCTCATGGACCTCCATATGCCGGTGATGGACGGCCTCGACGCGATTGCAGCCATCCGGAGATACGAGGAAGAGGTCGGCGTCCCGCCGGTGCCGATCATGGTGCTGTCTGCCGACAGCCAGGAGAAGACGAGGCATACGGTGCTGGCGCATGGAGCAAGCGGCTTCGTCGCCAAGCCCATAGACCCGGAAGCACTGGTGCGCACCGTGGAAGAACGCGCCGCCGCTTGATGCTGCGGAAAGGTCGGCAAACTGTTGCCCGGCCACCTTGATCACGGTACTGTCACAGTCTCGTTGCAAAGTGTGCGTATCCCGCGCCAAGGTGAGATTGGCTCGAAGGAGAACCACCCCCGTGCAGGCTTTGCCGGATCGTGAGTCTCGTCCGACCGCTGCAAAGGCGCCGATCACCCGACGTTTCGCCGAAGCTTCGCTGTCGGCCGCCCCGCTTGGACGCATTGGCACTCTGGAAGTGCGGCTTGCCCGCGATGCCGCCGAGATCGCGGCGGCGCAGGAAGTCCGCTACCGCGTCTTTTATGCCGAGCTCGGCGCTATTCAGCCCAGCCTCGATGCCGCCGCTGGACGCGATGTCGACCGTTTCGACGAGGTCTGCGACCACCTCCTCGTCTTCGATGCGTCGCTGCCTGGCCCCGATCATCGGCGCGTCGTCGGCACCTACCGGCTGCTGCGGCAGGAGATCGCCGCCGAGGCCGGCGGCTTCTATTCCGAGGGCGAGTTCGAACTGACCAAGCTGGTTGCACGCCATCCGGACCAGCGCTTCCTGGAGCTTGGCCGCTCCTGCGTGCTGCCTGAATATCGCTCGAAGCGGACGATCGAGATACTCTGGCAGGGCATCTGGGCCTATATCAATCACCACCGCATCGGCGTGATGACAGGCTGCGCGTCCTTTCATGGGACCATTCCGTCAGTGCATGCCGAGGCACTTTCCTACTTGGCGCAGAACTGCCGCGCCAGCCAGGAATGGGACGTCCGCGCCGTCTCCGGACGCTATTGTCCCATGGACCTGATGCCCGGCGAAGCGATCGACCTGAAGTCGGCGCTGGCCGCGATGCCGCCGTTGATCAAGGGCTATCTGCGGGTAGGCGCCAAGGTCGGTGACGGCTGCGTGGTCGACGAACAGTTTGGCACGGTCGACGTGTTCCTCGTCATGCCAGTCAAGGAAATCGCCGCTCGCTACGTCAGCTACTACAGCGGCGAGGCCGAGCCCTTCGCGGCGTGACCTGTCGACGCCGAAGACCATGTCGTTTCGCAAGGCCGGACAGCGCGCCGCATGCCGTGGCTGGCGCCGCCTTGCCGCCTTGCCACCTTGCCAAGCGCCGAAGGCGGTTTATCAGGGGATGTCGTCCGGGTGCCTGCCGGGACGGCTCCTGTAGGTCGGAACGCTCCAGCCGAATTTCAGACCTGCACCGCGCACGAGGAAGGCGGCGGCAAAGGCGATCAGGGCAGAGGTACCCTCCGGCAACAGCAGAAGTTCCGCAGCCGTGTAGACGCCGGCCCCCGCAATTGCCGCGGTGATGTAGATCTCGGGCCGGAGCAGCACCGAGGGCTCTCCCGTCAGCAGGTCGCGCAGGATGCCGCCAAAGGCAGCAGTCAGCACTCCCATGACGATCGCCACGACGGGCGATCCAGTGATGGCCAAGCCCCTGGCCGCCCCCATCACTGAAAAGGCGGCGAGCCCGACCGCGTCGAGCCAAAGCAGCAGCCGGTAGCGCGATTCCACCAGATGCGAGGTGAAGAACACGACGACCGCAACGGCCACGCAGATCAGGACGTAGTCGCGGTTGCCGACCCAGAAGACGGGGATGTTGAGGATGATGTCCCTGAGCGTGCCGCCGCCGATCCCGGTCACGCATGCCAGGAAAAGGAAGCCGACGATGTCGAGCTGCTTGCGAGAGGCCGCGAGCGCGCCGGTGGCCGCGAAGACGGCCACCCCGGAATAGTCGAGGAGTGTGACGAGATCCATCACGGGAGCGAATGGCGCCCGGAGAGTGGCGTATCGAAAGAGAACATGGCGGCCTCCTGCCTGCAAGGCAGATTAGCTGCCAATTCCCTATTCGCCACTCCCTATTGCCAGTTGCTTTGCGCCAAAATCACGCGTCGGTCTCTGCCTGGCCGTTCGTCGGGCCTGGCTCGGCCGGCGCGTCGCCTGTGGGCTTTGGGCCGCCTTTGGAGACGCCGACCATCGCCGGGCGCAATACGCGGTCGCCGATCAAGTAGCCCGGCTGCACGACCTGCACGACCGTGTTGGCCGGCACATCGGGATTGGGCACCTCGAACATCGCCTGGTGAAAATTGGGATCGAATTTTTCGCCTTCGGGCTGCAGCTTCTTAACCCCGTGCCGCTCCAGCGCCGTGAGCATCGCACGTTCGGTGATCTCGACGCCTTCGATCAGCGACTTGAAGCCTGCGTCGCCGGAAGCCTTCACGTCTTCGGGGATGGCATCCAATGCGCGGCGCAGATTGTCGGACACCGACAGCATGTCCCGAGCGAAGTTCGCGATCGCGTAGGAGCGTGCGTCATGTACGTCGCGCGCGGTGCGGCGGCGCAGATTCTCCATCTCGGCCGCAACGCGCAAAGCGCGGTCCTTCAGTTCCTCGTTTTCCTTCAAAAGCCGCACGACAGCTTCGTAATCGCCATCAACCGAACCTTCTGGCCTCGCGGCCTGTTCCCCAGCCGCCTGGTCAGCCGAAAGCTGGTCGTCCGTGGGCGCGCGTTCGTCTTTTGCGTGGTCGCTCATAACGTGGTCCGTCAGTATTAAAGGTTGCGCCGCATATCGATGTTTGGGGCGCAAAAATCAAGGGTCGCGCTTCGCTTTGGCCGGGGTGCTCCGCGATGCCCTCTGCTGCTGATTGTTAGAAATTAAATCAAACTTTACCATGTTCCGTTGTGTTGCTTGTACGGGCCTTGCGCGGCTGGAACCATTCAAATGCGCGGAAGTTTCCTGAACGACTAAAGCTTGGAAAGACTATGGCCCGCGATATGTCACATAACGCGAAAATCCTGCAGGCAGAAATCCGGAAGCAATTCGGGTCAGCCGGCACGTCGCGCTTCTTGCGGTCGTTGCCGGGGCTACAGGTTGAACGCGGTATCCCGGATCGGTTCCGCAACCTGCTCAACGAGCTCGATCGGGTGGAATCCGACAGGCACGCCAGCCACACGCGCAGAACTCGCGGCTAGATGGCGGTCGTGACCGGACCATGGCGCCGAAAACAGGCGTACGATCCCCACTACCTTGAAGCTGCGCTTGGACCGAGGCCCTAGGGCTGTTTAGAGGCCCGCCTCCAGGAATATTTCCCGGTTTTTGCCTCTGCCTCTGCTGCTGGCTGGTAATACAAGCCGAGCCCGCCGATTTCGCGCTTCTCCAGCCGCTCGATCAGCACCGGATGGCTCACTTCGAACTCGTCGAAGCCAACCCTCAGCATATGCGGGAGCTGGTCGATCAGGACCTGGCCCGTGGCGCGGACGGACCCCTCGAAATGATGACGCGAGCGCAGCAACTCGGCCTTTGAGAAGGAGCGGCCGTCGTTGAAGGCCGGAAACGCCAGCGCCACCAGCGAAAGCTGATCGAGCAGGTCGACAATGGCATCGAGCTTGTCGCCGGGCTGCAGCAGCACGCCCAGCCGTTCCCTGGCGGATTTGCGCTGTTCCGGATCGAGGCCGAGGAAGACCTGCAGCGGCAGGATGAAGCGCCCGTTGCCGATCAGCGCCTCGGCGCTCTCGGCATGCGTCCAGTCGTCTTCGCGGAACCCTGCTGGCGTCCACAGGCGCGGCTCGGGCTGCGCCGGCGGGGCGCCAGCTTCTGGCTTGGTCTCGGTCATGGGGGCGAGCATATGGACTATTCTTCTTCCTGTTTCCAGTGCGGTTGAAGGGAACGGGATCACGGAGGCCATGGCCTACAGCGAGGCGTCGGTCAGCGATGCGTCGAGCCCGGAGAGGTGGATGCCGCATTCGATCTTGGCCTGGCCCGCCCAGCGACCGCTGCGGGCGTCGTCGCCGGGCTTCACCGGCTGGGTGCAGGGAAAGCAGCCGATTGAAAGGTAGCCGTAGGCGACCAGCGGGTTCTCGCGCAGGCGATGCAAGCGCATGTAGTCGGCCTGGTCGGAGGTGGTCCAGCGCGCCAGGGGGTTGATGCGGATGCGCGGACCGACCGCCTCGAACACCCGCAGCGCCGCGCGCGTCGCTGCCTGGTGGCGCTTGCGCCCCGTGAACCAGGCGCTGAACGGGGCGACGCCGCGCGCCAGCGGCTCCACCTTGCGGATGTCGCAGCAGGCGTCAGTGTCGGACTGGTGCAACCGGCCGTCGGGATCGATCCGTTCCAGCGCGGCCTCGTCCGGCGTCAGCACGCGCACATCCGTCAGGCCGAAGTCGGCGATCAGCGCGTCGCGATAGGTCAGCGTCTCCTCGAAATGCTTGCCGGTATCGAGGAAGAGCACCGGCAGGCTGCGGTCGACGCGCGCGATGATGTCCAGCAGCACTGCCGAATCCGCGCCGAAAGAGGAAACCGCCGCGATAGCATCCGCGAATTCGTCGCGGATCGACCGCTCCACGATGCGCTCGGCGGACAGTCCGCCGTATAGCGCCTCGAGGCTCGCGGCGCGGTCGAGAGCCTCTGCCTCGCTATCACGCGGCCTTGACTTCGCCAGCATAGAGCGCCTCCTTGAACGGCGCCGGGCCGACCCTGCGATAGGCGTCGATGAATTTTTCGCCGGCGTCGTTGCGGATGGCCAGATAGGTGTCGACGATGGTCTCGATGGCGTCGGTGATCTCGTCCGGGCCGAAGCCACGCCCGATGATCTCGCCGACCGAGGTGTTCTCGTCGGCCGAACCGCCGAGCGTGACCTGGTAGAGCTCGGCGCCCTTCTTCTCGACACCCAATATGCCGATATGGCCGACATGGTGGTGGCCGCAGGCGTTGATGCAGCCGGAGATCTTGAGCTTCAGCTCGCCGATGTCGCGCTGCCGCTCCAGCGAGGCGAAGCGCTTGGAGATATTCTGCGCCACGATGATCGAGCGGGCATTGGCCAGTGCACAGTAGTCGAGGCCCGGGCAGGCGATGATGTCGCTGATCAAATTCGAGTTCGCCGTCGCGAAGCCAATCTCGACCAACCAGTCATAGACGGCCTTGAGGTCGGCGCGCGCGACATGCGGCAGGATCAGGTTCTGCTCGTGGCTGACGCGGATTTCATCGAAGGCATATTTTTCGGCGAGGTCGGCAACAGCTTCCATCTGGCTGGCGCTGGCGTCGCCGGGAACCTCGCCGATGCCCTTCAGCGAGATGGTGACGGCGGCATAGTCGGGATGCCGATGGGTGACGACGTTCTGGTCGAGCCAATCGCCGAAGCTCTTGGAATCGAGCCTCGCCAGCCGCACCGCTTCGTCGCCCTCCGGCCGGAGGCCAAGCGCCGGCGGCGCGAAATAGGCGTCGATGGCGCGGATGTCGGCGTCCGGGAGCTTGAGCTCGCTGTCCTTAAGCTCCGCCCACTGGGCCTCGACCTGGCGGGCGAATTCCTCCGGGCCGGTCTCGTGCACCAGGATCTTGATGCGCGCCTTGTACTTGTTGTCGCGGCGTCCGTAGAGATTGTAGACGCGCAGGATCGCGGTCGCATACGAGAGCAGGTGCTCTTCCGGCAGGAAGTCCCTGATCTTCTTCGCCACCATGGGCGTGCGACCCTGGCCGCCGCCGACATAGACGGCGAAGCCGAGTTCCCCCTTCTCGTTCCTCTTCAGATGCAGGCCGATGTCGTGCGTCTGGATGGCGGCGCGGTCGCGTTCTGCTCCCGTCACCGCGATCTTGAATTTGCGCGGCAGATACGAGAACTCCGGATGCACCGAGGACCATTGGCGCAGGATCTCGGCATAGGGCCTGGGATCGGCGGCCTCGTCGGCGGCAGCGCCCGCGAAATGATCGGCCGTCACATTGCGGATGCAGTTGCCAGAGGTCTGGATGGCATGCATCTCCACCGAGGCGAGGTCGGCGAGTATGTCCGGGATGTCCGACAGGGCCGGCCAGTTGAACTGGATGTTCTGCCGCGTGGTGAAGTGGCCGTAGCCCTTGTCGTATTTGCGGGCGATGTGGCCGAGCATCCTGAGCTGCTTCGAGTTCAGCGTGCCGTAGGGCACTGCGATGCGCAGCATGTAGGCATGGAGCTGCAGGTAGACGCCGTTCATCAGGCGCAGCGGGCGGAACTGGTCCTCGGTGATCTCGCCGGCCAGGCGTCGCTTGACCTGGTCGGTGAACTCGGCGACCCGCGCCTGGACAAAATCGTGATCGAACTCGTCGTAACGGTACATCTTTTCGTCTCTCGGGGCGCGTCCGCCCTTCTCTATGCCGCCCGGGTCTCTCCCGGACGCGCCTGCTTGCCCAAATCCAGGCGGTTGGTCGGCCCGGCTGCGCGGATGCGCTCGCGCAGACGCTGCGGCACGATCGTGCCGTCCACCAGATCGACGTCGATCAAAGCGACGTCCACCACCTCGTTGTTGTCGTAGGCAGCCTTGCCGATCGCTTCCAGCCGCGCCTCGCCGTCCTTGTCGCCGACAACGTCGGCGGGGCCGATCGACTCGACCCAGGCGCCGTCTGCCAACCACACGGCTTCGCCGTCCGTCAGCCTGTTTGCGGTGAGCGCTTTCATGCGTCGGCTCCCTGCCGGCTGGTCTGTTGTGCCGTCTCTTCCTGCCTGTGTGCCGAGAGCGGTTCGGAATGTTGGAAGTTCGCACCCGCCACCGCATCGCCGATGATTGTCATCACCGGACCGGCGAGGTCTGCGCGGATTTCCAGAGAGGGAAGGTCGGCCAACGTGCCGTGGAAGCGCCGACGGTTTGCCAGGCTCGCATTCTCGACCACGGCCACCGCCGTATCAGGCGAAAGCCCTGCCTCGATCAGACGGGAGGCGACATCCGCCGCCACGGAGCGGCCCATATAGACCGCGACCGTGGCACCCGAGATGGCGAGCTTCGCCCAGTCGGGCAGCGAGCCGCCCTTGAGGTCGTGCCCGGTGGTGAAGACCAGGGAGGACGAAACGCCGCGCAGCGTCATCGGCAGTTCGAAATCTGCAGCGGCCGCGAAAGCAGCGGTGACGCCCGGCACCACCTCGTAGGAGATACCCGCATCGCGGAGCGCGGCCATTTCCTCGCCCGCCCGCCCGAAGACCAGCGGATCGCCGGACTTCAGCCGCACCACGCGCTTGCCGCCGCGTCCGAGCTCAATGAGCAGTTGGTTGATCTCGTGCTGGCTTTTGGAATGGCAGTTCTTTC
>DATDJN010000366.1:0-4864 GCA_036520515.1 Rhizobiaceae bacterium
GAGGCGGCGCTGTATGTAGGAGGTCGAACACTTCTTGTCGCGCAGGACGACCTTTACCGCTTCGTCGAACATGGGGTCGGCGCCGTCCTCGGCCGCCAGGGCGCTCTTGTCGAACACCGGCGCGTCCTCTTCCTCCGGAACCTCGTCCTCCTCGTCGCTGGTTACCGTATCGAGATAGTCGGGCGTGCCTTGCGTCTTCAGGTGGGCCACGACGCGCTCGACCTCGGCGTCGGAGACGAACGGGCCATGCACGCGCGAGATGCGGCCGCCGCCGGCGGTGTGCAGCATGTCGCCCTGGCCGAGCAGCTGCTCGGCGCCTTGCTCGCCCAGAATGGTGCGGCTGTCGATCTTGGACGTCACCTGGAAGGAGATTCGGGTCGGGAAGTTGGCCTTGATCGTACCGGTGATGACGTCGACCGACGGTCGCTGCGTCGCCATGATCAGGTGGATGCCGGCGGCGCGCGCCATCTGCGCCAGGCGCTGGATCGCGCCCTCGATTTCCTTGCCGGCGACCATCATCAGGTCGGCCATCTCGTCGACGATGACGACGATGTAGGGCATCGGCGACAGGTCGATTTCCTGTTCCTCGAACTGCGGTTGGCCGGTTCCCTTTTCGAAGCCGGTCTGCACCTGCATGGTGACGGTCTCGTCGTTGTCGCGGGCGACTGCGGCGCGCTGGTTGTAGCCGTCGATGTTGCGCACGCCGAGCCGCGCCATCTTGCGATAGCGGTCCTCCATCTCGCGCACCGCCCATTTCAGGGCGGTCACCGCCTTCTTGGAGTCGGTGACGACGGGGGTCAGCAGATGCGGGATGCCGTCATAGACGGAGAGTTCCAGCATCTTCGGGTCGACCATGATGAGGCGGCACTCTTCCGGCTTCAGGCGGTAGAGCAGCGACAGGATCATGGTGTTGATCGCCACCGACTTGCCCGAGCCGGTCGTGCCGGCGACCAGCAAATGCGGCATCTTCGCCAGTTCGGCGATGACAGGCTCGCCGCCGATCGTCTTGCCGAGGCAGACCGGCAGCTTGTAGCTGCTCGAGCGGAACCCGTCGGACTCGATCAGCTCGCGGAAATACACGGTCTCGCGCGTCTCGTTGGGCAGTTCTATGCCGATGACGTTGCGCCCGGGCACCACGGCGACGCGGGCGGAGATCGCCGACATGGAGCGGGCGATGTCGTCGGCGAGGTTGATGACGCGGCTAGATTTTACGCCCGGCGCGGGCTCGAACTCGTAGAGCGTGACGACCGGGCCGGGGCGGACATGGATGATCTCGCCGCGCACGCCAAAGTCCTCCAGCACGCTTTCGAGAAGGTCGGCATTCTGCTCCAGCCGCTCCTGTGACATGTAGAAACCCTGGCCCTCCGGCACCTCCTGCAGGAAGTCCTCGGACGGCAGTTCGTATTCGCCGGCGGCGCGGGATGCGGTGCGGCGAGGCTCGGCAGGAGCGGCCACGGCCGGCCTGGCGACGGCCACGGCGCTTGCCATGCGCGCGTTATCGTTGCCCGAGACGATCGCCTCCTGGGCATGGGCTGCGGGCTGCCCGACGGCGGTCTCTAGCGCCGGCTCCGGAGCCTCGTCGGCTTCCAGGTCGGACGCGGGTGCGGAAAACGGCGGTTGCTCGATCGCGCATTCGATGATGCGGTAGAGCGACGTTATGTCGGTGGCCTGGATCTGTCGCCGCGGCTCTGCCCGCTGCGGAGCCGAAGGTAGCCTCTGGACGGGTTTCGCGGGCAGGGGCGCCGGTTGAGCGGCCACCGGCGCGACCCTCGGCCGCGCGACCGGCGGCGTCGCCACTTCCAGCCTCGGCTGGATCAACTCGAAGAAGGCGTGGTCGGAAAGATGGGCCCAGCTTGAGCGCACTGCCAGGAGCGATTGCGCCGTATGGCGCGGGGCCTGCGGCCGTGGCGTGGCGGGTTGTTGCTGGGCAGGCGCGGACGGCCTGGACAGCGGGGCGGCCGGAGCCGCCGTGGTCGCGGGAAGGGTGCTCGTTGGCCGCGCAGGAGCGGGCGCCGCCGGCCGTGCCGGAGCAACCGGCTGGGCAACTGCCTCCTCGGTCGCAGGCTTGCGCGCCTGCAGGTCCGGGCTTCGCGTAAAGCGGACATTCGGCGCCATGTAGAAATAGTTCTGCCACGTAGGCAGGGCTTCCTCGCCGCCCAACGCGGGCTCATTGTCCGTCTGCGGCGCGGCCGCGTGATTTCCTCCATCGCCCTTGCGGGGCTCCTCACGGCCGGGGGTGGGCGCGACGGCAGGGAATCTGGTCTGGCGAAGAGGCATGAGGAGCATACTCGAGACTGGAGGTGGCAATGCGCCAAGCCATAAGAAGCGATGGTTAACGAGCCCCTATTTTTGCGCCGCCTGAAGCACCGGAAAACGCGACAGGAGAGTCTCGACCGCGCAGCGGCTTGATCGGGAGCCGCGCATGCGTCAGAAGGGCGCATCCTGCCTCGAACATGTCGACATCTTCCCGAATGAACCACGACAGCTACGACAACGCCTACATCTCCGGCATCCTCAACTCGGTGAAGACCGTCGCCATCGTCGGCGCTTCGGCCAACGACGTAAGGCCGAGCTTTTTCGTGCTTAAATATCTGCTGGACAAGGGTTTCGACGTCTATCCGGTCAATCCGAGGGAGGCCGGCAAGGACATACTCGGCGCCAGGTTCCATGCGGGGCTCGCAGACATCCCCGCACCCATCGACATGGTCGACATCTTTCGCGCGCCCGAGGCGGTCCCCGGCATCGTCGAGGAGGCGCTGAAGCTCGACCCACTGCCCAAGGTGATCTGGATGCAACTCACCGTGCGCCATGACGAGGCAGCCGCGCGCGCCGAGGCGGCAGGCATCAAGGTCGTGATGGATCGCTGCCCCAAGATCGAATACGGGCGGCTCTCCGGCGAGATCGCCTGGAGCGGCGTCAATTCCCGCATGCTTTCGTCGAAGAAGCCGGTGATGCGCGCCGGTTTCCAGAGCTTCGGCATCCGTCAGAAATAGAAGCCGAACTGCAATCCTAACAGGACGGGATTTTATGCCCGTTCCGTTTCAACCCTGCGGCCCTGGCGACATATTCTTCTTTGCAATCCGCCTTAGGGTCCAGCATCTTGCCAGCAGATTCACAAAACGATCTGGAGAGGAAAAAATGTCCCAACAAACACCGGGCTTCAACACGCTCGCCATCCACGCTGGCGCCAAACCAGATCCGGCGACCGGCGCCCGCGCCACGCCGATCTACCAGACGACGTCCTATGTGTTCGACGATGCCGACCACGCCGCCTCGCTGTTCGGCCTGAAGGCTTTCGGCAACATCTACACCCGCATCACGAACCCGACCCAGGCCGTGCTCGAGGAGCGAGTCGCCGCGCTCGAGGGGGGTACGGCCGGCCTTGCGGTCGCCTCCGGCCACGCCGCGCAGCTGCTGGTCGCCCACGGCCTGCTCACCTCGGGCGAGAACTTCCTGGCGGCGCGCCGCCTCTACGGCGGTTCGATCAACCAGTTCGGCCATGCCTTCAAGAGCTTCGGCTGGGAGGTGCGCTGGGGCGACACCAACGACCTCTCCACCTTCGAAAAGCAGATCGACGACAAGACGAAGTTCATCTTCGTGGAGAGCCTCGCCAATCCGAACGGCGAGTTCGTTGACCTCAAGGCGATCGCCGACCTCGCCCACAAGCACGGACTGCCGCTGGTCGTCGACAACACGCTCGCGACGCCGTACCTGGTGCGCCCGATCGAGCACGGCGCCGACATTGTCGTTCATTCGCTGACCAAGTTCATTGGCGGCCACGGCAACTCGATCGGCGGCGTCATCGTCGACGGCGGCACCTTCGACTGGTCGAAGTCGGGCAAGTACCCGGTGCTGTCGCAGCCGCGCCCCGAATATGGCGGCATCGTCCTGCACGAGACCTTCGGCAATTTCGCCTTCGCCATCGCCATGCGTGTTCTCGGCCTGCGCGACTTCGGCCCGGCCATCTCGCCGTTCAACGCCTTCCTCATCCTGACTGGCCTGGAAACCCTGCCGCTGCGCATGCAGCGCCATTGCGACAACGCACAGGTCGTTGCCGAATGGCTGTCGAAGCATCCGAAAGTGGCCTGGGTTTCCTATCCCGGCCTGCCCTCGGACAAGAACAATGCGCTCCAGAAGCGGATTTCGCCGCTTGGCGCCGGCGCGGTCTTCACCTTCGGCCTCAAGGGCGGCTACGATTCCGGCGTCAAGTTCGTCGAGGCGCTGGAACTCTTCTCGCACCTTGCCAATGTCGGCGACACCAAGTCGCTGGTCATCCACCCGGCCTCGACCACCCACCGCCAGCTCTCCGACGAGCAGAAGACGCTGGCTGGCGCCGGCCCCGACACGGTGCGCCTGTCCGTCGGCATCGAGGACGTCAAGGACATCATCGCAGATCTCGAACAGGCACTGGCCAAGGCCTGAGCCGCCATGCAAGATGAACCCCGGCAGCAACCGCTGCCTGGGTTTTTCAAAGCAATTCCAGCAAAAATGCGCAGCGGTTTTGCCTCCGGAGTTGCGCCTGCTAAATTTGGAACATCTTCGGTGGCCCCACCCGAGATGTTCATGGAGTGAGGGATGGCGAATTTCGTCGAGATCGATGCCGAGCTCGTGGAGCCGGAGCATGGCGCGCCGGCCGAGGACCGTCTCGTCTCCGGCGAGCCGAAGTTCCGCACCTGGAACCTCGACGAGGAAAAGGGCGGGCTCTATGCCGGCGTCTGGGAAGCGACGCCCGGCAAGTGGATCATCGAATATGACGAATGGGAGTTCTGCCACATCCTTTCGGGCGTCTCCGTCATCGCCGAGGACGGCGGCGGGACGCGCACGGTCAGCGCCGGCGACAGCTTTGTCATCAAGCCCGGCTTCA
>DATDJN010000367.1:0-6279 GCA_036520515.1 Rhizobiaceae bacterium
GCCGCGCATGCGGTCGGCTTCGTATTCCATCATGGTTTCGAGCGCCTCGGGCGGCACCGTCTGGAAATAGGCCGTATAGTCGTCCGAGGTGAAGGCATTCTCGCTGCCGCCGATCTCGGCGATCCGCGCACCGAATTCGCCTGCCTTGTGCGCTTTCGTGCCCTTGAACATCAGATGTTCGAAGAAATGCGCGATGCCGGATTTGCCGGGCGGCTCGTCGGCGCTGCCGACCTTGTACCACACCATGTGCGTGACGATGGGCGCGCGGCGGTCGGGGATGACCACCACCTCCATGCCGTTATCGAGCAGGAAACTGGAGATCTTCTGCTCGACAGGCGTCTTGTCCACCGTCGGGACGGCGGACGCTTCCGCCAGGGCCGAGCCTGCCGACAGGAGAAGCGCCAGCGTCGCGCCCACAAAGCGGCGTTGCCATTCGGTTTTCAACACAATCCATGCTCCAGTGGTCTCGCCCAGGCTATATGGGGCGCGACACCCGCCGCAGGAAGTTAAATGTTGTTCATCTGGCCGGCGAAAGGGGCGCATTCGGAGCAGTACCGCCCTTACCGGGCGGAGGGCGCCTCCAGGAAGCGGATCACCGTTTCTCCGTAATTGCGCTCATCCACCACGGCGAATCCGTCGCCCGGGGCGAAATGCGCCGACGCCGCCTCCTCGACCACGCACAGCGCGCCGGGCAGCAGCCAGCCGCCCCTCAGCGCCGAGCGCAGCGCCATTTCGCCAAGCCCCTTGCCATAGGGTGGATCGGCGAAGAGCAGCCCGAACGGCGCGATCGTGCCGGCATCGCCGAGCCCGGTCGCGTCGCGCCGGAAAATCTTGGTGCGCCCCTGCAAGCCAAAGGCCTCGACGTTGGTCCTTATCAGGCCGCGCCCCTCAGCCGATTCCTCGATGAACAGGCAGTGCGCCGCCCCGCGCGACAACGCCTCCAGGCCGAGCGCCCCCGTCCCGGCGAAGAGGTCGAGGACCCGCGCGCCTTCGAGCCTTTCCGCAAAACCGTGCGCCAGCACGTTGAACAGCGCCTCGCGCGCGCGGTCGGTCGTCGGGCGGATCGACTGGCTGCGCGGCGTGGCCAGCGGCCTGCCGCGAAACTCGCCGCCAACGATCCGCATGCTTTAGCCGCGCTCCTTGCCGCGCGGCCCGCGAGGGCCGTTCTTCCCCCTCGAGGGGAAGCTGCCGCGCGTGCCTGCGTCCGACTGGCGCGGCCCGCCCTTCCCCTTGCTGTTCTTCCTGGCTTCGACCTCGGTCCGCTCGGCCTCCAGGCGGCCCGCCCCCTGCGGCCTCGCTCCCGGCGCCATCCACACGTTCGTCTTGCGCTGGCCCGGCGGCTCGATCGGCCGCTGCTGGCGCTCCGGCTTTGCGCCGCGTGGCGGCCTCTGCCCGGGCTTGTCCGCGAATTTCGCGAAACGGTCCGGCCTCTCGCCGAACTTGGCGCCACGCTCGGGACGTTCGCCGCGCTCGAGTTGCTGCCTTTCCGGCCGCGTCGACAGCTTGCCCAGCGCCTCGTCGCGCGAGCCTTCGCGGCGCTGCCGCCTCTTGATCAGCCCGCCTTCGCCGATGCGGCCGCGCTCGCCGTCGCGCTGTATTTTCGGCCGCTCGACCGGCTCGGCATTCCGCTCGGGCGCCCGCTTCACCGGCTGGTTGGGGAAATGGCTGACGACGGGCGCCTCGAAATTCGCGCCGGACTCCTCGATCAGCCGCTCGCCGAGCTGGTCGCGCAGCATCCTTCCCTTGACCTCCAGCACATGGCCTTCGGGGAGGTCGCCGAGCTGGAACGGACCGTAGGAGATGCGGATCAGCCTCGACACTTCGAGGCCCAGCGCGCCGAGGATGTTCTTGACTTCGCGGTTCTTGCCCTCGCGCAGCCCGATCATCAGCCAGGCATTGCTGCCCTGCTCGCGGTCCAGCGACGCCTCGACCGAGCCGTAGAACACGCCGTCGACCGCGATGCCGTCCTTCAGCCCGGCCAGCGCCTTCTCGTCGACCTTGCCGTGGACGCGCACGCGATAGCGCCTCAGCCATCCCGTCGCAGGCAGTTCGAGGACCCGCGACAGCCCGCCGTCATTGGTGAGCAGCAGCAGCCCTTCGGTATTGATGTCCAGCCGCCCGACAGTCATCAGTCGCGGCAGGTCGGCCGGCAGCACCTCGAACACGGTCTTGCGTCCTTCCGGGTCGCGGTTGGTCGTCACCACGCCGGCCGGCTTGTGGAACAGGAAGAGGCGCGTGCGCTCGATCGCGGGGATCGCCGTGCCGTCGACCTCGATCCTGTCATCCGGCATCACGTTGAAGGCAGGCGAATCCAGCTTGCGGCCATTCACGCTGACGCGGCCCGCCGCGATCAATTCCTCGGCGTCGCGGCGCGAGGCGATGCCCGCACGCGCGAGACGCTTGGCGATGCGCTCGCCTTCCTCGGTCTCGGCAGTCCCCGCGCGGCTGGCGAACGGCTTCCTGTCGCCGTCCCTTTTCGGACGCTCGTCGTGGCTCTTCATCCCGTAGGAGCGGCGCTGGCCCTCGTGGCTCTTCGACCCGAACGAACGAACGCCTTCCCTCGGCGCGCGGCTCTCGCCGTCGCGATCCCTGGGTTTGAACTCGCGCTTGAACCCTTCCCCTTCGGCGCGCTCACGCGGCACATAGGGCTTGCGCGGACGATCCTCGCCACCCTCGCGCTTGACGAAGGGACGGTCCGGACGCCCGGCACCCTGCTCCCTAGGGACGTAGGGCTTCCGCTCGCCATCTGCACGCGGCGTGTAGGGCTTTTTGCCTTCGAAGCCCTCGCGCTTCACGAACGGTTTCCGCTCGCCATCGGCGCGCGGGGCGAAAGACTTTTTCCCCTCGAAGCCTTCGCGCTTCACGAAGGGTTTCCGCTCGCCATCGCGCGGCGGGCCCTTGCGAAATGGCTTTGAAGCTTCTGCGCTGCGTTCACCGCCCTTGTCGCGCCAGGCGTCGCGCTTCGGCCGGTCGCCTGCGCCAGCGGCGGCCTCATTGGGCGCGCGCTTGCGGAACGGCTTGTCGCCCCTGCTGCGCGGCTTGTCGCCGAAGCCGGGCTTGCCGCCAAAACGTGGCTTGTCGCCCGAGCCTGGATTGCGGGGCGCGCGCGATCCCGCTGATTTGCCGCCGCCTTTGCGTGGAGAATTCTTTCGGTCGTCGTTCATGTGGCCTTTGCCTCTTTGCGCGGCTAGATATCAGGATCGTTTCGGGCTTGCGAGGAAATAGCGTGAATTCCGGCCGCATCGACTTCATGGGCGCCGCACTTGCCGAGGCCGAGGCCGCCGCCGCGCGCGGCGAGGTGCCGATCGGCGCCGTCATCGTCAGCAGCGGCGAGATCGTCGCCCGTGCCGGAAACCGCACCCGCGAGCTTTCCGATCCGACCGCACATGCCGAGATGCTGGCGATCCGCGAAGCCTCGACGAAGCTCGCATCCGAGCGACTCGGCGAAGCGGACCTCTACGTCACGCTGGAGCCATGCGCCATGTGCGCCGGCGCCATCTCCTTCGCGCGCATCCGCCGGCTCTATTTCGGCGCGGCGGACGAGAAGGGCGGCGCGGTGGTCAGCGGCGTTCGCTTCTTCGCATCGCCGACATGCCATCACGCGCCGGAGGTCTATTCCGGCTTCGGCGAAGTCAGGTCATCGGAAATGCTGAAACGCTTCTTCCGGGAGAGACGGCCGGCCTGAACCGCTTCAACCGGACGGCCGCCGAAAAAGTCCGAACCCTAGAGCCAGGGAACGAGATCGCGCCAGCTGCTGTCGCCGTTGGCCTTGCGCGCCTCGGCCTTCAGCCGGCGCTGCTTCTTGTATTCGTCCTCGCCCAGTTCGTCGGCCGCAGCCGTCGCTGCCGGCTGGCGATATTCGAGCGGCGGTTCGGTCAGGGTGCGCCGCACGGTCGGGCTTCCCTGCTTGGATTCGTCCAACTTCTCCCGGAACGCAGCGCCCTTCTTGGACAGGTCCTCGGCCTCGCCCGCCTTGGCGATCCCCGAATCCTGCCCGCGCGCGGAACCGCCAAGCCGCTTCGGCGAGGGAGGAGCGCCGATGGCGATGTCGTTCACCACCTCAGGTTCCCAGCCCTGCTTGTCGCGGTTTTCGGTCGCTTCGGCGCGGATGCGCGCACGCCGCTGCTCGGGCGATTCGGGCCACTCTCCGGCCGATGCGGTGACGATGCTTTCCTGCGGCGGCGGCAGATCGGTTGTCGGCGCCCCCGGCTTCACCAACTCCGGCCGCGGCGTGTAATTCGACGCGAAGGCCCGCTTCGGCTTCAGCGACAGCATGCTGCTCACGTCGGTCGTCAGTTGCTTGGTCTGCGTCGTGCCGGTGCCGTAGGTCGGCGAGCTCATGCAGCCCGACACCAGCAGGCCGGACACGACAAGCGGCGCGACAAGGATCGTGCGCGCGCCAATTCGTCCATTCATAAGCACCAGTCCCACTCTGAAAACCGCCTCTCCACCGGCCGCACCGGTCATGCGACGCATATCCGACGGAAATCCGGCGACAATTTGTCAGCCGGATTTTGCAGTATTTACCTTAAGCATCCGTCAAGGGCAACGACCGGCGGCTTCACCGTCGATTCCGCGCCCTTTTCAAAGCCGCCCGAGCGCCTGCAATTCGTGCAGAACCAAGGCGTCCCGGGCCGAGACGTCCGGGAACTCCTTGTCGCTGCCTACGTCGGCCGTATAGCGCCAGGAGCGCGCGCACTTCCGCAATCCCCGGTCCTGCGCCTTCTCCACGACCACCCCGACGCCGGCGATTTCGGGCAGGGCGAATGCGTCCGCCGGGGGTTGCTCCGCGACGGTTTCCAGCCCGCTGGTGATGGCGATCTCGGCCATGTCGATGCCCGCGATCGCCTCCCGCAGCGTCGCATCGGTCAGATAGACCACCGGCACCGCTTCCAGCGACGAGCCGATCGTCTTCTTCGCACGCGCGATCTCCAGGGCGCCGGTGACGACGCGACGAACGTTCCTCACCTTCTCCCACTTCTCCTCGAGCGATGGATTCTTCCACTCCGCCGGCACCGCGGGGAACTGCTCGAGATGCACCGTCTCCTTCCCGGGATAGCGGTCGAGCCATGCCTCTTCCGTCGTGAACGGCAGCATCGGCGCCAGCCAGGTCACCAGGCACTCGAACAGATGCCGGACCACCTGCACCGAGGCCTTGCGCTTCAGGCTCGACGGGCCCTCGCAGTAGAGCGCGTCCTTGCGGATGTCGAAATAGAAGGCCGACAGCTCGACATTCATGAAGTCCAGCAGGGCGCGCGTCACCCGCTTGAAGTCGAAGGCGTCGTAGCCGGCGCGCACCACGCCATCCAGCTCCGCCAGCCGGTGCAGCATCAGCCGCTCCAGCTCCGGCATCTCTTCCAGCGGCACGGTCGATCCGTCGTCATGCGCCAGCGTGCCCAGCATCCAGCGGATGGTGTTCCTGAGCTTGCGATAGGCGTCGATATTGGTCTGCAGGATCGTCTTGCCGAGCCGCTGGTCTTCCCAATAGTCGGTCGTGACGACCCAGAGGCGCAGTATGTCGGCGCCCGACTGCTTGATGACGTCCTGCGGCACCACCGTGTTGCCGAGCGATTTCGACATCTTGCGGCCTTCCTCGTCCATGGTGAAGCCATGGGTGATGACCGCGTTGTAGGGCGCGCGTCCCCGCGTGCCGCAGCTTTCGAGCAGCGAGGAATGGAACCAGCCGCGATGCTGGTCCGAACCCTCGAGATAGACGTCCGCCGGCCATTTCAGGTCAGGCCGGTCCTCCAGCGTGAAGGCGTGCGTCGAGCCCGAATCGAACCAGACGTCGAGGATGTCCTTGACCATCGACCACTTGGCCGGATCATGGTTGCCGAGGAAACGCTCCTTCGCCCCTTCGGCGAACCAGGCATCCGCGCCCTCCGCCTCGAAGGCTTCCGTGATGCGGGCGTTGACCGCCTCGTCCTTCAGCACGTTGCCGTCCTCGTCGACGAAGACGCAGATCGGCACGCCCCAGGCGCGCTGGCGCGACAGCACCCAGTCCGGCCGCTCCTCGATCATCGAGCGCAGGCGCGTCTGGCCGGCCGCCGGCACGAAACGCGTCTCGTCGATCGCGTTGAGCGCGCGGCTGCGCAACGTCGATCCGTCCTTCAGGTCGAGGTCCATGTGGACGAACCACTGCGGCGTGTTGCGGAAGATGATCGGCTTCTTGGAGCGCCACGAATGCGGGTACTGGTGCTTCAGCCGCCCGCGCGCGAACAGCGCGTTGCGCTCGATCAGCGCGTCGATGACCGCCTTGTTGGCGTCGCCCTTCTTGCC
>DATDJN010000368.1:0-2632 GCA_036520515.1 Rhizobiaceae bacterium
CGCATCGGTGGACGACCCCAAGGACGTCTCGACGGCGGCGCACATGTTCGGCTGCTGGGAGACGCTCTACGTCATCAAGAAGGCGATGGAGGACGCCGGCTACAAGGGGCCGGAGGACCGCGCCAGGCTGGTCGAGGCGACCGAGGCGCTGACCGAGTTCGCCGAAGGCCCGGAGCACCCGCAGGGACCGAAAACCTTCAATGGCAAGATCCACCAGGTGTTCGGCGTCCAGAACATCTCGAAGGTCGAGGACGGCAAGCTGAAGGTCGTGCACAAGACCAAGATCGAGGACGGGCTCTATGAGCCCGAAGGCGACTACACCACGCAGCCGCTGTAAGGCTTCGACTTGAAGCAGGTACTGAAAACGTATATACGTTTTCAGTACCTCTGAAGGAGCTTTGCCATGGTCAAGGAAGCAGTCTTCACGATGAAGCTAGAGTCGGAGCTCAGGGATGCGTTCATGGCGGCGGCCAAGCATGCAGACCGCCCTGCATCTCAGATCGTACGCGAGTTCATGCGGGACTTCGTCCATCAGGATCGGGAATACGTGGCCTGGCTTCAGCGCAAGGTCGATGAGGCCCGCGCAGACATAGCGGCCGGCCGCGTACACAGCCATGAAGAGGTCGTGGCAGAAATGGACAAGCTGTTTGCCGAACTGGAGCGGAAGAGTCGTGGGGCTGACGCGGCGTGAGATTGGTATGGACTAACCGTGCCAAGCGCGACCTGGGAGAAATTGCGACCCATATCTGGCGTGACAATCCCGCCGCAGCCAGGAAAATCCGCAATCGCATCGAGACCTTGGCGGCCTATCTCAAGTCGCAGCCATTCATCGGCCGGATGGGCGCCGTCGCTGGAACGCGCGAAGCGATTCCACATCCCAGTTACAGGATCGTCTACCAAGTAACCGAAGACACCGTAGCCATCCTTCGGGTCCTTCACACCGCCCGCCAGTGGCCGCCTGTCGAGGACTGAATGGCGTTCGGACCGCATCTCCTCCTGGCGACACTGGAAGGGCTGGTCACCTCGGCGGTGCTGGCGTTGATGGCGCTGGGGCTGTCGCTGGTCTTCGGCGTGATGCGGGTCGTCAACGTCGCGCATGGCGAGTTCTTCATGCTGGGCGCGGTGCTCGCATGGGCCATCGCCTCGGCCTTCGGCGGCCATCCGGCGGTCGGCTTCGTCGCGGCGCTCATCGTCTCGCCGATCATCGTGGGCGCCATCGCGCTCATCGCCGACCGGCTGGTGCTGAAGCGGCTGAACTACAACCCGGAGGCGACGATCGTCGCCACGATCGGCCTGCTCTACATCATCCAGCAGGCGGCGCTCAGCCTTTACGGGCCGGAGGCACGGCCGGTCGAGGCGCCGTTCAGCTATCGCATCCTGCTGCCCTGGTTCGGCTATTCCGGCTACAAGCTTTTCGTCATCGCCGCGTCGATCCTCCTGCTCCTGGCGACCTGGTTCGTGCTGTCGCGCACCAGGATCGGCATGGTGATGCGGGCCACCCAATATGACAGCGAGACGGCGCAGGCGTTCGGCATTCCAGTCGGCCGCGTCTATGCCGGCGTCTTCGCAGCCGGCGCCATGCTTGCGGCAGTCGCCGCGGTGCTGATCGTGCCGATCAGCCAGGCGCACTACCTGATGGGCCGCGACCCGCTTCTCCTGTCCTTCGCCGTCGTCATCATCGGCGGCCTGGGCAGCCTGCGCGGCACGGTCCTGGCCGCGCTTCTGATCGGCGTGTCGGACGGCATCGTCTCCGTGTTCTTCTCGCCGACGCTGGCGAAGATCATCGCCACGCTGGCCGTCGCCATGGTGCTTGTCTTCCGCCCGCAGGGCCTGTTCGGGACAGCCGCGCGATGAGCGAAAACCGGGGCAAGGCGTTCCTGCTGCATGTCGCGGTCATCGCCGCGCTGTTCGGCCTCAACTTCGTGCTGCCGGAATATCACCACGGCGTGATGGCGCGCGTCCTGGTGCTTGCCGTCTTCGCCATGGGCTACAATCTGCTGTTCGGCTATGCGGGGCTGTTGAGCCTCGGCCACGCGATGTTCTTCGCCGCCGGCCTCTACGGCGCCGGGCTCACCATGTACCACCTCCACTGGGGCGTACCGGCGGCCTTCCTCGCCGGGATCTTTGCGGGCGCGCTGCTTGCGCTGGTCATCGGTGTGCTGGCGCTGCGCACCAAAGGCGTCGCCTTCATGATCGTCACCATGATGTTCGCGCAGGTCGCCTATCTGCTCGTCTACTATTTCGGTGCGTGGACGCGCGGCGACGAGGGCCTTGTCATCCAGCAGCACGACCGGGCGATCACGCTCGGCTCCACGACCATGGACCTCACCAACCCGACGGTGCGCTACATGGCGGCGCTCCTGCTCTTCGCGATCGTGCTCCTCGTCACGCTTGCCGTCGTGCGCTCGTCCTTCGGCCGCGTGCTGGTCGCCATCCGCGAGAACGAGGAGCGGACGACGATGCTGGGCTACGACACTTTTGCCAGCAAGCTCGTCGCGATGGTCGCCTCCGGCGCGATCTGCGCGGCCGCGGGCGCCGCCTACGTCATCCTGTTCGGCTATGTCGGCTCGACGCTCGCCTCGGTGCAGTATTCCATCCTGCCGCTGCTCTGGGTGCTGCTCGGCGGCGCCGC
>DATDJN010000369.1:0-3475 GCA_036520515.1 Rhizobiaceae bacterium
GTTGCCGTATTGAATATAACTCTCTATCCGGCGGTCAGTGGGAAATTTGTCCAGAGGCTTCTCTGGCTTGATCGTCTTTGCGATGGTCCCAAAATAGTCGGTGACCTTTATGTGAACGACCCGATATTTTTCTCGTGTGAAATAGTCTGTGAGCGCTTGAATGGCCGGCGCAGTTTCGGCGCCCACCGGCGATACGATGCCGAAAAAGAGCTCTGGGAACTCAATCCGGGCGATTGCGTTTTGCATGTTAACACCCCCTTAACCTCCTGCTAACATCATTTTCCTTGGAGGGAGATTCGCTATGTCTAAAAATCTGCACGAAATCAAAACGCGCGAAAATATCAAGACGTACGTGAATGCCCTTGTCGTCGAAAGCGCCTCCTATTATCGAAACTGGCTATACCGTGATGATGTAGCCGACGAAATGTCGAAAGAGCAATCGTCCGGGGAAGAATCTTCTTCCTTTAACAAGACGTTGATCTGCGACTGAGGCGAATTAGGGGTTTTCGGACTAGCGACAGGCTCCTTATCCTCCGGGTAGTATTGCCTTTAACTGGACTGGCGGCTGCTTTCTGTAGACGCTGGCTCAGAGTGCATGCACGTCTGCAACCCGCCGATTTGGTCGCCTAACGTAACGCGAGCTTAGCAGAATCTGTTGTACGGGTTGAAGCTTCCGCTTGAGCTAGTGCCCAGTTGCCCTCCACCCCTCCAGCCTCCTATCCTCCCCCCTCTCAACCCCAGGAGGCATCCATGAACGTCAAGGACATGCTGGCGGCGGCGAATGCGGCGGTGCCGAAGATTTCGGCGGAGGAGGCCAAGCGGCTGATCGCGGAGAAGAACGCGCTGCTGGTCGACGTGCGCGACGGGACGGAGGTGGCGGCGAGCGGCAAGGCGAAGGGCGCGGTGAACGTCTCGCGCGGCATGCTCGATTTCCGCGCCGACCCTGAGTCCCCCTATCACGACAAGGCGTTTTCCAAAGATCGGCCGGTGATCCTCTATTGCGCCTCGGGCGGGCGCGCCGCACTCGGCGGCAAGCTGCTCAAGGATTTCGGCTATGGCGAGGTCTATAATCTCGGCGGCTTCAAGGACTGGGCCGAAAGCGGCGGCGAGGTCGAGAAGTAGGCGACGGGCAAGCCCCCACCGCGCGACCGGTGGCGGGCGCCCAGTGGCTGGACCTCGTGGCTGGACCTCGTGGGCGAGGCCTCGCGGGCGAGGCCCGTGGGCAGGGCCGCGACATCCGCCTTGCCAAGGCGCCGATCCGGGCGCAGGCTGGCACCCTCGATGCCGCCGCCCGGCGCGCCCTGCCGGAGCGGCGTTCGCCTGCTGGGATCGGAGGGAGGTTCGCCATGGAAAGCACGCCCACCGCACGCCGCGCCCCCTTGCTCGCGGCCGGCGCCTTGATGGCGCTCGGCGCCGTGGCGTCCGGCTGCCAGGTCAATTCCGGGGCGCTGATGTATGCCGGCGAGGAGCATGCCCAACAGGTCGAGGCCTGGTGCTACCACAACCTCGTCGGACGCAGGACCGAGGCGCTGATGCGGCGGTGCGTCGAACAGGTCTGGGTCAACGTGCCCGGCGGCGCGTGCGACGTGAACATCTGCACCGACACGGGCCGCTTCGGGCCGCCCTATCGCGCGGTGCGATGGCCGGCCTACAAGTGAAGCCGCACGGACACGTGGCGCAGCGGCCTGTCTCCCCCCTCGTGGGGTGAAGGCGAATTGCCGGGCCTGGCGAAGCCAAGTCCCTGGAATTTGCAAGAGAGGGGCGAGCGCCGGCGCGGTCGGGACGTGGGGGCTGCGGTCTCCCTCGCGTGCGGAACAATAGCGCCGCGCACCGCCGGGGCACCCCCACCCGGCGCTGCGCGCGCCGACCTCCCCTCAAGGGGCGCGCTTGCCGCCTGGCGCCGCCTCCCTACATGAGACCTCTCCGCAACCATGCCGCGAGGGTTCATGCCGACCGCTTCCATCGCCGACCGTCTTGCCGCTCCCGCCGCCGAACTGATGGCGCCGCCATCAGGCATGGAGTTCGATTTCTCCAAGCCGGCCGGCGAGGCGGCGCTGGTGCCGGCGGGCTCGATCTCCTGGCGCATCTTCAAGAACCCGGTGACGCTGTTCGTCGGCGGCGTGGCGGCGGTCATCCTGGAGCTTGCCGAACCTTCCGTGCGCCACGGCGTGTGGGACCACTCGACCTTCCGCAAGGACGCCGTCATGCGGCTGCGGCGCACGGGCGCGGCGGCCATGATGACGGTCTACGGGCCGAAAAGCGCGGCCGAGCGCATGATCGGCCGCGTCGTGCGCATGCACGAGCGCGTCGCCGGCGAGACGCCCGACGGCACGGCCTACCACGCCAACGACCAGCGGCTGCTCGACTGGGTGCAGGCGACCGCCTCCTTCGGCTTCGTCGAGGCCTACAGCCGCTATGCCGCGCCGCTGTCGCGCGAGGAGCGCAGCCGGGCGTTTGCCGAAGGGGCCGAGGCGGCGAAGCTCTACGGCGCGCTCGGCGCGCCCGGCTCGCTGGAGGACTGGGAGCTGCTGCTCGCGCAGACTGAGCCGGGGCTGGAGCGCTCCGACATCTTGCTGGAGTTCCTCGACATCATGCGCACGGTGCCCGTCGGGGCCGGCGTCATCGGGCCGCGCTTCGCGCGTCCGGTGCAGCGCATGCTGGTGCGCGCGGCGGTCGACCTCGTGCCGCCGGGCCTGCGCAGGCAACTCGGGCTGGAAAGGCAGGGCCTGCGGGCCGGCCAGGGCACGGCGGTGTCGCTGATGGCGAAGGCGGCCGACCGCCTGCCGCTGAAAGGCTCGCCGCCGGCGCAGGCTTGCGTGCGCATGGGGCTCGCGCCGGATTTCCTTTGGCGGTGAGCCAGGCCGCTTGCGCCGGTCGTCCGCGGCGAGGTTTCGCACCTGCGCAGCACTGTTTCAGGGCAGCATTCGTTGCCTTGCACCACATTAACGGGTTAGGCAGTTCTCGAACCAGGAAAGGATCACGATGGCCAGGACACCAAACTACAGCATGGAGCGCAAGGATCGCGATCGCGCCAAAGCCGCCAAGAAGGCCGAGAAGCTCGCGGCCAGGGCAGCCGCCAAGGAAGAGCGGTCGCCAACCTCGGACAAGCGCGAGGGCGAGACGCCTGCGCAGACCGACGAGCAGGAAAACGGCTAGCGCATCGGGCCGAAAACCGCGTTGCGGTTTTCGACCGGGATCCGATGCTCAAGCAAGCGACAGGGCAGGGGAAGCGCTTCCGTTCGAGCGCTCCCTGCTCGCTGACCCCCGGGGCTGCCGCAGGAACGCGCCGGGCGGACGGGCCTGACGGCGCCGCCGCGCGCCCGATGCGGGAGGCGGCAGCGCCCGCTCAGAAATATTCCTGCAGCGGCCTCACCTCGAGGCTGCCGGCCTTCAGCGCGGCGATGGCCTCGGCGACGGCGGCCATGCCCGACAGCGTGGTGTAATAGGGCACCTTCTGCATCAGCGTGGCGCGGCG
>DATDJN010000370.1:0-9661 GCA_036520515.1 Rhizobiaceae bacterium
GTCTCGCGCAGGTTCGCCTGGATCGCCGCGTCGATCGGCAGGATCGCCATCTTGTCCTCGATGAAGTCGCCGAGGTGCGAATCCTCCTCGTCGCCGACAGGCGTTTCGAGCGAGATCGGCTCCTTGGCGATCTTGAGGACCTTGCGCACCTTCTCCAGCGGCATGGCGAGCTTTTCGGCCAGTTCCTCCGGGGTCGGCTCGCGGCCGATCTCGTGCAGCATCTGGCGCGACGTGCGGACGATCTTGTTGATCGTCTCGATCATGTGCACCGGGATGCGGATGGTGCGGGCCTGGTCGGCGATCGAGCGGGTGATCGCCTGCCTGATCCACCAGGTCGCGTAGGTCGAGAACTTGTAGCCGCGGCGATACTCGAACTTGTCGACCGCCTTCATCAGGCCGATGTTGCCTTCCTGAATCAAATCAAGGAACTGCAGGCCGCGGTTCGTGTACTTCTTGGCGATCGAGATGACGAGGCGCAGGTTCGCCTCGACCATTTCCTTCTTGGCGATGGCCGCTTCGCGCTCGCCCTTCTGGACCTGGTTGACGATCTTGCGGAATTCCTGGATCGAGATCGCAGTCTCCGTTGCGAGATCCTGGATCTCGGCGCGGATCGTCCTGATCGTCTCCTTCTCGTTCTTGGTGAACTCCTTCCAGCCCTTGGCCGAAAGGTTGGAGATCGACTTGATCCAGTTCGGATCGAGCTCGGAACCCTGGTAGTGCTCGAGGAAGGCGTCGCGCTTGACGCCGTAGCTCTCGGCCAGGCGCAAGAGTTTGCCTTCGTTCTGAACCAGACGCTTGTTGATGTCGTAGAGCTGCTCGACCAGGTTCTCGATGCGGGCCTGGTTGAGCGACAGCGACTTCACCGCCTTGATGAGCTGGTCCTTCAGCTCCTTGTGGCGACGCAACTGGCTGGGCGACAGCGTGCCGGTGGCCGCCAGGCGGTTCTCGACCTGCTGGTCCTGCAGCTTGCGGAGCTTCTTGTAGGTGTCGGCGATGACGTCGAAGGTCTCCATGACCTGCGGACGCAGCTCGGCCTCCATCGCGGCCAGCGACAGGCTGGCCTCGTCGTCTTCTTCCTCGTCGTCGTCGCCTATCCCGCGCGTGTCGACACCCACATTGGTGACGTCGTCGTCTTCGCGCGATGCCGGGCGGCCGCGGCCCTTCTCGTCGGGCGCGGGCTTCGTCTCTTCGTCGGGACGCGCAACGACCGGCGCCTGCTTGGCTTCGGGGCCGGCATAGGTGGCCTCGAGATCGATGATCTCGCGCAGCAGGATCTTGGATTCGTTGAGTTCGTCGCGCCAGATGATGATGGCCTGGAAGGTCAGCGGGCTCTCGCAGAGACCCGCGATCATCGTCTCGCGGCCGGCCTCGATGCGCTTGGCGATGGCGATCTCGCCCTCGCGCGACAGCAGTTCCACCGAGCCCATCTCGCGAAGATACATGCGCACCGGGTCGTCGGTGCGGTCGGTCGGCTCTTTCTTGACAGGAGCGGCGGCGACGGCGGTGCCGGTCTGTTCGGCAAGCTCGTTGGCGTCCTCCTCGGCGTCGGCGGCCTCGCCTTCAGGCTCGTCGGCGTTCTCGTCGTCCTCGACGACGTTGATGCCCATTTCGGAGAGCATCGCCATGACGTCCTCGATGCGGTCGGGGTCGCTCTCCTCCGACGGCAGCACCGCGTTCAGTTCGTCCATGGTGACATAGCCGCGCTTCTTCGCGGCCTTGATCATCTTCTTGACGGCATCATCGGAAAGGTCGAGCAAGGGACCATCGGTGGTGCCTTCGCGTTCGGTTTCTGCCTCGTCCTTTTCCTTGGTCTTAGTCGCCATTCTTTAGCATCTCCAAGCGGTCCATGCCTCCCAGCTGGCCCGAACCGATAACCGGACGCACGCGCCAACCCGTGCTTCCGGGCCAGTCTGCGTGCGTATTCCCAAATTGCGATCAACACTGTCAAAATGGGGCGGGCACCCCCGCCGTCCACAGTGAATCAGCTATAATCCTGTCGACTGTCGCCCTTCTACTCGCTGGGCCTTTCGCAGGTTAACGTTCCGAATCGATCTGATTCAGGCATTCGCGCCAAAGGTCAAGCCGCCTCTGACATGATTCGCGTTAAAAAAGCGAATCAAATGCTAGAAGCTCCGCCCGGCGCGGCCGGACTGTATGCCGAACCCCTCGATCAGTGCTTCAGTGGCCTGTACGTCGCGGAACTGCGCCTGAATTTCGACCAGATGACGGTAGTTTTCATCGGTCGGCTCGTTGGCCAGCGCCATTTCGGCCGCTTTCAGCTCCTTATGTAGAGTTCCGGCGCTGCGGTGCAAGTGGAGCGCCTGGGCGAACGCTTCCCTGGCGTCGTCCACCGCGGCATCCTCCAGCACCGGCCAGAGCCGCGCCTTGCGGATCAAGGCAACCGCGCGCTCCCAGCCTTCGCGCTGGCCCGCCGCGTCGATATACGCCAGCACCTCGCTGCGGTCGTTTGCCGCATCGTGCGCCAGCGCATCGAGGATGGTCGCATGCAGCCGGCGAAGCTCCGGATGCGACAGCTCGAGGAATTCCGCATGCTCGAAATTCTCGTCGATCAGCGAAGGATGGTTGACCAGGGCCACGACGATCGCGGCCTCGCGCAGCGGCATGATGCCGCCGGCGCGCTTGACCAGCGCCGAGCGCGCGAGGCTTTCGGAAACGGCGAAGCGGCTGGCCGCCGCACCCGGCTTGGCGAACTGGCCGCCCAGCCCCGGCGCGCTTTGGGCGCTCGGCCCGCGCCGCTCCCATTCGCCTGCGCGCGGCGGCTTCTGCTTGGCGCGCCCGAAGAAGGTCTGCACCCGCTCGCGCATCTCCTGCGCATAATGGAAGCGCAGGTTCTCGTCCTTGATGCGCCCGGTGATCTCGCGCAGCGTCTTTTCGAGCTCCGCCTTGCGCTCCGGCGTGTCGAAGACGCCGCCCGACGTCTCGCGCAGCCAGATGAGGTCCGAGAGCGGGCGCGCATCGGCCAGCACCTGGCGGAAGGCATCGGCGCCTTCCGTGCGCACCAGATCGTCGGGGTCCTTGCCTTCGGGCAGCAGCGCGAAGCGCGCGGTGCGGTCCGGCTGGATTGCCGGCAGCGCCAGGTCGGCCGCGCGCCAGGCGGCCTTGAGGCCCGCGGCATCGCCATCGAAGCAGAGCAGCGGTTCGGGCGACATGCGCCACAGGAGCTCGAGCTGGTTCTCGGTGAGCGCGGTGCCGAGCGGCGCGACGGCGTTCTCGAAACCCGCCTGGGCCAGCGCGATGACGTCCATGTAGCCTTCGACGGCGATCACGGTGCCGCCCCTCGCCAACGCCTTGCGGGCGCGGGCGAAATTGTAGAGCACGTTGCCCTTGTGGAAGAGCTCGGTCTCCGGCGAATTCATGTATTTCGCCAGCGCGTCGGGCGACAGCGCACGGCCGCCGAAGGCGATGATCCTGCCCCGCGAATCCGGGATCGGGAACATGATGCGGTCGCGGAAATAGTCGTAGGAGACCGGGATGTCGTCGCCATGGCGCACCAGCCCGCAAGCCTCTATCTCGGCCTTTGCGACGCCCTTCGACGCCAGGAATTCCTTCAACGCGTTGCGGCTTTCCGGAGCGTAGCCCAGCCGGAAGGATTGCTGCGTCGCCGCGGTCAGGCCGCGGTCGCGCAGATAGGCCCGCGCGCGGGCGCCGGCGGCGGACTGCAGCTGGTCCTGGAAGAAGCCGGTCGCCAGCTCCATCACGTCGATCAGGCTGGTGCGCTGCTTTTCGCGCACTTCCGACCGCTCGTCGCGCGCCGGCATGGGCACGCCGGCAAGCCCGGCGATGCGCTCGACCGCTTCGGGAAAGCTGATCCCTTCCATCTCGGTCAGGAAGCGGAAATGGTCGCCCGACACCCCGCAGCCGAAGCAGTGGTAGCGGCCCTTCTTGTCCTCGCAGTGGAAGCTCGGGCTCTTCTCGCCGTGGAAGGGGCAGCATGCCCACCAGTCGCCACGCGAGGCGTTGGTCTTCTTCCTGTCCCACGCGACGCGCTGGCCGATGACCGATGAAATCGGCACGCGGTCGCGTATCTCGTCGAGAAAGCCGTTGTTGAAGCGCATGGGCGGAAGGAAACTCTTTTGACCGTGCATATAAGCACGGAGCCCCTTTGGGGCGACATCATTTCGTCGCCCGCCCCGCCTCATGCCCGCGATCCACAGACCTGTCGGCCGAGGCGTGAGGTCGCGGACTGCGCCAGCGCCTCCGCGACAACTAGGAGGCCTGCTGCAGCTTTTTCGGCAATGGGCTGCTCGAGCAACGCAAATGCATCTCCCGCGCCAGGATGACGCGCTGCTTGGCCTGGTGTTCCTTGCCGGCTGCCGCGAGGGCAAGCCCGTAGGGCCCCAGGAGCGCCCCGGCCGCCCAACTGACCTTCCGCTCCTTGTAGTTCGCGGCGTCGGCGCGGACTTCCCGGCACTCGCGGGAGGACCATTTCGGGTCCTGCGGCGAGAGCGTGGCCGCATAGTCGGTCGGCGTGCTCATGCAGCCGGAGGCAGCCGCCGCCACCAGAACCAAGGAGAGGCAAGTTCCTGCAATGCGCATCGTTACCCTTCGATCGAAACCGGCGGGTATCGTTCTCTTCCGGAACGCCCTCCCGCCTTGATGACGTTCGGCAGCGAACCATCAAAACATATCGATAGGATTAACCGGCGGGCCGGAATTGTCGCCAACGACCCAGCGCAGCCGGCTGTTTCCAGCAAAAAAGGCGGCCCCGGAAGGCCGCCAGTTCGAGGCAGGGAAGATTGAGGCTTAGCGCTGGCCGGCGATGATGCCGCCGATGATGCCCGAGGCGATGGACACCAGCAGGAAGTCGTTGTCGATCCTGACCCAGTGCTGTCCGTGTGCGGGACGGCGCAGCCCGTGGCGGTGGTAGTCGCGCACGACGTGCTTGCGCTGCCAGGCAGGAACCCTGTGACCACGCTCCCAGCGGTGCTTCCTCGCCATATTCTTCTTGGTCACGACGTTCTTGTCGTAGCCCGGCTTCTTGTCCCAGTGCCGGTGCTGCTGCTCGTAGCGCGGCGGCTCGTGCCGGGGACCCGCCTGCGCCTGGGCGATCGGAAAGGCCAGCATGGAGAGCGCGACGGCGGAGAGGACGAGACGTTTCATTGGGGGGGACTCCTTGGTTGTCGATGGACCAAGACCTATCGCCCGCCGCATGAACTGAAACTGAACGCCTGCCTTACATTTCGGTAATGATTCCAAATATTTGCAATTGGCAATTCCAGGCCCGGTTCATCCGGCCTCCGGTCCCGCCTGGACTGGCCTGGGATGTGCGCCGCCGGGGCGCTGCCGGGAACGTCAAGCGCCGGGTTCCGTTTCCGACATCGTCCGTCGCCCGCGAACAGCCTCGCGCAATGGACGAAAAATATTATCCGGCTAAAATATACCCATCACCATGAACAGCTCCCGCGCTCCCGCCCCAACCACCTCCGCCTCCGCCGCGGCAGGACGGGAGTTCGCGTCGTGAGCGGCTCGGTCGTGCTCCTGAACCTGGCCGGCGCCATCGCCCTGATGCTGTTTGCCACCCGCATGGTGCGCACCGGCGTCGAGCGCGCCTATGGCGACGTGCTGCGCTACAAGCTGCGCACGACGATGCGAAACCCGGTGCTGGCGGTGCTCGCGGGCACCGCGCTCGCCATCGCCTTCCAGAGCTCGACCGCGGTCACCCTGCTCGTCGGGTCATTCGCCGGCGCCGGCATCGTCAGCGGCATCGCAGGCCAGCTCGCGGTGCGCGGCGCCGAGATCGGGTCGGCGCTCGTCGTCAAGCTGCTCACCTTCGACCTCACGCTCCTGGTGCCGATCTGCCTTGCGTCGGGCACGGTGATGTTCATGGCGACGGAGCGGCGGGACTGGCGCCAACTCGGCCGCATCCTGGTCGGCGTCGGCCTGCTCGTCCTGTCGCTGGAGATGATCGGCACGGCCTCCGAGCCGCTGCGCGAAAGCCGGCTGATGCCGGTCATCGTCGACTATTTCGCGGGCGATCCCGTCACCGCCTACCTGCTGGCGGCCGTGATCACCTGGCTCTTCCATTCGAGCATCGCGGCGGTGCTGCTCTTCGTCACGCTCGCCGGCCGCGGCTTCATCCCGCCGGAGCTCGGCATCGTGCTGGTGCTCGGCGTCAATCTCGGCAGCTCGGTCATCGCGCCGCTGCTGACGCGCGCCGCCGATCCCGCCGTGCGCGTGGTGCCGATCGGCAACCTGCTGATGCGCGGCGTCGGCTCGCTGGTCATGCTCACCGCCTTCCTGACCTTCAAGCCGCCGGTCGCGCTGCTGGGAGCCAACGTGCCCGACCAGATGGTCAACGCGCACATCCTGTTCAACTGCCTGATCCTGCTCGCCGGCCTGCCGCTCGCCGGGCTGGTCTACCGCGCGTCGCAGTGGATCGTGAAACAGGGCACGCCGCCGGAGCCGGCCGACGCGCTCGCCAACGCCGAGATGTCGGCGCTTTCCGAGGAGGCGCTGGACACGCCGTCGCAGGCGCTCGCCAATGCGACCCGCGAAGTGGTGCGCGTCTGCGAGACGGTCGAGATCATGCTCGTCCGCATCATGGAGCTCTACGAGGCGGCCGACGACGACAAGATCAAGGCGCTCGCCGCCCTCGACGACCGCGTCGACCGCAGGCACGCGGCGATCAAGCTCTATCTCGCCAAGGTGACCAGCCGGCAGCTTACCGAGGCCGAGGCGCTGCGCTGCCAGGAGCTGATCGGCGCCTCCGTGAAGCTGGAGCAGGTCGGCGACATCATCGTGCGCAACATGCTGGTGCATGTCCGGAAGAAGATGGAGCGCGGGCTGGAGTTCACGCCGGAGGGATGGCGCGAGCTGTCGAGCTTCCATGCCGCGGTGCTCGCCAATGCGCGGCTCGCCTTCAACGTTCTCGTGTCGCGCGACGCGGCGACCGCGCGCCAGCTCGTCGAGGAGAAGGACAGGCTGCGCGACGTCGAGAAGGCGATCAGCAAGAGCCACTTCGCCAGGCTCCGCGATCGCACGGTGAAGAGCCTCGAGACCAGCACCATCCATCTCGACACCATCCGCGACCTGAAGCAGATCAACTCGCTGCTGGCGGCGATGGCCTATCCGGTGCTCGAGGAACAGGGACTGTTGCACGGCTCAAGGCTGGCGCGCGTCGACGCCAGCGATGCGTCGCTGAAGAAAATCTAAAGCCTGGTCCACAATTTCTCGGTTGCGGGGCCGGGCCGGTTCGTGATTTCTCGCCGTTTCCGCAGAGACCAGCCCCTCCATGCCGCTCCCGCTCCTTGCCCTGTTCTTCGCCGCGTTCGCCTTCGGCACGACCGAGTTCGTGATTGCCGGCGTGCTGCCGCAGGTGGCCGAAGGGCTTGGCGTCTCGGTCCCCAGCGCCGGCTACCTCGTCTCGGGCTACGCGATCGGCATCGCCATCGGCGGCCCTCTGCTCACCATCGCCACCGCGAGACTGTCGCGGAAAACGCTGCTGATCGGCCTGACCGTCGCCTTCACGATCGGACAGGCGGCCTGTGCGCTGGCGCCCGACTTCGTCTCCATGCTTCTCCTGCGCATCGCCATCGCCGTTGCGCACGGCACCTATTTCGGCGTCGCCATGGTGGTCGGCATCGGCCTCGTGCGCCCGGAGCAGCGCGGCATGGCGGTGGCGCTGATCCTCGCCGGCCTCACCGTGTCGGGCATCGTCGGCGTGCCGCTCGGCACGGCGATCGGCAACGCCTTCGGCTGGCGCGCCACCTTCTGGGCGATGTTCATCCTCGGCATCCTCGCCATCCTGGCGATGGCCGCACTTCTGCCGCGCGGCACGGGCGCGACCGCCGCGCCGGCCGGCCTGAGAAACGAGGTGCGCGTGCTCGGCCGCCAGCAGGTCTGGACCTGCCTCATCATCATGCTGATGCTGATGCTCTGCCAGTTCGTGCCCTACACCTACATCGCGCCGCTGCTCCAGGAGGTGACCGGCCTCGACGCCTCCATGGTGCCCTGGGTGCTGCTCCTGAACGGGCTCGGCGCGACCGTCGGCGTCTTCATCGGCGGCAAGCTCTCCGCCCGCCATCTGATGCCCTCGCTGATCGCCCTGCTCGCGATCCAGGCCGTCGTGCTCGTCGTGGTCTACCTCGCCAGCCCCTATCCGCTGCCGATGGTCGCCGCGCTCACGGTCTGGGGCGGGATCAACTTCGCCATCGGCACGCCGATCCAGACCCGCATCCTCGCCTGGACGGCCGACGCGCCGAACCTCGCCTCGTCGCTGATCCCGTCAGGCTTCAACGTCGGCATCGCGATCGCGGCCTCGCTCGGCGCCATGATGCTCAGCGCCGGCCTGCCCTACCGCAGCCTGCCGCTGGTCGGCGTCGGGTCGATGATCGTGGCGGCGATAGTCGCGGCCGCCTCCCACGCCTGGGAGAAACGCAGCGGCATGACGCCGCCGACGCCCGTGGCCAGCCCGCAGCAGGCCTAGGACCGCTGAGGTTGGAGAACAGTCACTCCAGCTTCATCACCCCGGATCAGACGGTCTTCATGACCTTCTCGAACTGAAACGCCTCGCCTTCGCCGGGCAGATCGTCCTCGCCCTCCGGTTGGTTCGGGTCGGGGTGGTGCTTGTTGAAGAACTCGATGATCTTGAAGCCGCACTTGTTGACGTAGAAGTGGATGTTGCGTTTCTCGAAGTACGGCGTGTGCGTCTGCCAGGTGACTGTCTCGGGAAATCGCTGCTCGATGGCGTGCCAGGCCTTGAGGCCCAGCCCCCTGCCTTGCTCGCCGACCTTCAGAAAAAATAGATCGAGCGAGTTATGACGGGTTTCGGCGTTGATGGTCACTACGGCGCCGCCAACATTCCGGCCGTCGCACAGAATGCGTAGAACGACAGCGCCAGGCGCCTTGACTGCTCGATCCAGATCCTCGTCAGACGGAATCGGCCCGTCCGGAAGGTTTCCAAACTCGTCGACGACGGCCAACGCAAAGGCGTCCTGCAGCTCCTTCTTGAAGGCTGCCACGTCGTCAGGCTGGATGTCCGCGAGGGTTATCGGTTCGCCTGTCATGCAACGCTTCTATCCGGCCATGCCGGCGGAAATTTAGGCAGCGGGTGTCGGCGACGGATCGCAAGCGGCCCTTCGTAAGGCAAGCTGGCCGGGTTACGAGCGTACGAACTCCGGGCGGGCCGGGTCAGATCATCGGCAGGCTTTTCCTGCGTCCCAGCGGGAACGCCTCGTCGATCCGCGCGATCTCGGCGGCGCTCAACGTCAGGTCGCCGGCGCCGGCATTGTCCTCGGCATGGGCGGCGCTCGACGCCTTCGGGATGGCGAACAGCAGCGGACGCCGTGTCAGGAAGGCAAGCGCCACCTGCCTTGATGTCGCGCCATGCGCGTCGGCGATCTCGGTCAGCACGCGTCCGCCCAGGGAAGACGCGCTCGGGAACTGGCCCTGCCCGAACGGGCTGTAGGCGACGACGGCGACCTCGTGGGCTTCGCACCAGGGGACGACCGCATGTTCGATGGCGCGCTCCTGCACATGGTAGAGCACCTGGTTGCAGGCGATCTTCCCCTCGCCGACGACGGCAAGCGCCTCGTCGAGGTCGTCGGCGTCGAAATTGCTGACGCCCCAGGACAGGATCTTGCCCGCCTGCTTCAGCTCCTCGAAGGCGGCGAACGTGTCCTCCAGCTCGTAGCTGCCGCGC
>DATDJN010000371.1:0-2720 GCA_036520515.1 Rhizobiaceae bacterium
ACCGTCGCGATGTCCTTGCCTCGCGGATCGCCGTAGCGCTTGATCCAGTCTCGCGCGCGGCCGGGGCCCGCATTGTAGCCGACGAAGGTGAGCACGTAGGAGCCGTCGAAGCGACCGAGCTGCTCGCCGAGGAAGGCGGCCCCGAGGGTGGCGTTATAGCCCGCATCGGTCGTCAGCCGCTCCTCGGAGAAAGCCATTCCGGCCTTCTTCGCGACCGATTTCGCTGTGCCGGGCAGGAGTTGCAGCAGGCCGCGCGCTCCGGCATGCGACACGGCGGTCACATTGAACTCGCTCTCCTGACGCGCGATGGCGTAGGCGAGGGCCTTGCCCGAGCTGGAGATGTCCGCGTCGTCGGGGATGGCGCCGACCGGATGCGACAGCGCGCCGATGTCGCGGCCGCGCCCGGCTGCGATCTTGCCCACCTTCAGCGCGAGCGTGTAGTCGCCGCGCTTCGCCGCCATTTCGGCAAGCATCGCCAGTTCGCCGCGGCTCGTGAGGTCCTCGGCAAGTTCGCGGTAAAGCATGTCCGCGAGTTTCTGGTACCCGCAGCGCTCCAGCCGGCGGATGGCCTTCACCGTGCCGCGCTGGCTGAAAGCCTCGCGGTCGGCCGCCGTCGGCTCGGGATAGGCGACGTTCAGCGTCCTGCCGCCGATACGCTCGGCCGCGAGCTGGCCATAGAAGGTGGTGCCGTAGGCAGAAGCCTTTTCGTAGAAGGAAATCGCGTCGCCGGGCCCGCCCTCTTCGGCTGCACGGCCGAGCCAGTAATAGGCCCGCGCCTGCGAGATAGGCCCCTCCGAAACCTCGGCGATGCGGGCGAAATGCCTTGCGCCGGCCTTGGCGTCCTTGAGGCCGCGCAGCGCATACCAGCCCGCGTGGAACTCGGCGTCGGCCGCGTGGACGGGACTCTCGGCCGCATGCGCGGCGGCGATCCGGTAGGCGAGCTTCATGTCGCCGTGATCCACCAGTTCTCGTGACAGCACGCGGCGTTCAAGCCACCAGGCGTCGGGGTCGACAAGGGCCGCCCGGTCCGTCGGCGCCTTCAGCATGACCGCGGCCGCCTCCGCGAATTTGTCTTTCCGGCGCAGGTAGCGGGCCTCCGCGAAGTGGTAGCCGGCTGAACGCATGCCGGCGGGCACGGCCTTGAGCAACTCCGGCGCTTTCTTGTCGCCGCGGATGACAGCGGCCCACGCCTTGGCGAGCGGCTCTGCCTCGGCTAGCGGTGCGACACGGTCCGCTGAATTGACGCGCTCGGCGTAGAGCATGCCTTCCATGCGGGCGCGGTGGTCCTCCGGCTGGAGGATGACACCGAATTCCTTGATGACGCGCAGCTCTTCCGGCGCCTCGAGCTTCGCGGTGCTCCAGTAGGGCGCCAGAACGGCGCGCGCATTCCTGACCTGTCCCAGCGATGCATAGGCGCGGGCAAGCAGGATGACGCCGTCGAGCGTCTGCGGCCGGCTTTTGCCGAAGACGCTGATGACCTTCTTCGCATCCGGGTTCTCGCGATAGAATGCGCGTTCGCTGTTTCGGCGCAGCCGCGTCATGCCGGGCCA
This sequence comes from Rhizobiaceae bacterium, assembly GCA_036520515.1. Lineage (GTDB taxonomy): Bacteria > Pseudomonadota > Alphaproteobacteria > Rhizobiales > Rhizobiaceae > Mesorhizobium_K. The sequence goes on from DATDJN010000371.1 coordinate 1,551, forward strand.
GTCCGGCAGGGTGACGGCCGCGCGGGCGATGTCGATGCTCGGCACGTCCCTGCCGCCGTCGAAGGCGATCGCCCAGGTGAGGATATTGCGGTCGACGCTCGTCTCCGGCAGGCGATCGCGAATGCGCCTGGCCCTGCCGATATCCATCGCCTCGATGGCATCGAGCCCGGCCTTCAGAAGAGCGATCTCGCCCGAGGCCGCGATCGCACCCGCATCCGGCATCGCGAATACGACCGTCGCATCCTTTTTGGCGCTTGCCTCCTTGTCGGCGTCCGCCCCGGTGGCGGCGGCCGGCGCCAGCGCCAGCGCGACGGCGATGAGAGCGAAGCGGCTATCGCGCCTGAGGCGCAGCTTGCTGATCATGCCCTGTCCTTACACGAAATGGATGCGAACGGGTAGAGACAGTCTGCCAGCCGCCCGTGAAGCGTTGGTAAACGAGCCGTTATCACGCCGGAAACGTCCGTCCCGTGTCCGCATCTCCGGTGAACCTGGCCTATGGCGCCGAGCCCCACTTTCGGCTAGAAGCCGCGCGGGAGTTGAGAAAAACCTGCAAAAACAACTGGAGTACCGCATCATGCTGAGAGGCTCTCTCACCGCGCTCGTGACGCCGTTCGACAAGGACGGGCGTTTCGACGAGAAAGCCTTTCGCGCGTTCGTCGACTGGCAGATCGCCGAGGGCACCAGCGGGCTGGTTCCCGTCGGCACGACGGGCGAATCGCCGACGCTGTCGCATGACGAGCACCGCCAGGTCGTGAAGACCTGCATCGATGCGGCGAAGGGCAGGGCGCCTGTCGTCGCCGGCGCGGGCTCGAACAACACCGAGGAAGCGGTCGGGCTGGTGAAGTTTGCCGAGGAAGCGGGCGCCGATGCGGTGCTGGTGGTCACGCCCTACTACAACAAGCCGACGCAGCGCGGCCTTTATGCGCATTTCGCGGCGGTGGCGAAGGCTACGACGCTGCCGGTCATCATCTACAACATCCCGCCGCGCTCGGTGGTCGACATGACCCCGGAGACGATGGGCAGGCTGGCGCACGACTTCAAGAACATCGTCGGCGTCAAGGACGCGACCGGCAAGGTCGAGCGCGTGTCTGAGCAGCGCATGACCTGCGGCAAGGACTTCATCCAGCTTTCCGGCGAGGACGCCAGCGCGCTGGGCTTCAATGCCCATGG
>DATDJN010000372.1:0-5031 GCA_036520515.1 Rhizobiaceae bacterium
GGAAGTGGGCAAGCTGTTCGGCCGTACCGTGCCGATGATGGTGATGAGCCATCAGTACATATTGTTCGAGGAAATCCCCGAACTCGCCGCCTGGACCAAGGAGGTCGGCCGCAAGCTGCCGCTGCTGCGCGACGTCGACACCTCCTACTACCTGCGGCAGGAAAAGAGCGGCATGAACCTCGGGCCCTACGAGCGCGAATGCCGGGCGCATTGGGCCGCCCACAACGACCCGATGCCGGAGGATTTTTCATTCCAGCTGTTCCCCGACGATCTCGATCGGCTGGAATGGTATCTGAACGACGCCATCGCGCGCGTGCCGATCCTCGGCACGGCCGGTCTCTCCAAGGTGATCAACGGGCCGATCCCCTACGCGCCCGACGGCAACCCGCTGATCGGGCCGATGCCCGGCGTGCCGAACGCCTTCGAGGCCTGCGTCTTCACCTTCGGCATCGCGCAGGCCGGAGGCGCCGGCAAGGTGCTCGCCGAATGGGTGACCGAAGGCCAGACCGAGTGGGACATGTGGTCCTGCGACCCGCGCCGCTTCACCGCCTTCGCCGCCGAACCGGACTATGCGGTCGCCAAGGGCATGGAGATCTACGGCAACGAATATGCGATCAACTTCCCCCGCCACGCCTGGCCGGCGGCGCGAGGGCGAAAACTTTCGCCGATCCACGACCGCATCGCGGCGCTGGGGGCAGAGTTCAACGCCTATAATGGCTGGGAGCGCGCGACCTGGTACGCCAAGCCGGGCGACGACACATCGGAAGAAAGTACGCTGACCTTCCGGCGCGACGGGCCCTGGGAAAAGCGTGTCCGCGAGGAATGCCTGGCGGTGCGCGATACCTCTGGCATCCTCGACCTCCCGGGCTTCTCGCGCTTCCGCCTGCACGGGCCGGGCGCGCGGTCATGGCTCTCGACCATGATCACCGGCATCGTTCCGAAACCCGGAAAGATCGGCCTCGGCTACTTCGCAGACGACAAGGGCCGCATCGTCACCGAGATGTCGATCATGGCGATCGAAGAGGACCGCTTCGTGCTGATCACGGCAGCCGTCGCTCAATTGCACGACTTCGAGTGGCTCCGGAAGCACCTGCCGCAAGCCACGGAATTGACTCTGGAAGACGCGACCGAGCAGCTCACCTGCCAGATCCTTGCCGGGCCGAAGTCGAGGGATATCCTGACCGAACTCTGCGACGCCGACCTGTCGCTGCCCTGGCTGTCGCATCAGTCGACCGAGATCGCCGGAAGCTGGTGCCAGCTGGTGCGCGTTTCCTTCGCCGGCGAGCTCGGCTGGGAGATCCACAGCAACGTCCGGGACACGGCGACGATCTTCGACGCGGTATGGGCCGCGGGCCAGAAGCACGGGCTGAGGCCGTTCGGCATGTTCGCGCTGGATTCGCTGAGGCTCGAGAAAGGATACCGCGCCTGGAAGGGCGATCTCTCGACCGACTACACCGTGCTGCAGGGCGGGCTCGAGCGCTTCGTCAAATGGGACAAGCCCGACTTCAAGGGCAAGGCGGCGCTGCAGAACGAGAAGCAGCAGGGCGTGAAGAAGCGCTTCGTGACGCTGGTGGTCGACGCCGGCGAGTTCGACGCGCCTTACATGTCGACGCTCTGGCACGACGGCAGCATCGTCGGGGAGACGACGTCAGGAGGCTTTGGGCACCGGGTGGACAAATCCATCGCCCTCGGCATGCTGCGCGCCGATCTCACCGAGCCGGGCACCGAGATCGAGGTCGAGATATTCGGCGAGCGGTATCGCGCGACCGTCCAGAAGGACGAGCCGCTGTGGGATCCGAAAAACGAAAGGCTGAGGGCATAACATGCCGACACCATCGAAACGCCTCAACGGCATCCTGCCATCCGGCAAGGACGGCTGGGAAGTGCATTTCGCCGCCATGAGCCGCAAGGAAGCCGGCGAACCGATCATCATGCTGTCGGTCGGCGACCACGATTTCGACACGCCGGGCGAGACCGTGGAAGCCTGCGTGGCATCCGTGCGGTCCGGCCACCATCACTACACGCAGCTGCCGGGAATTCCACGCCTGCGCGAAGCGATGGCGAAAGCCTCGACGCGCTGCACCGGCGTCGAAACCAGTGCGGACCAGGTGATCGTCACGCCGGGCGGACAGCTCGCGCTCTACGCCGCGGTGCAGGGCACGCTCGACCGCGGCGACCACGCCATCGTGGTGGCGCCATATTATGCGACCTATCCCGGCACGTTCCGCGCCGCGGAGGCCGAGTTCACTGTCGTCGAGGCAGAGGCGGCCGACGGATTCCAGCCGCGCGTCGAGGCGATCAGGGCGGCGCTGAAACCGAACACGCGCGCGATCCTGCTGAATACGCCGAACAACCCGACCGGCGCGATCTATTCGCGCGCCAGCCTCGAAGCCATCGCGAAGCTCTGCGTCGAGCACGATCTCTGGCTGCTTTCCGACGAGGTCTACTGGACGCTTGCCGAGGGCCGCCATGTGTCGCCGCGCTCGCTTCCTGATATGGCCGAGCGCACGCTGGTCATCAACTCGCTGTCGAAGAGCCACGGCATGACCGGCTGGCGCATAGGCTGGCTGACCGGGCCCGAAAGCATGATCTCGTTGCTGGTCAGCCTGAACCTCGTGACCACCTACGGCCTCACCGATTTCGTGCAGCAGGCCGCCGCCGCGGCGCTGGAGAACGGCTACGGCGTCAAGGCTATCGCCGACACCTATAACGGCCGGCGCAAAGTGTTCCTCGATGCTGTCACGGGCCTGAACGACATCACCGTGCGGGGCTCGGAAGGCGGCATGTATGTCATGCTCGACATCTCGGCGATCGAGCCGGACGACGAGAAATTCGCCTGGGCCTTCCTCGACGCCGAGAAGGTCGGCGTCATGCCGGGATCGAGCTTCGGCGATGCAGCGGCAAGGCATATCCGCATCAGCCTCTGCCAGCCCGACGACGTGCTTCTCGAAGCGGCGACGCGCCTGCGCCGCTTCGCCTCCTCCTACCGCAGCAAGGCAGCCTGAACATGGCGTCCCTCCCCTCCAAGGCCCGCGCAGTCATCATCGGCGGCGGCGTTTCAGGCTGCTCGGTCGCCTATCACCTGACCAAGCTCGGCTGGACCGACGTGGTGCTGCTGGAGAGGAAGCAGCTTACCTGCGGGACGACGTGGCATGCGGCCGGACTGATCGGCCAGTTGCGCGGCTCGCAGAACATGACGCGGCTCGCGAAATATTCCGCGGACCTCTACGTCAAGCTGGAATCCGAGACGGGTGTCGCGACCGGCATGCGGCAGGTCGGATCGATCACGGTGGCGCTGACCGAGGAGCGCAGGCACGAGATCTACAGGCAAGCGACTGTCGCCCGCGCCTTCGACGTCGATGTACGCGAAATCTCGCCGACCGAAGTCAAGCAGATCTATCCGCATCTCAACACCGACGGGGTGGTCGGCGCGGTTCACCTGCCGCTCGACGGCCAGTGCGATCCCGCCAACATCGCGATGGCGCTGGCCAAGGGCGCCAGGCAGCGTGGCGCCAGCATCGCCGAGGGCGTGAAGGTGACGGCGGTTCATCAGAAGAATGGCCGAGTCACTGGTGTGTCGTGGGCTCAAGGGCAGGAACAGGGCACGATCGAGAGCGACATCGTGATCAACTGCGCCGGCATGTGGGCGCGCGACCTCGGCGCGATGTCGGGCGTCAACATCCCGCTGCACGCCTGCGAGCATTTTTACCTCGTCACCGAGCCGATCCCGGGATTGACGCGGCTGCCGGTTCTGCGCGTTCCCGACGAATGCGCCTACTACAAGGAGGACGCCGGCAAGATGATGCTCGGCGCCTTCGAGCCGGTGGCCAAGCCGTGGCCTCCAGCCGGCGAGCGCATCCGCGAGGATTTCTGCTTCGACCAGTTGCCGGAAGACATGGACCATTTCGAGCCGATCCTCGAAATGGGCGTCAACCGCATGCCGATGCTGGGCACCGCCGGCATCCACACCTTCTTCAACGGGCCGGAGAGCTTCACCCCCGACGACCGCTACTACCTCGGCGAGGCGCCGGAGCTTTCCGGCTACTGGATGGCGACCGGCTACAATTCGATCGGCATCGTCTCGTCCGGCGGCGCCGGCATGGCGCTGGCGCAGTGGATCAACGACGGCGAAGCGCCCTTCGACCTCTGGGAGGTCGACATACGCCGCACGCAGCCGTTCCAGAAAAACCGCAGCTACCTGAAGGCGCGCGTCACCGAGACGCTCGGCCTGCTCTATGCCGACCACTTCCCCTACCGGCAGATGGCGTCGGCGCGCGGCGTCCGGCGCTCGCCGCTGCACGAGCACCTGAAGGCACGCGGCGCGGTGTTCGGCGAGGTCGCGGGATGGGAGCGGGCCAACTGGTTCGCCAGGCCGGACCAGGAGCACGGCTACCAGTATTCCTGGTGGCGGCAGAACTGGTTCGACAACCAGCGCGAGGAGCATCTGGCAGTGCGCAACGATGTCGGCCTGTTCGACATGACTTCCTTCGGCAAGATCAAGGTCGAGGGCCGCGACGCGCTGGCCTTCCTGCAACGGCTGTGCGCCAACGATGTCGACGTGCCGGTTGGACGCATCGTCTACACGCAGATGCTGAACGCGCGCGGCGGCATCGAGAGCGACCTGACGGTGGCCAGGCTTTCCGAGACGGCCTTCTTCCTGGTCGTGCCCGGTGCGACGCTGCAGCGCGACCTCGCATGGCTGAGGAGACATCTCCGCGACGAGTTCGTGGTGATCACGGATATGACAGCCGCTGAGAGCGTCCTCTGCCTGATGGGACCGAAGTCCCGCGACTTGATCCAGAAGGTGAGCCCCAACGACTTCTCGAACGAGACGAACCCATTCGGTACGTTTCAGGAAATCGAGATCGCCATGGGCCTGGCCCGCGCCCACCGCGTCACCTATGTCGGCGAGCTCGGCTGGGAGCTCTACGTGTCGACCGAGCAGGCGGCGCATGTCTTCGAGGCGATCGAAGCGGCGGGGGCCGAGCTCGGACTGAAGCTCTGCGGTCTGCATACGCTGGACAGCTGCCG
>DATDJN010000373.1:0-4499 GCA_036520515.1 Rhizobiaceae bacterium
CATGCCGACTATGCGGTGGCGGCGCTCGAAGCCGGCTGCCACGTCTTCATCGAAAAGCCGCTGGCGACCACGGTGGCCGACGCCGAGCGCGTCGTGGCGGCGGCAAAGGCCAGCGGCAAGAAGCTCGTCATCGGCTACATCCTGCGTCATCATCCGTCGTGGATCACGCTGATCGCCGAGGCGCGCAAGTTCGGCGGACCCTATGTCTTCCGCATGAACCTCAACCAGCAGTCCTCGGGAAAGACCTGGGAGACGCACAAGCAGCTCATGCAGACGACCTCGCCGATCGTCGACTGCGGCGTGCACTATCTCGACGTGATGCTGCAGATCACCGACGCCAAGCCGGTCGAGGTGCGCGGCATGGGCCTGCGGCTCACGGACGAAATCGCGCCCGACATGTACAATTACGGCCACCTGCAGGTGCTGTTCGACGATGGTTCCGTCGGCTGGTACGAGGCGGGCTGGGGGCCGATGATGTCGGAGACGGCCTATTTCGTGAAGGATGTGATCTCGCCCAAGGGCTGCGTCTCGATCGTCATGAAGGAGGGTGTCCGTTCCGACGATGTCGACACGCACAGCAAGACCAACATGCTGCGCATCCATAGCGCCGCCATGGGCGCGGACGGCAAATTCGCCACGCCCGACCAGGACGTCTCGACGGCCGACGAGCCCAATCACCAGGAGCTTTGCGACCGTGAGCAGGCTTATCTGCTGAAGGCGATCCGCGAGGACATCGATCTCACGCGCCACATGGACGACGCGGTGAAGTCGCTTGCCGTCTGCCTCGCGGCGGACGAGAGCGTGAAGACCGGCGCCCCGGTCAGACTCTAACGACGAGGATCAGGCGTTGGGCTCGCTGACCATAGACAATGTGAGAAAAAGCTTCGGCAAGGTAGACGTGCTGAAGGGGATCAACCTGAAGGTCGAGGATGGCGAGTTCGTCGTCTTCGTCGGGCCGTCCGGCTGCGGCAAGTCCACGCTGCTGAGGATCGTCGCCGGGCTGGAGGACACCACCGCCGGCCGCGTGCTGATCGACGGCGCCGACGTCACCGTGACGCCGCCGGCCAACCGCGGCATCGCCATGGTGTTCCAGACCTACGCGCTCTATCCGCACCTGACCGTCAGGAGCAACATGAGCCTCGGCCTGAAGCAGATCGGCACGCCGGCGGCCGAGATCGAGCGGCGCGTGGCGACCGCTTCCGCCATGCTGTCGCTGGAACCTTACCTGGAGCGCCGGCCGGCCGAGCTTTCCGGAGGTCAGCGCCAGCGCGTCGCCATCGGCCGTGCCGTCGTGCGCGAGCCGAAACTCTTCCTCTTCGACGAGCCGCTGTCGAACCTCGATGCGGCGCTGCGCGTCAACACCAGGCTGGAGATCGCACAGCTTCACCGCCGGCTGAAGGCCACCATGATCTACGTCACCCACGACCAGGTCGAGGCGATGACGCTGGCTGACAAGATCGTCGTGCTCAACGCCGGCAAGATCGAGCAGGTCGGCGCGCCGATGGAGCTCTACAACAGGCCCGCGAACGACTTCGTCGCCGGCTTCATCGGCTCGCCCAAGATGAACTTCATCGACGCTGCGAAACTCGGCGAAGGCCAGGCGAAGACGATCGGCGTCAGGCCCGAGCACCTGACGGTCGACATGAATTCCGGCGCCTGGAAAGGCACGGTCGTGCATGCCGAGCATCTCGGCGCCGACACCAACCTCTACGTTGACACGGAGAAGGCCGGACTGCTCACCGTGCGCATCTTCGGCGTCTACAATGCGGAACCGGGCGCCACGCTCTACGTCACGCCGGACCCTGAAAAGACGTACCGTTTCGGCGAGGACGGCAAGACGCTGGCTTGACGCGGCCTCTCTCCATCGCATCTTCTCTGCGGGAACCCCGCGAGGATAAGCATGGACGAAGCCGACATCGCCGCGATAACCGACTGGACCGTCCGGCGCGGCCTTGCCGGCGACGACGAGATCGGCTTGCTCACCGGCTTCTGCGCCCGCTGCGTCGAGGCCGGGCTCGAACTGGCGCGCGGGACGGCGATCATCGATACGCTGCACCCGGTGTATGAGGGGCGCGTTTTCTCCTGGAACAGGACCAGTCCGCTCGACGCGAAAGTATCGGAATACGAGCCGGTCACCTCAGGCGCCAACGAAGAGAGTTGGCGCAGGAGTCCCTTCTACCATCTGCTCCAAAATGGAAAGGACGAGTTCAGGCAGCGCCTCGCTCCCGGCGACACTTTCGCTTTCGACATCCTCGATGACCTGAGGAGGGACGGCCAGACCGACTACTTCGCCCTCGTGCAGCGTTTCGACAAGCAGGCGGCCATCGGCGAGATGGATTGCTTCATGTCGCGCTGGACGACGGCGGACGAGGGCGGCTTCTCCGAGGCCGACCTCCACGCGCTGCGGCGTCTGGTTCCCGTGCTCGGCCTTGCGATCAAGTCGGTATCGCTGGCCCGCGTCGCCCAGACGATCGCAGAGTCATATCTCGGCCGCGATCCCGGCCGCCGCGTGCTCGAAGGCAGGGTGTCGCGCGGCGCCGCCGAGCGCATCAACGCCGTCATCTGGTTCTCGGACATGCAGGGCTACACCCAATTGTCGGAGCATATTGAAAGCGACCAGTTGATCCCGCTGCTGAACGACTATGCCGAGCTCGTCATAACCTCGGTGCATGCGGCGGGCGGCGACGTGCTGAAGCTGATGGCCGACGGCGTGCTGGCGATCTTCACCGCCGCCGATCCGGCCGAAGCCTGCCTGGCCGCGCTCAGCGCCGAGGCGCAGATGCGGCAGAAGCATGCCGGGCTGAACGAGCGCCGTATGGCGGCCGGCCAGCCGACCTCCTCGATCTATCTCGGCCTCAACATCGGCGACGTCTTCTACGGCAACATCGGCAGCGACGAGCGGCTGGACTTCACGGTCGTCGGGCAGGCTGTCAACGAGGCGAGCCGCATCGCCTCCATGTGCCGCTCGGCCGATCGCGACGTGCTGTTCTCGTCGGCTTTTCGCGCTTCGCTGCCGGAGGCCGACCAGGAGAGGCTGGTGTCGATCGGACGTTACGCGCTGCGCGGCGTCAGCCGCGCGCAGGAGCTGTTCACACTGGACCCGGAGGCTGTGGGAAAGCAGGTCGGCTGAGGCTGGCGCCGCCCCTCACCTGCCTGCCGGCATCCTCTCCCCGTAAGAACGGGGAGAGGAGAGATGGCCGCAGCGCTGGCGAACCCCTCTCCCCGTCATTCACGTTACAAGGGTAAGGGTGAGGGGCAATCTTTGCCCCCGCACCTACTTTTCCTGCACGAAGGTCTGCTTCTGCGTGCCGAGCCCCTCGATGCCGAGCTCGACCACGTCGCCGTTCTTCAGGAACTTCGGCGGCTTCATGCCCATGCCGACGCCGGGCGGGGTGCCCGTCGAGATGATGTCTCCGGGCAAGAGAGACATGAACTGGCTGAGGTAGGAGACGAGGTGGGCGACGCCATAGACCATGGTCTGGGTCGAGCCGTTCTGGCGCGTCTTGCCGTTGACCGTCAGCCACATCTTGAGGTTCTGCGGGTCGGCCACCTCGTCCCTGGTGACCAGCCAGGGGCCCGTCGGGCCGAACGTGTCGCAGCTCTTGCCCTTCGTCCACTGGCCCTGGCGCTCCGTCTGGAAGGCACGCTCGGAGACGTCGTTGACGACGCAGTAGCCGGCGACATGGTCGAGCGCCTCGGCTTCGCTGATGTATTTGGCCGTCTTGCCGATGACGACGCCGAGCTCGACTTCCCAGTCGGTCTTCTTCGAGCCGCGCGGGATCAGGACGTCGTCGTTCGGGCCTGATATCGCCGAGGTAGCCTTCATGAAGATGATCGGCTCGGATGGTACGGTGGCGCCGGTCTCGGCCGCGTGGTCGGAGTAGTTGAGGCCGATGCAGATGAACTTGCCGGTGCCGGCGACGCAGGGGCCGATGCGGGGATTGCCCTTCACCAGCGGCAGGCTGGCCGGGTCGATCCTGGCGAGCTTCTTCAGCGCGGCAGGCGCCAGCGCGGCGCCGGCAATATCGGAGACATGTTCCGACAGGTCGCGGATCTTGCCGTCCGCATCGAGCACACCGGGGCGTTCCTTGCCCGGCTTTCCATAACGCAGCAGTTTCAAGAAAAGTCCCTCCTGAGGCGCGGCCCGAAGCTGGCTGGCCCGGACGGCGTGAACACGGATCGAAGGCGCGAGGAACGGATTCGGGGAAATGACCCGTCGAACTGTCACCGGCCGCCACAGCCCGGGCGTACCCGCAGGTACGGTCAGGCCCGCGCAACTTTTGCAGGTGCAGGCCTTGTCGACAAGGGGAAACAGGCTTCGGCTTGCGCCGAGCGGCGAAAATCAGCCGACGAAGGCGCGCTCGACGACGAAATCGGCCGGGTTGCTGAGCGAGCCTTCCTTGAAGCCCAGCCCTTCGACGAGCTCCTTGACGTCCTTCAGCATGTGCATCGAGCCGCAGATCATGACGCGGTCGGTCTCGGGCGACAGCGGCGCGATG
>DATDJN010000374.1:0-8651 GCA_036520515.1 Rhizobiaceae bacterium
CAGCAGGTAGCCCGCCTCGTAGGAGAAATAGCCGGCAAGCCACTTCCCCTGTTCATGCGCCTTCTGCGCGGCATCGAGCGCCGGGAAGAATTCTTCCACCGTCTCCGCCGCGATGATCTTGCGCGGCCGGTCGAACAGCACTTCGCGGCCGGAAAAATCGTCCCGGAAGAGGATGTAGGGACGACTAAGCCCAAGGATGGAATTTTGTGTCATTCTAGCAGGGGTCGACAGTTCAGCCCTACCCGACGCATCACAGGTCCGGGAGAACTTAGGCTCCAGCGTCGTAAGAACGTGTATTCAATTAAGAGGCTAACGCGTCCACCAGATTCCTATCGTCTAGCCGGCTGGCGTCAAGCACTGCAGAATTCGATATTGCTCGGGCGACTTCCGAATTCCAAGCTCGCGAACTATCTGGCATCACCGCCAAAATGGGCTTCCCCAACGCTCTGGCCGCTCCCAGTTCAATAAGTGCGTTTTTTCCGCTTCCTTCACGCGAAGGTACAATGAAAATGAGCTTGTCAGACATTTCCAATGCTCGCAGGATTGCCTTGCTCCAATTTTCACCCGGTTGAATATCGTCGATGTCGATAAAAGTCTCAAAACCTGCGTTTCGCAAACGGCTCGCCAGCCGCCGCGCAAAATCGGCATCATCACCGCTATGGGAAAAAAATAGGCGTAGGTTCTTTCCATGGGCCGCAGCACGGTCGGTCATGGCTTGCCCTTTGCAATTCGGTTCTTCAGTTCCCGAAAATAGGTATCCAAGTCATTTATGTCCACGGCGTTCTTGGAACGTAGAAAGGTCGAACCGCCTTTTTCCCGCTCGATCGTGGTGAGGTCTACCTCGTAAAGAACTGCGACAATCCGCTTTCTTAAGCCTCTCGCCGCTCCAATTTCGACCCAGACCCAATTGCGATCCACGGCCCATGGTGTGAACAGCACAAGCAATTCATCGCAGGCAGGCATCTCGGCGAAAATTCGATCCTCTATGTCGTCGCCACGCTCGATGTCATTTACGTCGATGAACGTTGCCACACCAAGATCATGGATTTGCTGCTCAATCTGAGCGGCTACCCATCGATCCGCCCATGCGTGCGAAATAAATATTTTGTAAGACATCCCCGTCCCCCAAAGATGAGGATGCCACTGTCGTTCGAGATTTTCTACCCTTCCAGCGCTTCCAGCTCGTCGATCAGTCCGCTGATCACGCCAAGCCCGATCTGCCAGAACTTCGGATCCGATGCATCGAGCCCGAAAGGCTTCAGAAGCTCCGAATGATGCTTGGTGCCGCCGGCCCTCAGCATGTCGAAATACTTGTCCTGGAAGCCGCGCTCGGCGTTCTGGTAGACCGCATAGAGCGAGTTCACCAGGCAGTCGCCGAAGGCGTAGGCGTAGACGTAGAAGGGCGAGTGGATGAAGTGCGGGATGTAGGTCCAGAACGTCTCGTAGCCCTCGCGCAGCCTGATCGCCGGTCCCAGGCTCTCGGCCTGCACCTCCAGCCAGAACTCGCCGATCTTGTCGGACGTCAGCTCGCCGTTCCGCCGCTCCGTGTGCACCTTGCGCTCGAACTCGTAGAAGGCGATCTGGCGCACGACCGTGTTGATCATGTCCTCGACCTTCTGGGCGAGCATCGCCTTTCTTTCGCGCCGGTCGCTGGTGCGGTCGAGCAGCGAGCGGAAGGTCAGCATCTCGCCGAACACCGAGGCCGTCTCGGCAAGCGTCAGCGGCGTGGACGCCATCAGCGCGCCCTGCCCTGCCGCCAGCACCTGATGCACGCCGTGGCCCAGTTCGTGGGCGAGCGTCATCACGTCGCGCGGCTTGCCCATGTAGTTCAACAGCACATAGGGATGCGCCGACGGCACCGTCGGATGCGCGAATGCGCCCGGCGCCTTGCCGGGCCGCACCGGCGCGTCGATCCAGTTGCGGTCGAAGAACGTACGCGCGATCTCGGCCATCTCCGGCGAGAAGTCCTGGTAGGCCGACAGCACCGTGCTCTTCGCTTCGTCCCATCCGATCGTCGCCTGCGGGGTTTCGGGCAACGGCGCGTTGCGGTCCCAGTGGTTCATCGCTTCCATGCCGAGCCACCGCGCCTTCATGGCATAGTAGCGGTGCGACAGCCTGGGATAGGCGTCGCGAACGGCAGCGGCGAGCGCATCCACGACGCTCCTCTCGACCCGGTTCGCCAGATGGCGGGAATCGGCGATGTCCTGGAAGCCGCGCCAGCGGTCTGAGATTTCCTTGTCCTTGGCCAGCGTGTTGGTGACCAGCGTAAAGGTCCTGAGGTTCTTGCGGAAGGTCGCCGCCAGCGCCTCGGCGGCTTCCTGGCGCACGGCGCCGTCGGGATCCTGCAGCCGGTTGAGCGTCGGTTCCAGCAGCATCTCCTCGCCGCCGATATCGAAGCGCAGTTCCGTCATCGTCTCGTCGAACAGCCGGTTCCAGGCCCCGCGCCCGGTGATCGACTTCTCGTGGAAGAGTTGCTCGATGCGGTCCTCGAGCTGGAAGGGCTTGTCTTTCCGGAGATCGATCACCCATGGGCGGTAGTGGCCGAAGATCGGATCGGCTTCCAGCGCCTTCTCGATCAGCGCATCGTCGATCAGGTTGAGCTCCAGCGCGAAGAACAGGAGATGCGCGGAAGCGTCCGTCATCTTCTCCTGGATGTCGCCATAGAGCTTGGCGCGCTGCGGGTCGGACGTGTCGCCGGCATAGACCAGCCCCGCATAGGAGGCGACGCGGCCGATCAGTTCCTCGAGCACCTCGAAGTCACGCAAGGCAATGCCGAGCTGGCCCGCCGCACCCTTGTCCGCCTCGCCGGCCAGTTTGCCCTTCCAACGGGCCTCGAAAGCGACCGATTCCGCGCCGGCTCGCTCGATGTCGGCCTTGAGTTCCGGCGCTTCCATGCTGGCGTAAAGGTCGGCGAGGTTCCATTCGGGCAGGTCGCCAAGCGCGGCCTTCGCCTGTGCGGCCGCCGCAGCGCCCTTTCTTTGAGCTGAGAACATCCGCATCTGACCGCCTTCCAAAATCTGAAACCCGTGAAAAGTCTAAAGACTTCGTTCACCGGCTTTTTTGAAGCGTTGTTTAGAAGCCTGTGCCAAGTTGATCCAGTCGCCGGCGACGGCTCCGCGAGGCACCCCAATAGCGAATCCTCATGGCAGGTTCCATACTCATAGTCGATGACGAACCGGTGCAGCGGCGCCTGCTGCAGGCCGCGTTGCAGAAGTTCGGCTACGAAACGGTGCTGGCCGAAGACGGCCGGGCGGCGCTCGCCGCGCTCGAATCCGCGGCCGGCGGAGGCATCGCGGCGGTCGTGCTCGACCTCGCCATGCCCGGCCTCGATGGCATCGGCGCGCTCAAGGCGATGCGCGAGCGCGGCATCGACGTACCGGTGATCGTCCAGACCGCGCAGGGAGGCATCGACACCGTCGTGCTGGCCATGCGCAACGGCGCCTTCGACTTCGTCGTCAAGCCGGCCTCGCCCGAGCGCCTGCGCACGGCAATCGGCAACGCGCTGAAGGTCGAGGCGCTGGAAGCCGACGCCAGGCGCGCGCGGCGCAAAGGCAGCGTCGTCGGCTTCAAGGACATCGTCACCCAAAGCCCGGCGATGGACAAGATTATCCGCCTCGCGCAGAAGGCCGCCGCGTCCAGCATCCCGATCCTGATCGAGGGCGAATCCGGCGTCGGCAAGGAGCTTGTGGCCCGCGCCATCCAGGGTTCGGGCGAGCGGCGCTCAAAGCCCTTCGTCACGGTGAATTGCGGCGCCATCCCCGAGAACCTGGTCGAATCGATCCTGTTTGGCCACGAAAAAGGCTCCTTTACCGGCGCCACCGACAAGCACGTCGGCAAGTTCGTCGAGGCGCACGGCGGCACGCTCTTCCTCGACGAGATCGGCGACCTGCCGCTCGACGTGCAGGTCAAGCTTCTGCGCGCGGTGCAGGACGGCGAGGTCGACCCGGTCGGCGGCAAGTCGACCGTCAAGGTCGACATCAGGCTGATCTCGGCCACCCACCGCGACCTGTTGCAGCGGGTCAAGGACGGCGCCTTCCGGGAGGACCTGTTCTACCGCCTCAACGTCTATCCCATCGTGGTGCCGCCTTTGCGCGAGCGCCGCGCCGACATCCCGCATCTGGTGCGCCACTTCATGGCGCGCGCCGCGTCCTCCAAGGCTGTAGTGCCGCGTATCGACGCGATCTCCGACGGCGCGCTGGCCATGCTCGAAGCCTATGACTGGCCCGGCAACATCAGGCAGCTCGAAAACGCGGTTTTCCGGGCTTTGGTGCTTTGCGAGGGCGATACGCTCACCGAGGAGGAGTTCCCGCAGATCAGGGCGCAGGTGGAGGGTTCGATCGACTTCGACAGCCTCGAGCCCGCCACCCGGACCGCGGGGACGTTCGAAAGCGCTTCTGCCGCCGCTCCGAAAGCCTTCGGCATCCTCAGGGCGCTCGACGAGCGCGGCAATGTGCGTGCGCTTGCCGACATCGAGGTCGAGATGATCAAGCTGGCCATCGAGCATTACCGGGGGCAGATGAGCGAGGTTGCGCGTCGGCTGGGTATAGGCCGCTCGACGCTCTACCGGAAGCTCAAGGAATACGGCATAGACCCGGAAAACGGCCGCGTCGACCAGCTTGCCTCCTGATTGCGACGGTCGGGGCCGAGCCTCGGACACCGCCTTGATCGCGGCTCCCGCGCCATATACCCTGAGATTTGATTTAAACTCGCGATTCACCAAGAAATCGGCTTGACGATTTCCACCGGATTCTCGCCACGCTGTTACCGCATTTCGGCTTCAATAAGTGTGGATTAACCATTAGGAATGATATTCGGGTGTCACTCCAACACATCCGTTCGTCATCTCCGGGGACAAACGGCAGCCTGCAAGGCCATTTGATTTGACGAGAACAGACCGACCCGAACGGCGGATTGCGCCCACCGCGATCGTGCCGAAATGGCTGGCAGGTTTCATGCTAGCACTGGGCCTGCTCACGCTCGCCGCCTCCGCCGCACAGGCCGAGACGCGAACGCTCAAGCTTTATTTCATCCATACCAAGGAAAAGGCGGAGATCACCTTCAAGCGCAACGGCCGCTACGATCAGGCCGGCCTGAAGAAGATCAACAATTTCCTGCGCGACTGGCGTCGCAACGAGCCGACCAGGATGGATCCGCGCCTTCTCGACGCTGTGTGGGAAGCCTACCGGGCCGTCGGCGCCAACGACTACATCCATGTCGTCTCCGCCTATCGCTCGCCGGCTACCAACTCGATGCTGCGCAAGCGCTCCAAGGGCGTCGCCAACAAGAGCCAGCACATGCTCGGCAGGGCGATGGACTTCTACATCCCCGGCGTGCCGCTGAGGAAACTGCGCGACGCAGGCCTGCGCGCCCAGGCCGGCGGCGTCGGCTACTATCCGCGTTCCGGCTCGCCCTTCGTCCACATGGACGTCGGCAACGTGCGCCACTGGCCGCGCATGAGCCGCCAGGAGCTGGTCGCGGTCTTCCCGAACGGCAAGACGCTGCATGTGCCCTCCGACGGCAAGCCGCTGCCCGGCTTCGAGCAGGCGCTCGCCTCCTACGAGACGCGCAAGAAGAGCGGCACCACCGCGCTCGCACTTGCCGCCAGCCCGGCGAAATCCGGCAGGTCAGGCGGGCTGCTCTCGGCACTGTTCGGCGGCGGCGCCGACGAGGAAGAGGACAACAGCGAGGGCAGCGGCAAAACCGTCGTGGCCTCCGCCCCCGCGGCCGAACCGCCGCGGCCTGTCGAGCCGCCGAGGCCATCCGGCCAGATCGCCGTCGTCCCGCCCGAGCTCGCCAATCCGGCCTCGGTGCCCTTCCAGGAAGCGGACGACACGCCCAAGACCATCATCGCCGCCCTGCCCGAGCGCGACGTTCCGCTGCCGATCTTCGCGCCGCGGCCGCAGGCCGATGTCGGACGGGTCGATGCCGGCCCGGTGGCCGTGGCGGCCGTCGAGCCCGCGAACATCCCCTTCGGCATGGCCGAAGTCCTGCCGGACAACGGTGGCGACGAGATCAGCGAGCAGGCCGACGCCAACATCCCGCTGCCCACCTGGCGACCCACCCAGACGTTCGGCGATGCCGACGCCTCGCTTCTCGCGCTGGCGAAGCCTGAATCCGATCGCGATGCCGTCCTCGAGGAAGTCGGTCTCGCCGGCCTGGGCGGCGACGACTCGGACGACATCGAGGCCGTCATCGAAGAGAACAACCAGCGCCTCGCCGTGCTGTCGCGGCCTGCCGGCATCGACGAGGCGGTCGCCTCGCTTGCCCGCGAGACAGGCGCTGCAGTCGTCCCCGGCAGCGTGAAGACGACGCGCAAGTCCGACCGCGCCCGCGTCGGCGCCACCAGGCCTGCGCCCAGGCCGCTGGTCGTCGCCGCGCAGCCCGAGGCGGCGCGCTGGGCGCTCGGCGTCGAAACCGAACTCGCTTACGCCGCCGGCGGTCCGTCGATCGAGCATCTGCGCAGCGTGCCGAGCGAGGTCTACGCCACCGGCTTCCAGCGCGACATGGTCGTCGCCGACGCCAGCCGCTTCAGCGGCAAGGCCGTCACCTTCATGCCGGTCGCCCGCTTCCAGAACTGAGCGCACTGATCCTGCACATGAAAAAGGCCGGCATCGCCGGCCTTTTTCATGTGTATGATTGACGCCTCACACCGACCGTCGCGCCCGCGCCAGACCATGCTCGACCAGGCGGTCGATGATATCGGGATAGGCGACGCCGCTCGCGGCCATCGCCTTGGAATACATGCTGATGTCGGTGAAGCCGGGGATCGTGTTCACCTCGTTGAGGATGCATTCCATGTCGTCGGTGACGAAGAAGTCGACGCGCGCCATGGCGTCGCAGCCGAGCGCCCGGAAGGCGTCCGCCGCCAGCGCGCGAACCTTGCCCTCGATGCCCTGCGCCAGCTCGGCCGGCACTTTGAGCGCCGCGCCGTTCTCGTCGATATACTTGGCGTCGTAGCTGTAGAAGCCGTGGGTTTCGGCCGGCACGATCTCGCCGGGACGCGATACGAACAGGCCGCCCTCAACATCCTCCAGCACGCTGCACTCGATCTCGCGCCCGCGGATGAATTGTTCGGCCAGCAGCTTGCGGTCGTGGCGGAAGCCTTCGGCCAACGCCGCTGCATATTCCGCTTCGCCGGACACCTTGCTGACGCCGACGGAAGAGCCCTGCCGCGCCGGCTTGATGAAGAACGGCAGGCCGAGCGCGCGCTCCAGCTCCGCGAAATCAGGCGCCGCGCCCTGATGGATGGTGACGGACGGCGCAACCGTCACGCCCGCCTCCTTGAGCAGCCGCTTGGCGACATCCTTGTCCAGTGCCGTCGCCGAGCCGAGGATGGAGCAGCCGGCGAGCGGCACGCGCGCCACTTCCGCCAGCCCCTGCACCGAGCCGTCCTCGCCATGCAGCCCGTGCAGCACCGGGAACAGGATGTCGATCTTTGGCAGCTCGTGCGGCGCGCCGTCCGCCGGGATCGCCAGCAGCCGCCCCTGCCCGCCTGGCACAAGCGCGAGTTCCGTGCCCTCGGAGGGCTTCGCCAGCGCGCCGTCGTAGTAGCTTGCCAGCAGCCACCGCCCCTCGCGGGTGACGAAGATGGGAACGGCGTCGTATTTCGCCGGGTCGAGCGCGCGCATCACGTTGGTCGCTGAAAGCACCGAGACGTCATGCTCGGCGGAACGCCCGCCAAAGAGCACGGCGATGCGCAACCTGTCCGTGGTCATGGGCGCGTCCGTACGGTCAGATCGGCTTCAGCATGCTCGCCTGGCGGGCGAGCGACTCGATTGCGTCCCACTTGCCCTCGCGGATCATCTCGTCGGGGGCCACCCACGAGCCGCCGACGCAGACCACGTTCGGCACAGCGAGATATTCCTCCGCGTTGAGCGCGGACACCCCGCCGGTCGGGCAGAAGCGGGCCGCCGGCAGCGGCGAGGCGAGTGAGCGCAGGAAGGTCGTGCCGCCGGCCTGCTCGGCGGGGAAGAACTTCAGGAAATCGATGCCGGCTTCCAGCGCCGTCATGATCTCGCCGGGCGTGATCGCGCCGGGGAGCAGCGGCACATCGCTGGCGGCCTGCGCCGAGATCAGGCTGGCCGTCACGCCCGGGCTGACGATGAATTTCGAGCCCGCCGCCGCAGCTTCCTCGAACTGCCTGGGATTGAGCACCGTGCCAGCGCCGACGACGGCCTCCTCGACCTCGCCGGCGACGCGCCGGATCGCCTCCAGCGCGTCCTTGGTGCGCAGCGTGATCTCGATCATCTTGAGCCCGCCCTTGGCGAGGGCGCGCGCGAGCGGCACGGCGTTCGCCGCATCCTTCACCTTGAGCACCGGGATCACCGGCTGGCCAGCCAGCAGGGCGAGAAGTTTTTCGGATTTGCTGGACATCATGCCTCTTTCGCGGGCGGGAGGGGGTCTTCGACCGGTTAGCAGAAGGAGGATGACGAGTCTATGAAGCGCGCCCGCGCCACCTCGCGCGAGGGCCATCGCAGCCGCCCCCTCCACCGCCTTCGGCGGTCCCCCTTCCCCGTAAACGGGGGAGGATCAGAGGCGTCGGCGCACCCGGTTCCTCCCCTGCGAAGCGGGGGAGGGGGACCACGCGAAGCGTGGTGGAGGGGGCGGGACAAGCGCGTTGTCCTCGCCCTGCCCCGGCCGGACGAGAGTGC
>DATDJN010000375.1:0-3447 GCA_036520515.1 Rhizobiaceae bacterium
TAGCCCCGATCCGGCCCACTGTCGCTGTGGTGAAAACACCGGCGGGGTGCGGGAAACCGGGCCACGTTTTAGTTTTTCAGAGGCTTGGGTCTCGCGCCCCGCTTCCCGACTTCTGCTCCCGTGGCGAGCAGCGTTCTTTGAAATGGCCAGACCGCGAAAGCGGGGCGTGGCGACGATGAAGCTCGGGTTCCTAGTCCTTTTTCTCCACATGCCCCCCGAACGCGAACCGCATCGCCGAGAGCAGCTTGCCGGCGAATTCGGATTCGCCCCGCGAGGAGAAGCGGTCGAACAGCGCCGACGACAGCACCGGCGCCGGCACGCCGGTGTCGATCGCGGCCTTCAGCGTCCAGCGCCCTTCGCCCGAGTCGGACACGCGGCCCTCGAACTTGGCGAGCTGCGGGTCGGCCTTCAGCGCGGCGGCGGTCAGGTCGAGCAGCCACGAGCCGATGACCGAGCCGTGCCGCCACACTTCGGCGACAGCCGGCAGGTCGATGTCGAACTGGTAGTATTGCGGCTCGGCGAGCGGGCTGGTCTCGGCGTCGGCCGTGCGCGGCTTCTTGCCGGAATTCGCCGCCTTCAGGATGTTGATGCCTTCGGCATAGGCCGCCATCACGCCGTATTCGATGCCGTTGTGCACCATCTTGACGAAGTGCCCGGCGCCGCTCGGGCCGCAATGCAGGTAGCCGTATTCGGCGGTGCCGGCCTCGATGGAGAGCGTGACGCCCGGATCGGCGCCCGGCGCCAGCGAGGAGAAGATCGGATCGAGGTGATGCACCGCGTCGGCCGGCCCGCCGATCATCAGGCAGTAGCCGCGCTCGAAGCCCCAGATGCCGCCCGACGTGCCGACGTCGACGAAGCTGATGCCCAGCGGCGCGAGCTTCGCCGCCTGGTCGACCGCGTCGCGGTAGTGGGAGTTGCCGCCGTCGACGATGATGTCGCCGGGCTCGAGCAGCGACGCCACCTGGTCGACGATGCGCCCGGTGATGGCGGCCGGCAGCATCAGCCAGACGACGCGCGGCTTTTCGAGTTTATGGATGAAATCCTCGAGCGAGGCGCCGGCGACGGCGCCGTCCTCGACGAGGACGGAGACGGCCTCCGCGTCGATGTCGTAGACGACGCAATCGTGCTTGTCGCGCATCAGGCGGCGCACCATGTTGGAGCCCATCCGGCCCAGTCCCATCATGCCCAGTTGCATTTTCGCGACCTCTGCTGTTGTTTTCGCACCATACTAGCCGAAACCAACGTCAGCCGTTTGACAATCATGCCGAGGCTGGCCGCCAGCTCCTCTCGATCTCCTCCAGCGAGCGGCCCTTGGTCTCCGGCACGATGCGCCACACCCAGATCCAGCCGGCGAGGCAGAAGAAGGTGAAGAGCCAGAAGGTCGCCGAGGCGCCGACCGTCTCGATCAGGGTCAGGAAGAACTGGCTGACCAGGAAGGCCGAGCCCCAGTTGACGGCGGTCGCGATCGCCACCGCGCGGCCGCGCACCCGTCCGGGGAACACCTCGTTGATAACGGTCCACACCACGGGACCGAGCGAGAAGGCGAAGGAGATGATGAAGACGACGAGCCCTGCAAGCGTGACGATGCCGGCCATCGTCGGCCCCGCGCCCGCCGGCTCGCTCTCGATCGACAGGAAGGCAAAACCGACGACGAGCAGCGCCAGTCCCATGCCGACCAGCCCGGCAAGCAGCAGCGGCCGCCGCCCGAGCCTGTCGATGAAGGCGATGGCGATGAGGGTCGCCGCGACGTTGACGCCGCCGACCGCCCAGGTCGTCGCCATCGTCTGCGCCGCCGGCGTCTCGAAGCCCGCCGCCGCGAAGATCTGGTTGGCGTAGTAGATGATGGCGTTGATGCCGGTGATCTGCTGGAAGATCGCCAGCCCGAGCGCCACCACCAGCGGCCTGCGCCAGGCCGGGTCGAACACCTCGCGCCAGGACGCGTCGCCCTCGTCCTCCTCCAGCGTCCGCTCGATCGCCGCCAGCCTCGCCGACGCATCGACCTCCGGCTGGATCTTCTCCAGTGTGGCGCGCGCCTGGTCGTGGCGTCCGGCCTTGACCAGCCAGCGCGGCGATTCCACGCCCAGCGCGCCGACCAGCACCAGCAATATGCCCGGGACCGCCGAGACGCCGAGCATCCACCGCCAGGACCCGCTGGCGGCCAGTCCGGAATCGACCAGATAGGCAAGGAAGATGCCGATGGTGATGGCCAGCTGGTAGGCCGAGACGAAGCGGCCGCGATGCGCCGCCGGAGCGAGTTCCGCGCTGTAGAGGGGAGCCGCCACCGCGGCGACGCCGACACCGAAGCCCACCACCAGCCGGCCGAGCACCAGCACCCACAGGTCGGGCGCCAGCGCCTGCAGCAGCGCGCCGAGGATGAACAGCACGCCGGCGATCAGCACCGCTTGCCTGCGCCCGTTGCGGTCGGCGAGATAGCCGCCGCCAAGCGAGCCCACCAGCGCGCCGAGCGTCACCCAGCTCGTCACCACTTCGACGAGCAGGGAGGTCAGGCTGAAATGCTGCCTGATGCCGTCAAGGGCGCCCGAGATGACGCCCTGGTCGTAGCCGAACAACAGCCCGGCGACGACCACGATGGCCAGCACGAGAACCAGCGGTCGGGTCAGCGCCTCGCTTTCCGGGCTCGGCAGGTTGATCGACGACTGCGTCACCGCCATGGGTCTCCCCACATGCACCGCGTCCTGGACGCGTCGGCGAATGTCGTGACACGCCGGCTGGCGCTTGTCCATGCCGTTGCGTCAGGTGCGTATGGCCGCCAGGATTTTCGCCGCCGCCTCGCGGCCGGCGACGATGGCGCCTTCGACGTAGCCGGGGAAGGAGGGCGACAGCTCGGACGAGGCGAAGAAGAGCGGCGGCGCGCCGGCCCGCAGCACCGCCTCCGCGTCCCGCGCCTGCATGTCGACGATGAGATCGCTGTAGGCGCCGCCCGACCAGCGGTCGTTCGACCAGTCGCGGATCGTCATGTCGAGCATGTCGCCGGCCTCGGGTCCAAGCGCCTCGACGAGCCGCGCCGTCACCTCCGCCCGCAACGCTTCGTTGCTCAGTCGGCCCCATTCCAGGGCCAGCGGCCCGCCGATGAAGAAGGCGAGCCCGGCGTGCCCGGCATCGCGGCTGAGGTCGAAGGCGAAGAGGCCGGACGGCTGGCGCCACATCACCATGCCGCTTCGTCCGCTGTCGCGCCAGAAAGCTCGGCCGTAACGGATCAGGACCTTGATCACAGTGCCGCTCCGCCAGGCGCCAAGCGCCTGGGCCAGAGCCGGCGGCAGGATCGGCGCATGCTCTATCCCAGCTGCCATAGCGGGCGGCACGGCGACCAGCACGGCGTCGGCGGCGACCGTCTCGCGCTCCGTCACGACGCGTACGCCGTTCGTCCCGCGCTCGATGCGTGTCACCGGCGTCGCCAGCCGCACCCTGTCACCGAGACCTCGAGCA
>DATDJN010000376.1:0-13969 GCA_036520515.1 Rhizobiaceae bacterium
GACCTCGTCGACAACTACCGCAAGTGGGCCGCCGACCTTTCGGCGGCGTGATCCGGCGCGAAAGTGGCAACGAATTGGCCGGGGGGCGTTCCGCAACGCCCCCCGGTATGCTTGCATATGACGGAATGGCACGACTCCTGACATGAACCGAACGTCCCGGCTCACGCCCTATCTCTACGTCCTGCCGCTGGTCGTGCTGATCGCCTTCGTGTTCGGCTATCCGCTGGTGCGCATCTTCGAGTTCAGCTTCAAGATGGTGCGCGGCATCGACGGCCCTTGGATCGGCTTTCGCAACTATCAGCTCGTGCTCGGCCAGGATGTGTTCTGGGAAGCGGTGCTGCACAACCTGCAGCTCCTGCTCGCCATCCCTGTCATGGTGCTGATCTCGCTGCTGGTCTCGATCCTGTTGTACGAGCGCGTCGCCGGCTGGAAGCTCTACCGCATCATCGTCTTCGTGCCCTTCGTGCTGGCGATCCCTATCATCGCGGTGGTGATGAAGCGCATGTTCCAGTTCAGCGGGCCGGTGAACGAGGTGCTGAGATGGCTGAGCCTCGACTTCATGGCGCTCGACTGGATCGGCTCGTCCAACGTGGCGCTCTGGACGGTGATGATCCTGATCATCTGGCGCGAGTCGGCGCTCGGCATCATCCTCTTCCTCGCCCGCCTGCTCAGCCTGGACGAGTCCCTGATCGAGGCGGCGAAGCTCGAAGGCGCCAACTGGTGGCAGCGGGCGCGCTACATCATCCTGCCGCAGATGCGCGGCATCATCGAGTTCTTCGTCGTGGTGAGCACCATCACCATGCTGTCGGCAGTCTTCGCCTATGTCTATGTGATCGGCGGCGGGCGCGGCGGGCCGGGGACGGCGACGGTGGTCGTCGAATTCTACATCTTCAACGCGCTGATCCGCACAAGCCTGCCCGGCATAGCCTCGGCCGCGTCGGTGCTGCTCTTCCTGGTGTCGGTGGCGCTGATCTTCCCGCTGTTCAGGGCGCGCCGACGGGCTGCCGCCGACGAGGCCGCGCGATGAAGAAGCTCCTCGCTGACCTTCCCAAGCATGCGGTGCTGCTCTTTTCGGCCTTCCTGGCGCTGGTGCCGACGATCTTCATGATCTCCACGGCGCTGAAGACCGAGGAGGAGTATGCCATCGACAAGCTTGGCTTCCCCTCCATGCCGGTGCTCGAGAACTTTCGCGCCGTGCTGGTCGACAGCCCCTTCCTGTGGTGGATGCTGAACAGCCTGGTCCTGGTGGTGGGCGCCGTCGTGCTTTCGACCATCGTGTCGTGCCTTGCCGCCTATGCGATCGCGCGCATGCGATTTGCGGGCCGCGACGCGCTCCTGGCGGTCAGCACGTCGTTTATGGCGGTGCCGCCGATCGTCATGATCGTGCCCCTCTTCGTGCTCTATTCACGCATCGGGCTGATCAGCACCTACCAGGGCGCGATCCTGATCTACGCCGGGCTGATCACGCCCTTCTCGGTCTACCTGCTGACGACCTTCTTCCGCACCGTGCCGAACGAGCTGTTCGAGTCGGCGCGGATGGACGGCGCCGGCGATTTCACCATCCTCATGAAGATCGTGCTGCCGCTGTCGGCGCCGGCGCTGGTGACGCTGCTGGTGGTCAATTCGCTCTATGTGTGGAACGATCTCCTGATCGCGATCATCTTCCTGCAGGACGACGCCAAGCGGACGCTGATGGCAGGCATCAGCGTGTTCCAGGGGCGCTACAACAACCAGGTACCGCTGACCATGGCCGGCATGGTGATCGCCTCGGCGCCGATGCTGATCCTCTACATCACCTTCCAGAAATACTTCATTCGCGGCCTGATGGCGGGTGCGGTGAAATGACGGCGGAAATCGACATCGCCAGCGAGGAGCTGAGGGTAACGGTCAACCCGCGCGTCGGCGGCACGATCGTGCAGGTCACGCATCTTGGCTCGGGTCTGGCAGTGCTGGGCAAAGTCCCCTGGGATCCGGTGGACGCTCCGATCGAAAACCTTGCCGCGCGCGACGAGCCGGAATGGCTGACCCGCTTCACAGGCGGATGGCCGCTGCTTTTCCCGAACGGCGGCGACGCCTGCAACTTCGGCGGCATCTTCCACGGCTTCCACGGCGAGGCGTCGATCGCGCCGTGGGATTTCGCGGCAACCGGCAATGCGATCCGGCTGCGGCGTCGCTTCTTCAGCGTGCCGGTGGAGATGGAGCGCGAGTTGAGCGTCGAGGGGGACCTGCTCATCGTGCGCGAGCGCCTGAAGATGGATGGAAAACGGCCCGTCGAGGTGATGTGGGGGCATCACACGACCTTCGGCTCGGATTTGCTGGCCGGGCCTTTCGAGATCGCCACCGGCGCGAAACGCGTGACCGTGGATCGCGGCTACGATCCGTCGGCCAACCCGCTGGCGCCGGGCGCGGAGGGCGAGTGGCCGTCGGTGGCGGGGAAGGCCAGCCGGGTTGACTTGTCCGAGCCATCGGGACCGCAGGCGGCGTCGGCGTACCTGCATGATTTTCCGGCCCAAAGGGCATGGGCTGCCATCCGTCGCCTCGACGGCGCGATCGCGGCGGCGCTTTCCTGGGATGTCGCCCGTTTTCCGTGCGCCTGGCTTTGGTACGAACTGGAGGGTACGCCGGAGCCGCCCTGGTACGGCCGCGGCCGAATGATCGGCATCGAGCCGAACACGACGCTTTCCGGCGCGGGGCTTGCCGACGCCAAGGCGCGCGGGACAGGGCTGCTGACGCTGGAGCCCGGCGCGGAGCTGAGCACGGAGCTCAGGCTGCATGTGTTCAAGCCGGCAGGGGCCGTCGGCGGCGTGGACGGGAACGGAAGAGCGGCGGGTCCCCACCCGAGAAGGTGATCACCGCCGCTCCCCGCCGCTCGAAAGAACTAGAAGCTGTAGCCGACGCCAATGCGCAGAGCATGCTCGGTCACTTCGAAACCGCTGGTGTCGGACCATCCGAAGTCGCTCGCGCCATAGTCGGAATACCGGTAGTCGACGCGCGCCGCCCAATCGTCGGCGAAGGCGTATTCGACACCGCCACCGACCGTCCAGCCGGTGAAGGTCTCGGTCTTGTCGAGAACAGGCGCGGCGTCGATCCAGACTTCAGAGAGGGCGAGGCCGGCGGCCCCGTAGATCAGCACGCGGTCGACCGCATAGCCCAGCCGGCCGCGCAACGCGCCTTGCCAACGCGTCCCCAATTCGAAGCCGAAAACCGAGCGGTCGTTCGAGGTGTAGGCAACGTCACCCTCGATGCCCAGGACAAACGCGTCGACCTGCCAGTTCGCGCCGATGTAGGCCCCGATGGCGCCGCCGTTGAGATTGAACCGGTCGGCTCCGTCGTCCGCCCTGGCCCAGGCGCCGCCGCCCTGAATGCCGAGATAGATGCCCGACCAGGAGTGGGGGGCGGCCCCCTCCGTCAAGTCGGCCGCGCGGGCCGTGACCGCGGTCAGCGTCGATGCGGCCAGCGCCGTGGCAAAAAGCATGGTCTTCATTGCGATGTCCCATTTTTCCATTGGTTGAGTGGTTGTTGATGATCAGATGTTGATCTGTTCCGACTGGCAGAAGGCGCGCACCGCGGCGATCCGCTGGGCATCCTGGCCTTTGCCGGGAACCCTGAGCGGAACGAAGGACGAGCCGAGCAGCGTCCCGCCGAAGAGCGAGGGAGGCGTCGATTTTCCGCTGATGCTTCCTGAAACGTATCCGCATACGGCGACGCCGCCGTCGGCGAGCCGATAGCTGGCGGAGAGGCCCGAAAAAGCGACCGGCACCTTCAGATAGGCGCGCATGCCTGTTTCGACCGAGGCGCGCTCCTGCGCTGTCAGGCGGTGGCTGGAATGGGTGAGATAGCCGCCGCCGCTCTCGTCGATGGTTTCGCAGCCGCTGGCGAGGACGGCGCACATCAGCGCCGGAAGAGTCATTCGCATGTCGATTTCCAGACCTGTTTGATGTTTAGTCCGCAGACGCTTGACGGAGGGGAAGGAATGGCGGGAGGGGACAGCGATCGCGCGATCGCTTCGATCTATGCGGCGCTGGTCGGGGAGGGTAGCTGGCAGGACGTGGTGGACGGCATCGCCGAACTCGCCCAGGCCGAAATGGCGACCCTGTTTTATCATGATGTGGTCAGCGGCAGCGGCGCTGCAACGCTGGTCAGCGGGATTTCGGAGGCGATCCAGCGGGACTATTCCGCCCATTTCGCGCCGCTCAATCCGTGGCTGTGGCGCATCGAAGCCGCGCCGGTCGGCGAGGCGATCGTGGGCGAAAGGATCGTCGCGCGCGACAGCTTCCGGCGCAGCGAATACTACAACGATTTTCTGCGGCCGAATGGCCAGGAGAGCGGGATCGGCGTGACCCTTCGGCGCGACGAAAGCTGCTTCTTCCTGTTCTCGCTGCTCACGGGAGATACGGACGAGCAGCGCAACGAGGAGCGCGCCCGCAGCCTCACCCGCATCGCGCCGCACCTGCGCCGCGTCTCCGACTTCTACCGAAGGCAGGGTGCGCTGGGCGCTGCGACTTCTTTCGCCGAAGGCATCGGAGAGGCGGCCGGGCTGGCCGTTGTGGTTCTCAATGCCGCCGCACAGGTGATGTACGCATCGCCTTACGCCGCCGCGTTGCTGGCCTCGGGCGACCCGTTGCATGTTGGCCCGACGGGCAGGGCGTCGTTCCGCGATCCGCTCGCGCAGAGCCTGCTCGAGCATTCCCTGCAGGGTCGCGATCTGCTGACGCGCACCATATCCCGCGGCGGTGTCGAGGTGACGCTCGTACGCGTGCCGGAGGACCACGGCTCGGCAATCTTCATGGCCGGCACGGTAGCCGTGCTGATGTCCCGACGCGCCATGCCGAGCGGAGCGGCGGCGGTCGCCGCGCGGTATGGCCTGACGCCGGCGGAGCTGCGTGTGCTCGAAGGCATCGTCGCGGGGCGCGCCCCCGCGGAGGTGGCGCTCGCGAACGGCGTCTCGCGGGAGACCGTGCGCAGCCAGCTCAAGGCGATCTACGCCAAGACCGGAGCCAACAGCCAGGCCGGCCTGGTCAGGCTGGCGGCTGGTCTTGCTGATGGCGGTGGCGGCGTGCACGCGGCTCCCCTGCGTTCATAGACGGGGACGTTTTCGGCGGGCACGCCGGCAGCCGCATCACCCACCTGGGTGACGCCTCGCTGTTTGTGGCTGGATGTCTAGCGCTCGCTTCGGCCGTAGAGCCAGAGCACCACCGGCGCGAGGATCAGCGTCAGCGCCACCGGCGCGATCAGGGCGAGCCCGACCTCGCCCATGGTCGCGGAGCCGCTCATCAGCCCGCGCAGCGCGGTCGCCATCAGCGACACCGGATTGACGTCGACGAAGACGCGCAGCCAGCCGGGCATCGTGGCGGGATCGACCATGATGTTGGAGGCGAAGACGAGCGGGAAGATGGCGGTGAAGCCGATGGTCATCACCGTCATCGGCGTACGGATGATGAGGCCGAGCACCATGAAGATCCAGCCGACGCCGAAGCCTATGGCCACGAGCAGCGCGAAGGCCGAAACGACGCCGACGACGCCTGCTTCCGGCCGGTAGCCGAGGATGAGCCCGATGGCGAGGATGATGCCGCCGGCGATGAGATGGCGCAGGATGTCGCCCACCATCAGGCCGGCGAAAGGCGCCAGCGACCAGATCGGCAGCGAGCGGAAACGGTCAAACAGGCCCTTGCCGAGGTCGGTCGACAGGCCCATGCCCGAATAGACCGAATTGAACACCACGGTCTGCACGAGGATACCGGGCAGGAAGAACTGCAGGTATTCGCGTGGCGAGCCGGCAAGCGCGCCGCCGAACACGAAGGTGAACAGCAGCGTGAACATGATCGGCGTCATGACCAGGTCGAAGAGCTGCTCGGGCACGTGCTTGAACTTCAGGACGGCGCGCCAGCCGAAGACCAGCGCGTTGGAAAGCGCCGAGGGCGGCGCCGGGCGCTCGACGCGCTTCAGGAGATGCGCGGAGGTCACGTCGCTCATGCCGCGTTCTCCTTCTGCGGTTCGGCGGCTTTGCCGGTGAGGGCGAAGAAGACCTCTTCGAGGCTCGGCTGGCCCATGGAGAAGTCGGAAAGCTCGATGCCGCCGGCGATGAGTTCGGAGAGAGCCTCGTTGGCCTCCCGCGCCGTGCCGCCGAGCACGGAAAGCTCCGCGCCCTCGGCGCTGCGCTGGACGGAACGGCCGAGCCGACGCTCGAGGATGGCGGCGGCCTCGTCCAGCCGGGCGGCATCAGCGAGCGCGACATGCAGGAAGCCGGAACCGGTGGCGGCCTTCAACTCGCGGCTGGTGCCCTCGGCGATCTTCCTGCCGTGGTCGATGACGGCGATGCGCGCGGCGAGCTGGTCGGCCTCCTCCAGATATTGCGTGGTGAGCAGGATGGTGACGCCGGAATCGGCCAGGCCGCGGATCATCTCCCAGACGTCCTTGCGCGCGTTCGGGTCGAGGCCGGTGGTCGGCTCGTCGAGGAAGAGCACGCCGGGCGTGACGATCAGCGAGGCGGCGATGTCGAGCCGGCGCCGCATGCCGCCCGAATAGTTCTTGACCTGCTTGTTGGCGGCGTCCGACAGCGCGAAGGCGGCCAGCAGATCGTCGGCGCGACCCTTGGCAGCGCGGCCGCGAAAGCCCCAGAGCCGGGCGAGCAGGACGAGGTTCTCGCGGCCGGTCAGGTCCTCGTCGAGCGAGGCGAACTGCCCGGTCATGGCGATCGAGGCGCGGACTTCGTGCGGCGACCGGATGAGGTCGTGGCCCATGACGGTGGCGGAACCTGCGTCGGGGCGCGACAGGGTCGCCAGCATGCGCATCAGCGTCGTCTTGCCGGCGCCGTTCGGACCGAGGATCGCGAAGATCATGCCGCGCGGCACGGTGAGGTCGATGCCGTCGACGGCACGCAATTCGCCAAAGGTCTTGACCATGCCGCTGGCCGAAATCGCCGGCTCGGCGACAAGGCCGGACAGCTGTCCTGTACGGGAAAGGTCGTTCATGGGGCTCGATCCGCTTGTGGGGGCTGCGGCAAGCGGTCGCATATACAGGGTGGAGGGCGATTTTGGAACCGCCCGGAAAACATCAATCCATCTCTACTGACACATCACGATAATTGATGCTGTCAGGCCGCTTGCACCTGCAAAGGCCGGGCCTGGCTGTTCCTGCCAAGCTGCTCGGCGAGGCGGAACGTCAGGGCGAGCAGCGTCAGCGTCGGGTTCGCCTGGCCGGAGGTCGGGAAGACCGAGGCGCTGGCCACGTAGAGATTGCCGATGCCGTGGACACGGCAGTCGGCATCGACGACGCCCTGCCCGGGATCGGCGGACATGCGCGTCGTGCCGATGTGGTGACCGCCGACGATGCCGTGACGCTTCGCCTTGTAGGCCAGCTTCTCGCGGTCGAAATCGAGCCTGCCGGCGCCGCGCAGCTGCATCTCCCGCGCGAGCAGGCCGTAGCTCTTCTCCAGGCTCAAGAGGTCGAGCTCGCTGATGCGCCAGTCGACTTTCAGGCGCGGCATTCCGAAGGCGTCACGTTCATTGGACAGGGTCAGGCGGCTGTCGGGATTGGGCGCCTGCTCGGCGTGGAATTCCAGCTCGTAGCGGTTGTCGCGCGAGCCCAGCACGACCGACGGCAGCTTGCGCTCTGCGAAGGTGCGTTCCCTGAGCCAGTTCGCGCCGAACGTGGCGAGGCGGAAAGGCCGGCGCGCGATGTTGCCGACATGGCGGAAGCGCCCGCCCCAGCCGACCGGGTTCTCGACGAACTTCCGGCTGTATTCGTAGAGCACCATGTCCTTGACCAGGAACATCGCCGACAGGATGGCGTCGCCATGCGAGGGGTCGGCGGGTTCGGGCAGATGCGTGCGGAAGGTGGTGTTGAGCAGCGAGAAGTCGCGCTGCGCCGTCTCCGTGAGCCAGAGGCGGCGGCGCACATAGATGCCGTCGGAGTCGCGCGCATAGTCGTAGGCGACGCCCTCGGGCGGGCCGGCAAAGGAGATGGTGCCGGCGGTGGCGCAGAGATGGCTCATGTAGTTGCGGCCGAGCCGGTCGGCGTGGTTGCCTATGCCGGCCGAGGCGACGTCGTTGCAGGCAAGCAGCAGGCGGGTGGTCTCGAGCCCGCCCAGCGCCAGCACATAGGAGCGGCCCTGTACCTTAAGCCGGCTGCCGTCACGGGCGGCGACCTCGATCCAATCGACGGAATTGCCGTCGCGGGTCAACTGGACGTAGACGACGGGCGCGTCCTTGACGACCCTGACGCGCTCGGAGCGGGCCAGTTCCTCGCCGTAGCGGCGCCAGAAATTGGTCGGCTTGCTGAAGCGCTCGATGGTGGTCCGCACGAGTTCGCCGTCGAGGCCGGGCGCGAGTTCCCTCTGCGCGCCGGGCAGCGCCTGCTCGGGGAAGAATTCCGGGCGCCCCGCTTCGGCTGCGTCCATCGCGGTTTCATAGTAGCCGGCCAGCGCCTCGCGGCCGAATGGCCAGCCCGAGCCGGACACCCAGTCGCGTTTCTCGAAGTCGATCGGGTCGAAGGGGATGGCGCGGCCGCCCCAGATCGTGCTGGTGCCGCCAAGGGCGCGGACCCGGTAATTGTCGGTCGGCGGGTGGGCGACCTTGTCGACGATGTCGCCGCGGTAGAATTCCTGCGAGGCCTTCGTCCGCTTGTCGCCGCCGGCCTCCAGCAGGAGGACAGATTGTCCGGCCTTGCCGAGCGCATGGGCCAGCGTCAGGCCGGCCGCGCCGCCGCCGACGATGACGACGTCGTTTTGCCGGGTGGAATTCTTGAGGTCGGCGAGGCTTCCGAGCACGAACGACAACTCCTTGCAGCCATGCTGCCGATGTTTCGCCCCGTCGCCTGTCGATTTTTATCCCATCCCGTGTTAGCGAATGCAACAAGAGTGGGGCGGTTTTTAGTTGCAGCGCAGCAAACGGTCGATGCGGCCGGCATGCTGCCGTGGAGACCCGCCTATGATGCAACGCGAGTTCGGACAGAATGGGGCAAGCCTGCCCATGCTCGGGCTAGGCTGCAGCCGCATCGGTTCGTTCGGCAATCCAGCGTCGATGGGCGACATCAGGGCGCTTTTGGAACGCTCGCTCGACCTTGGCGTCAATCTCCTCGATACGGCAGACATCTACGGCCAGGGCGACAGTGAGCGGGAGATCGGCAGGCTGCTCGCCGGCAGGCGGGACCGGGCCTTCGTCGTCACCAAGGTGGGCAAGCGCTTCTCGCGGAAAATGCGGCTGATGCGCCCGCTGAAGCCGCTGCTGAAGCCGCTTCTGGCGAGTGCGAACTCCGCCGTCGTCGGGCAACGCGACGCCAACCTCGCCACCGATTTTTCGCCCGGGCATGTGACCGCCGCCGCGGAGGCGAGCTTGCGCCGGCTGAATTTCGATTCGGTCGACGCGCTGCTGCTGCACAGCCCGCCCGCGGCCGAGATCACGCCTGCCGTCGGCGAGGCGCTTGCGGGCCTGAAGAGGGCCGGAAAGATCAGGCATTTCGGCATATCCTGCGACGATTTGCGGGCGCTGAAGGCGGCACTGGAAATCCCCGGCGTCGAGCTTCTCGAACTGCCGCTCGACGTCATCGACCAGGCGATCGGGATGCGGCTGACGGATGTGATCCGCAAGCGGTCGATCGGCGTCCTGGCGCGCGAGGTGATCCGCCTCCAGCCGGGCGTCCCGGCGGCCAAGGCGCTGCGGCAGGCGGCCTCACGCGCCACCGTGACGTCGGTCATTCTCGGCACGTCGAGCGTGCGGCACCTGGAGGAAGCGGTGGCGGCCCTGGCGGGGCACGCCGATCAGGGCAGCTTGAGGTCGGCCACCACCGGCAGATGATCGGAATTGAAGGCGGCGCCGGTGGCGAAAGCGGCGACGCCGATGCCCTTCGACACGGCGACGTGGTCGATCGGCGTGCCGAGATTGATACCGCCCAGGCTCGCGAAAAGCCGCGTCGCGGCGGGCCATGCGGAGCGCTCGCTTGCCAGCAGTCCCGACAGGAAGAGCGTGCGGCCATAGGCCGGCGACCAGACCGGCGTGTTCCAGTCGCCGGCAAGCACCACATCCGTGCCTTCGGGCTCCGCCGCGATCCGCTCGGCGAGCACGTCCAGATAGCGGTTACGCGCCTGCCAGGCCGCAGCCGAGCGTGGCGTGGGCGAGTGGATGGCGTAGACGACCAGCGGGCGGGCGCGGTCCGGGATGTCGACCTCGACGCGCAGCGCCGGGCCGCCGCCGAGCCAGTTGCCGGAGGGCGGCATGTCGGCGACGAGCCTGGCGCGCATCGGATAGCGGCTGAGCACCAGATTGCTGTTCCACTTCAGCTCTTCCTGGCCGACCAGATTGTAACCCGGCAGGCTTCTCAGCAGGTCCGGCCAGTCGTGTCGGGCTTCCTGCGTGACGATGATGTCGGGGGAAAGCCCTGCGACGATCCCGCTGAAACGCTCGGGCGTCGCATTGTCGTACAGCACATTTGCCGAGAGGATGCGCAGGTTGCCGGTGCCGGCGGAGGGGGCCGCCGGAACGGTGACGACGAAGAGCGGCAGCGCGTTGACCAGGAGGAGGGCGGCGAGCGCCAGGGATGCCAGCCGCCGCCGCAGCCAGAGGGCGGCGACGAGCGCGAGCAGGATGGCCAGCGCGAACTGCGGCCGGAAGAAGGCGATCATGTCGCCGGGCCAGAAGCGGTCGGCCGCGGAGACCAGCGCGGTCGCCAAGGCGAGCCCAAGCGCCGCCAGCCAGATCAGCCCGGTGACAGCGCCCGAGCGGCCAGCGCCGACGTCTTCGGAAGATTGTGAAATGCTGACCATGGCCGATCCGGTTTTGCCGGAAGGGTCCCGGCCGATGCCTGTCTTATCCTCCGCTATAGGCGCTGCGATGACGTCCTGTCGCGACATACGGTCTCAGCTTTCGCGCATGGCACGGGAGAGCTGATCCGTCAGCGGGCTCAGCAGGTACTGAAGTGCGGTGCGCCTGGCCGTGGTGGCGAGGAAGACCTCGACGGGCATGCCCGAGACCAGCGAGCGCTCCTTGCGCAGACGCGTCTCGTCGGCGATCGAAATGCGCGCGAGATAGTAGGATTCCTGGGTCGCCGGCTGCACGATGACGTCCGCCGAGAGCGCGGTGACCTTGCCGGCGAAGGGCGGCAGCATGCGGGCGTCGGCCGTCTGCAATTGCAGCTCCGCGTGCTGGCCGATGGCCGCCTGGTCGATATCGGTCGGACGGATGCGCGCCTCCACGACGAGCTGGTCGCCCTCCGGCACGATGAGCGCGACGGTGGCGCCGGGGGCGATGACGCCGCCGATCGTATGGACGGCGAGCTGGCTGACGAGGCCGGTCTGCGGCGCCCTGACCACCAGCCGGTCGAGCTGCTCGCGCGCGGCACTGCGCCGCTCCATCAGTTCGGCGATGCGTGCGTCGACCTCGCGCAGGTCGCGCTCGGCCTGCTCGCGCTGGACGAGATCGACCTGCGACATCTCCAGCTCGCTGCGGGTGATCGCGATGTTCGACTGCGCGATCTCGGTCTCCAGCTGCCCGATCGTGCCGGTGAGCTCGGCGCGCGTCCGCTGCAGGGCGAGCAGCTGCCGCTGGGTCGTCAGGCCCTGCGACATCAGCGTCTCGACGCCCTCGAGTTCCTTGCCGATCAGCCTGACCTGGTCCCTGGTTGCGCCCAGACGCGCGTCGAGCCCGCGCACCCCGGCCTTGAGCTGGCGGATCTGCTCGGTGATCCCGGCCTTCTGCCCGGCGGTGGCCGTGCGGCGCGCCTGGAACAGCGCGGCTTCGGCGGCAAGCGCCTTGGCCAGTTCCTTTTCCATGCCCTCGAAGCCTGGCAGCAACTCGGCCTCGCCCATCTCGGCCTCGCCAAGCTGCTCGGCACGCAGTCTCCGCCGCTTGGCGACGAGGTCGACGAGTTGCGCTTCGACGATGGCGTAATTGCCGCGCAGCGCGCTGTCGTCCAGCCTGAGCATCTCCTGGCCGGCCTCGACCCGCATGCCGTCGCGCACAAGGATGCGATCGACGATGCCGCCGTCGCGGTGCTGGATCAGCTTGACGTTGCCGCTGACGGCGAGCTGGCCGCGCGCCACGATCGCGCCGTCGAGATGCGTCGTCGCCGCCCAGCCGCCGAGCCCGCCGACGAGCAGCAGGCACACCAGGGCGCCGGCGATGAGTTCCACATGCACGCTGCGGCGGTTGGAGCCGGATCCCGGAGGCTTTCGCAGGACCTCGACTGGAAGCCTGCCGGTCATGACGACGCCACCCTGACCGGCCGCTGGCCGTTCTCGCGCAGAATGACCTCGCGCGGGCCGAAGGCGGCCTGCTTTCCGTTGGAGATCACCAGCACATGGTCGCAGGAGGCGATCGCACTCGGGCGGTGCGCAATGACGATGACGATAGCGCGCTCCTGCTTCGCCGCCTCGACCGCCTTGCGCAACGCTTCGTCGCCCTCGACGTCAAGCGCCGACGTCGGCTCGTCGAGCACGATCAGGAAGGGTGAACCGAACAGGGCACGCGCCAGACCGATGCGCTGCCGCTGCCCGGCCGAAAGCGTCACGCCGCCCTCGCCGATCACCGTGTCGTAACCATCGGGCAGGCCGGTGATCAGTCCGTGCGCCCCGGCGCGGCGCGCGGCGGCCAGCACCGCGTCGGAGTCGGGATGCTCGGCGAGGCGGGCGATGTTCTCCGCCACCGTGCCGTCGAAGAGCTCGATGTCCTGCGGCACGTAACCGAGATGCCGGCCGAGCTGGTCTGCCTGCCATTGCGAGAGCTCGGCGCCGTCGAGCACCACGCTGCCGGCAAGCGGCGGCAGGATGCCGACCAGCGCCCGCGCCAGCGTCGATTTGCCGGCGCCGCTGGGCCCGACGATGCCGAGCGACGAACCCGCACGCACGGTGAAGGAGACGCCGCTGAGCAGCGTACGATCCGATCCTGGCGCCGCCACCGACAGGTTGGCGACCTCGAGCGAGGAGTTCGGGCGCGGCAGCTTGGTCCTTGGCTCGTCCGAATCGACCTCGCCGATCTGGTCGCGCAGCCTGAGCCAGCTCTGGCGGGCCGCGACGAAGGCGCGCCAGTGGCCGATCGCCTGCTCGACCGGCGCCAGCGCACGCGCCGTGATGATCGAGACGGCGATGATCATGCCGGGCGTGATCTCGTTCTTCAGAGCCAGGTAGGCCCCGAGCGCCAGCGACGCGGACTGCAGGAGCAGCCTGACGCCGCGCGAGATGCCGATGAAGAAGGCCATTCGGTCGGAGGCGTGACGGCCGGCGGCCCGCAGCTCTTCGTCCAGGCCTGCATATCTGCGGATGTAGGCGCCGCGCATTCCAAGACCCGCGATGGTTTCGGCGGCGCGGCCGGCGGTGTCGATCAGCCTTGCGCGGCGGGCGGTCGCCGCGTTGGCGCGCCGAACGGGCTCCTGGGCGGCGCGGTCGCCGAG
Organism: Rhizobiaceae bacterium; assembly: GCA_036520515.1. Taxonomy (GTDB): domain Bacteria; phylum Pseudomonadota; class Alphaproteobacteria; order Rhizobiales; family Rhizobiaceae; genus Mesorhizobium_K. Next base: position 13,381 of record DATDJN010000376.1, read on the forward strand.
CACGGCAAGCCCGGAGAGCACCGCGACGCCGCCCAGCGCCAGCATGCCGAGGTCTGGATGGAATGCGAAGGCGACGGCGAGATAGAGCGGCAGCCAAGGCAGGTCGCAGAGCGCGATCGCCGCCGGCGATCCGATGAAGGCGCGCAGCCGATCGAAATCCTGCATGGGATTGGATGCTTGCCCCTGCCGGCCGCCGGACGGGCCGTACCAGGGACGCGCGAGCGCCAGGCGCGCAACGGCCGGCCCGACCTCATCGCCGAACCAGTCGGCGATTCGCGTCGACGCGCGCAGCCTGACGATGTCGAGGACAGCGAGGCAGACATAGACGCCGGCCACCAGCAGGAGGAGCGCCACCAGCGTCGGCACGCTGCGGCTGGTCAGCACGCGGTCGTAGACCTGCAGCATGAACAGGGGGCCGGCGAGAAGGAAAAGGTTGAAGACGGCCGAGAGGCCGATGATCCCGCCGAAACCGCGGCGCAACGCGCCCATAGCCCTGCCTGTCCGGTCCGAGGCTGTTGGTTCCTGTCTCACCGGCAGAAAGGAGAGTTTCAGGCCTGGCGTCATGCAGTCTCTCAAGGCTCGTCGGCGA
>DATDJN010000377.1:0-11823 GCA_036520515.1 Rhizobiaceae bacterium
TCGTCAGCGCCGCGATCATGTCGCGGTCGCGGTTCAGGCCAGGGAGCAGGACGACGGCGGTTTTCATCAGCCTAGTGCAACGCTGTAGTTTTCAATAACAGTATTCGCCAGGAGCTTGTCGCACATGGCTTTCAGCTCCGCTTCGGCCTTGGCCTTGTCGGTCTCCTGCAGCTCGACGTCGAAGACCTTGCCCTGGCGCACCGAGCCGACGCCGTCGAAGCCGAGGCCGGAGAGTGCATGCTCGATGGCCTTGCCTTGCGGGTCGAGCACGCCGTTCTTGAGGGTGACGGTGACGCGGGCCTTGATCACGCTGCGAAAGCTCCTGTTTTATCGAAATCTTAGTGTGGCTTGCCGCGGCGGCCGTCGCCCGAGGCGACCAGCACGGGACCGGTGGGCCGAGGCGGCTCGTTCTCGTTCATGATGCCGAGGCGGCGCGCCACTTCCTGGTAGGCCTCGACCAGCCCGCCCATGTCGCGGCGGAAACGGTCCTTGTCGAGCTTGTCCTGGGTCGAGACGTCCCACAGCCGGCAGGAGTCAGGCGAGATTTCGTCGGCGACGACGATCCGCATCATGTCGCCCTCGAACAGACGGCCGCACTCAATCTTGAAGTCGACGAGCTGGATGCCGACGCCAAGGAAGAGGCCGGAGAGGAAGTCGTTGACGCGGATGGCGAGCGCCATGATGTCGTCGATTTCCTGCGGGCTCGCCCAGCCGAAGGCCGTGATGTGTTCTTCCGACACCATCGGGTCGTCGAGCGCGTCGGCCTTGTAATAGAACTCGATGATCGATCTCGGCAGCATGGTGCCTTCCTCGATGCCGAGCCGCTTGGCCAGCGAGCCGGCAGCGACGTTGCGCACTACGATCTCCAGCGGGATGATCTCGACTTCCTTGATCAACTGCTCGCGCATGTTCAGCCGGCGGATGAAATGCGTCGGGATGCCCATGCGGTTGAGGTGGTTGAAGATGTGCTCGGATATGCGGTTGTTCAGCACACCCTTGCCATCGACCACCTCGTGCTTCTTCTTGTTGAACGCCGTGGCGTCATCCTTGAAAAACTGGATCAGCGTGCCGGGCTCAGGTCCTTCATAAAGGATCTTGGCCTTGCCTTCATAAATGCGGCGGCGATTTTTCATCGGATTTCCTGGATTTGTCGGGCCGGCGGCTGCAACGGAATGGCCTTGAAGACATAATGTTTCGGCCATGGGGTTCAATGCCGGTGTCTATCTGAAACCGATCGCTTGCTCAATGCGCAATCCAGTCGATCAACCGCTTTCAGCTGCGAAATACCGCATCGCAGCATGGCGGTTCTTATTGACCGCGACCGAAGCTTTTGGTTTGTGCAGTCAGCCACCATATCCGGTCCCGATACGACCGCCACCCACCCGGAGGATTTCGATGAGCGACTTCAGTGACCGCGAAAAAGGCTTCGAACGCAAGTTCGTCATGGACGAGGAGTTGCGGTTCAAGGCGACCGTGCGGCGCAACAAGCTTGTAGGGCTCTGGGCTGCCGAAAAGCTCGGAAAGTCGGGGGCGGACGCCGAGGCATATGCCAAGGAAGTCGTCGCTGCCGATTTCGAGGAGGCGGGCGATCACGACGTCGTGCGCAAGATCAAGGGTGATTTCGACGCCGCTGGGGTGTCACAGTCAGAGCACCAGATCCAGCGGACCATGGATGAGCTGATGGCTCAGGCGGTCGAACAGCTCAAGAGCTGAGCCGAACAGGCTGGAGAATACGCTGGATCAATCGAAACCGCCCGCATTCCGGGCGGTTTTTCTTTGCTTTTTGACGATGTCCGACTGACAAAGGCGACAATCGAGGGAGAACGGAATGTCGCTGGAATCACGATTGGCTGCGGGCGAGACGGTTTTGAGCGCATGGTCGGGCGTGCCCGACGCACTGACCGTGGAAATCCTTTCGGCGCAAGGTTTTGACGCGGTCACGCTCGACATGCAGCATGGCGGCCACAACGAGGACAGCGTGCTACGCAGCCTCCTTCCGGTCGTGCGCAGCGGAAAACCGGCGCTGGTGCGCATCCCGGTAGGCCGCTTCGACATGGCGAGCCGGGCGCTCGACATGGGCGCCGAGGCGGTGATCGCCCCGATGGTCAATTCGATCGAGGATGCGCGGCGCTTTGGCGCCGCGATGAAATATCCGCCTGTCGGCGAGCGGTCCTGGGGACCGACCTACGGATTCCCGCGCTACGGCAAGGGCGATTTCGCCGAGTGGCTGCGCGACAGCAACAAGCGCACCGTGTCGTTTGCCATGATCGAGACTCGGGCGGCGGTCGATATCCTCGACGATATCCTCGACGCGCCGGGCATCGATGCGATCTTCCTCGGCCCGTCGGATTTCTCGATCGCCTGGACGAACGGAGCAGGCGTCAATGCGACGCTCGAGGATATGATGCCGACGGTCGAGCGGATCGCTGGCCGCGCCCGCAAGGCCGGCAAATATGCGGGCATCTACATCGTCGACCCGACAATCGCGGGCCGCTACGTCTCAATGGGCTATCAGTTCCTCGCCATGGGCTCGGAACATACGCTGATGCGGCTGGGGTCCGAGGCGCTGCTCGGAGGAGTGCGCGCATCGCTTTCCGGGATCAAACCCTAAAGCTGCGACATGAACTTCGCGAAGGTCAGCGAGCCTTCCGGCCATGGTCCATGGCCGGATTCGGCGTTGATGTGGCCGCGCTCACCGGCATCGATGAACAGCGACCCCCACGCGGCGGCAATATCTTCCGCGTTCTCGAAGGTGCTGTAGGGGTCGTTGCGGCTGGCGATCACGACGGACGGAAAGGGCAGCGGGTCGCGCGGGTAGGGACCGAAGGTCATCAGATGCTTTGGGCGGATCGAGGGATTGGCGACATCGGGTGGAGCGACCAGGAAAGCACCGACGACCGGCTTCCTGAACTGCGGGATGGCCTGTATGGCGGTCGGTACGCCGAGAGAATGAGCGACGATCACTACCGGCCGCTCGGCCTCGTTCACCGCGCTGGACATCGCCCGGATCCAGTCTTCGCGTACCGGCTTCGACCACTCGGCCTGTTCGACGCGCCGCGCGGTTGAGAGCTTCGACTGCCACCGGGTCTGCCAGTGGTCCGCACCGGAGTTCGTATAACCCGGGACGATCAATATATCTGCGTCCTTAACTTTCATGCCGCGCATGTAGCGACCGTGTCGCAGGCGCGCAACCATCAGCCTCCGTCAATCCTGGGTGAACACCGTGTTCGAAAATGGTGCGCTTGTGTGAACAGCGATTCCGTACGATCTATCTGCTTGAATGGCCCAGCAGTATCGCGGCGGAGCAGACATGAAGCTTACACGACGCGGTCTGATCGGAGGCATCGGTACATTGGTCGCGGCTTCCGCAGGACTTGCCGCCGCAACGGAGCAGACAAAAATGAGCGGACTTCCATTTGCAGCCACGACCCCGACCAGCGTGGCGAAGGTCGGCCTCAAGGCCCGCAACGCCAAGGCGTTGGCTGACTACTACAGCGCGATAATAGGGCTGGAACAGCTGTCCTCGGATGGGGAGTCGATCACGCTTGGCTCGAAGGACAGGCGGTTGCTGGTTATCGAAGGCGACAAGGCGGCCAAGCCCGACGATCCCGCTAGCGCGGGGCTTTTCCACACCGCCTTCCTTTTGCCGTCGCGGGCCGATCTCGGTCGTTGGATAAACTTCGCCGTCGAGCGGCAAATCCCGATCGACGGAGCGTCCGACCATCTTGTCAGCGAGGCGCTCTACCTGACCGATCCGGAAGGCAACGGGATCGAGATCTACGCCGATCGTCCGCAGAGCGAGTGGGTGTGGAATGAGAATTTGGTCGCCATGGCAACGCAGCGTATGGATATTGCCGGCGTGCGCGGTTCTGTGCCGGGGGGTGATCCCGGCTGGCAGGGCGCACCGGAGAACACCATCGTCGGCCATGTGCATCTGAGGGTGGGCGATCCGGCGGCCGCCGAGGCGTGGTGGCAGAAGGCGCTCGGCTTCGACACCGTGGCCAAATATGGCGCCCAGGCGGTGTTCCTGTCGACCGGCGGCTATCACCACCATATCGGCGCCAATACCTGGCAGAGCGCGGGCGCCGGTCAACGAGACAGGGGCCGCTCCGGCCTTTCCTGGGTAGAATTGAGGTCTTCATCCGCCGTCGAGGCGGCGACCTATCAGGACCCTTGGGATACTGAAATCAGAGTGGTTCACGGCAAGCCCGCTTAAGCGACGTCGCCTTTTGTCAGTTGCCCTCGATCACCAGAGGGGGCGGCTCGGCACTGACCGGATTTTCGCTGCTTGCGGCTTTAAAAAAGTCGCCGGCGACGAGCAGCGCCACGAAGGCCATGCTGGCTGCGAGAGCGCCCATGGCAAACCATCCAGCGCGGCCGACATGGACGTGCTCGGGCTTGATGTGACGCTGCGGCATGATCCGTCATCCTGGTTGCTTGACGCCGAGACAACGTCCGCAGAGGGACCGGAGTTCCTTCAGCCCGGTTGCGCGGGCCGGCTACAGCTGCGCTCGTGCGAGCAGCCGGCCAAGAAGCAGCAGCCCGGCAGGCCACAGGCCGAGTTTTGCCTCGTTGCCCATATGGCCAAGGTCACCTGCATCGGCCAAATCTGCGTTCCACGCCGTTGCGAATTCCTGTGCCTTCTCAAAAGTCACCCGCGGGTCGGTCCGGCTGGCCACCACCATGGCCGGAAAAGGCAGGCGCTTCAAAGGCATAGGCGCGAACGGCCTGACAAGATCGAAGGAAGGGTCGGGATCCCCGACATTGGTGGCTGCTACCAGAAATGCCGCAGCAACCTTCGACAATTGCGTTTCGTTTGCTTGGGCGGCCCATTTGACGGTGGTCGCAACGGCGAGCGAATGCGCCAGAAGCACAACCCGCCGCGGCGCGATCGAGACCGCCGCATCGAGCTGCGCTATCCAGGCATCAGGCTCAGGCTTGTCCCAGTTGGCCTGCAGGACACGCGAAGAGTTCGGGAAGGCGCGGCACCAGTGGGACATCCAGTGGTCGGGCTTGGAATTGCCTCGCCCAGGCACCGCCAGGAAGTCGAAGTCGCCGTAGGCCTTGATCATCACGCCTCTCCGAACACCCTCCGGAAGATCGTATCGACATGCTTCGTATGGTAGCCGAGGTCGAATTTCTCGCGGATCTGGGCTTCGGTCAAGGCCGCGGTGACTTCGGGGTCAGTCAGAAGTTCCTCAAGGAAATCAGCGCCCTGTTCCCAGACCTTCATGGCGTTTCTCTGGACCAGGCGGTAAGCGTCCTCGCGGGAGACGCCGGCCTGTGTGAGCGCTAGAAGCACGCGTTGCGAGTGCACGAGGCCGCGGAACTTGTTGAGGTTTTTCAGCATGTTCTCGGGGTAGACGAGTAGTTTGTCGATGACGCCGGTCAGCCGCGCCAGCGCGAAATCGAGCGTCACAGTTGCGTCCGGCGCGATCATGCGCTCGACCGAGGAATGCGAGATATCGCGCTCATGCCAGAGCGCCACGTTCTCCATGGCCGGCATGGCGTAGGAGCGCACCATGCGGGCAAGCCCGGTCAGGTTCTCGGTCAGCACCGGGTTGCGCTTGTGCGGCATCGCGGACGAGCCTTTCTGCCCCGGCGAGAAATATTCCTCTGCCTCGAGCACCTCCGTGCGCTGCAAATGCCGGATTTCCGTCGCCAGACGCTCGACCGAGGAGGCGATCACGCCGAGGGTCGCGAAGAACATGGCGTGGCGATCGCGCGGAATGACCTGCGTCGAGACAGGCTCGGGCTTCAGGCCGAGCTTCGCCGCGACGTGCTCCTCCACATAGGGATCGATGTTCGCGAAGGTGCCGACCGCGCCTGAGATGGCGCAGGTCGCGATATCCTCGCGGGCATGGACGAGGCGTTCGCGGGCGCGTGCGAATTCCGCATAGGCCAGCGCCAGCTTCACGCCGAACGTCGTCGGCTCGGCATGGATGCCGTGGCTGCGGCCGATGGTGACGGTATCCTTGTATTCGAAGGCACGCTTCTTCAGTGCGGCCAGAAGCGCGTCCAGGTCGGCGAGCAGGAGGTCGCTGGCGCGGGAAAGCTGGACCGCAAGGCAAGTGTCCAGCACGTCCGACGAGGTCATGCCCTGGTGGATGAAGCGGGCGTCGGGTCCGACGAATTCAGCGAGGTGGGTCAGGAAGGCGATGACGTCATGCTTGGTGACGCGCTCGATCTCGTCGATGCGCTCGACATCGAATTTCGCCGCACCGCCTTTCTCCCAGATGGTCTTTGCCGCTTCCATCGGTATGACGCCGATTTCGGCAAGCGCGTCGCAGGCGTGCGCCTCGATCTCGAACCAGATGCGGAAGCGGGTTTCCGGCGACCAGATGGCGACCATTTCCGGGCGCGAATAGCGTGGGATCATTCGGGAGTGGTTCCTGTCGGTAATTTACCGCCGCTCCCTAACAGACGTCAGGAGAATCCTCAACGCGGGTGACGCGCAAACCAGAACGAGGCCAGGAGAAGGGCAACGAAACCGATCGGGAAGAACAACCTGAGGCCGAGCACGGCAAACTGATAGAGCGCAGCGGCGATCGTGTGGATGAATTGCAGGAACCAGATCCGCGTGAACGCGTCCCCGTGCCATTCGGCATAGTATTCGCGGTATTGCAGCGCAAAGAAACCGGCAGTCACGCAGGCCGTCACCGAGGCGAACGACAGGAAAGCTGCGGCAAAAGCGACTTCGCAATGCCTCCGGAAGGCCAGGAAGCGTGCCAGGACCAGCCCGAGGGGGAAGGAGACGGCGCCGCCAAGGGCAAAAAGCGCGGTTACAGTCCGGATCGTCCGCGGCGTCTCCCAGTCGTCGAACAGCAGCGCGCCAAGCGCGCTGGCGCCCATCGCAAACCCCCAGAGCAATGCGCCTGCGAGCGCTGGCAGCAAAGGAGGTAAAGCGTCGGACGACGCTCCTCCCAGCCAGGAGGTGTGCCGGCCCGATGCACGAGGCGAGGTCAAAGGTAGTCCGTAGCCGCAATCAAGCGGAGATCCGGCCTTGCCAAGAGCGACATGCCGAGGAGAAAGCCGGTTTGCACGAACCCACCGCCGAGACAAAAATGATCCAAGGCGGCGAATTATCGTGGGAGAGTCCTAATGTTGTCTCTCCATTGGTCCAGTATGCAGCCAATTCCTGCAGCGCCCGTTGTGGCTCGACCACTCAAAGGAGACCGAAATGGCTGACAAGGTTCGCGAGCATATGGAGGTCATTGGTGCGGATGGGGTGCATGTCGGCACCGTCGACCGGGTTGAAGGCGACACGATCAGGCTGACCAAGGAGGACAGCGGCGAGGGCTCGCACAGGGGCCATCACCACACGATTCCCCTGGCGCTCGTCGCGGAAGTCGAAGGCAACAAGGTCAGGCTGTCGGCCAACGCCGATGTCGCAGTGACCTTCGAGGAAGAAGAACGCCGAACCTAGCGCTGGGTCGGGCGATTATCAGCCGAGCCGCGACGACCAGACGGGGAAGAGATCGTTCTCTGCAGGCGTGGCAGCGTAGACGCCGCGTGCAATTGCCCGCGCCATCGTCGCACCGGCTGCGGCATAGAGGTCGATCGCATCGTCGCCGGAAAGCTCCCTGCCGCTGGCGCCGGTGGCGAGCGCGAAGACCAGGTCGCCGTCCGCCGGCGTGTGGGTCGGCCAGATCGCCCGCACGAAGCCGTCATGCGCCGCGATCGCAAGTCGCTTGGCGGCAGCCGCCGTCAGCACCGCATCGGTGGCGATGACGGCGATCGTGGTGTTGGCGCCGGCCGTCTTGTCGCGGAATTTGAGCAGGATGCGTTTTGCGTCGGCATGGATCGGCGACGGGTAGCCGTGATTGCCGAACTCGTCACCGATCTCGAACGGCGCTGCCCAGAAATGCCTGGTGCGTCCGACCGTTACTGAGCCGACCGAATTCACCGCTGCCAGCGCGCCAATATGGATGCCGCTATCGAGCACGGTCGAGGTGGAGCCCAGACCGCCCTTCAGGCCGGCCGTTAGCGCGCCCGTACCTGCACCAGCTGTCCCGATGGCAAAATCCTGCGCGGCGCTCTGCGCGGCCTCGTATCCCAGTTCGCGATAGGGTGGGTAGCGCCCCCAGTCCTTGTCGCCGCCATTCACAAGGTCGAACAGGATGGCTCCGGGCACGATCGGCACATGGTTGCCGCGCACGTGAAAACCGATGCCCGCCTCGCGCAGTGCCGCCTGCACTCCCGAGGCTGCATCGAGTCCGAACGCGGAGCCACCCGACAGCACGATGGCGTTGATCGCATCGACCGTATTGTGTGGCTCGAGCAGGTCGGTCTCGCGTGTTCCCGGCGCGCCGCCGAGCACCTGGACGCCCGCCACGGCGGGCGTATCGCAGCGAACGACGGTCACGCCCGATTTGAGCTTTTCGTCGGATGCGTTGCCGACCCGCAGTCCGGCGACGTCGGTGATGAGATTGCGGGGGCCGGTGCGGAACATCAGGGCACTGCTACTTCCGAGAATTTTTCGCCATCATAGCGAAACAGGCGGTAGGGGTTTTCGGTCAGATCGCCCTTGTCGTCGAAGGCGACCGTGCCGATCGCGGTTGCGAAGTCGCGGCCCCCAAGCTCCCCAATCGGACCACCCGCATTTGCCGCATCGGCAATGGCGGCATGTGCGATCTCGACCGCTGCATAGGCCGGGAAGGCATAGCCTTGTGCCAGGATACGCCTCTCGGCGAACGCGGCCACGACCGCCGGCAACGCGACTTCGGGCCAGTCGGGAAGGGCGACCATCAGCGTGCCCGCAGCAAGCGGTAACTCGCCGACCGAGCGCAGTGTTTCGCCGGACGCCACCGTAAGGCGGTTCCCCAACCGTGCCGTATCGCGGCCGATCACAGCGACGTCGTCGCGGTCGCCGCCGGCAAAGACGTGCGTCGCGCCAGCTCGCTGCAGCCTTCCGACCAGTCCGATCTGGTTGTCGAGCTGCGGCCGGAACGTATCGACGAACACCGGCGACAGGCCTGCCCTTTCGGCAGCGATGCGCACGCTTTCGGAAAGCTCCCGACCGTAGATCGTGCCGTCGTCGACGATAGCGAAGAGTTCGCGCTCCCAGAGCCGGGTCAGGAGCCTCCCGGCCGCTTCGCGCTCGCTGTCGGCGCGTGGGCCGAGCCGGTAGACCGGCCAGCCGGTCCGGATTCTGCGATCAGTAAGGCTGTCGGTGCGCACGCCGACGCTTATCGTCGGGATGTTCGCTTCCTTCAGGATAGGCAGCGCGGCCTCGATAGCTTCGCTGCACAGGAAGCCCACGACGACCTGCACGCGCGCGGCCACCAGTTCGCGCGCCGCGCGGGCGCCTCCGTCGGCGGTGCAACCGTCATCGGCGATGCTGAGCCTGACTGAAGGATCGGAGAGGCGCTCAGCCGCCATGGTCGCGCCGGCGCGCATCTGCTGGCCGAGTATGGCGGAGGGGCCAGTGAGCGGCGCGGAAAGCCCGATTGACGCCTGAGCGTCGGCGTCGCCGGCAAATAAGAGCGCAGCAAGGGCGCAGAGCGTTCGGATATGGGGACGCATGCGGCGGCGGTGATTCTCCCTTCGCCGACGGGATGGGACCTGCCGGCAACGCCCGGCAAGGGGTACAGGCAAGGCCCCGTCGGCGCAACAAACGAATTCGCAGGCGCGCGGCGGTCCGCCATTGCTTGTGGCGCATGCTTTCCACCATATATAGCGGTCGGGCAATCGTTGCAGGAATCCAGAGTGCTGAAGAAGAACGAAATAGGGCCGCAGACCTATCGGGACGCAATGGCGCGATTTGCGGGCGCGGTCCATGTCGTCACCACGGACGGGTCGGCGGGCCAGCGTGGCGCGACCGTGATCGCCGCCTGCTCCGTGTCCGACACACCGCCGACCGTTCTCGTCTGTCTGAACCGCGAGAACCAGAAGAACGACGCCTTCATCCGCAACGGCAATTTTGCGCTGAACACGCTGGCCAATGACCAGCGGGCGCTGGCCGAGGCATTCTCCGGCCAGACGGGCCTGCCGGTAGAGGAGCGTTTCTCCCTGGCCGAATGGGACCGTATTTCGAGCGGTGCGCCGACGCTGATCGGCGCCCTTGCGGTGTTCGATTGCAAGATCATCGACATGAAGGAGCACGCGACGCATCGCATTCTCTTCGGCCAGGTGACTGGCATACGCATCGGCGATACCTTGCAGCCGTTGATGTATTTCAACCGCAACTACCATATCCTTTGAGCGGACGGGCACCGGATCGAATGAGCGAGCTCAAACCGCGCAAAGCGCCCGGGACTATCGACGAGACGCTCGATCTGCTCTCCGGCGCGGACTATGTCGCGGACAGGGCTCTGGCGACCGTCCTCTTCCTGTCGCTGCGCATGAAGCGGCCGCTTTTCCTCGAGGGCGAGGCGGGTGTCGGCAAGACGGAGATCGCCAAGGTGCTGGCGCAGTCGCTCGGCCGCCGGCTGATCCGCCTGCAATGCTACGAAGGATTGGACGTCTCCTCCGCCGTCTATGAGTGGAACTATGCGGCGCAGATGATCGAAATCCGCATGGAGGAGGCGGCCGGCAAGGTCGACCGCAAGGCGATGGAGAAGAACGTCTTCTCCGAGCGCTACCTGATCCGCCGCCCCGTGCTCGACGCACTGACCGGCAAGGCGGGAGCAGCACCTGTATTCCTGATCGACGAGCTCGACCGGTCCGACGAGGCCTTCGAGGCCTTCCTGCTTGAGATACTGTCCGACTTCCAGGTCACTGTGCCCGAACTCGGCACCATCAAGGCGGAAGAACCACCGATCGTCATCATCACCACCAACCGCACGCGCGAAATCCACGATGCGCTGAAGCGACGCTGCCTCTACCATTGGGTCGACTATCCGGACGCCGCGCGCGAGTTGGAGATCGTCCGCCGCAAGGTGCCGGAAGCCAACAAGCGCCTGTCGGCGGAGGTGGTGAGCTTCATACAGAAGCTCAGGGAGATCGAGCTGTTCAAGGTGCCGGGCGTTGCCGAGACCATCGACTGGGCTGGCGCACTGACCGAACTCGACAAGGTGGCGCTAGATCCCGAAACCGTATCCGACACGATCGGCGTCCTGCTGAAATACCAGGACGACATAGCGCGGATCGAACAAGGCGAAGGCAGGCGCATCCTCAAGGAGGTCAAGGCCGAGCTTTCTGCGGCGGCGGAGTGACTGCCGTGGCTCTGCCTGCCAGCGCCAATCCCGACGGTCGCATTGCCGACAACATCGTCTATTTCGCGCGCGCGCTGCGCAAGGCCGGTGTGCGGGTGGGGCCTGCTTCGGTGAAGGACGCCATCGAAGCCGTGCTTGCCGCCGGCATAGGTTCGCGCGACGATTTCTATTGGACTTTGCATGCCGTTCTGGTCTCCCGGCACGAGGACCACGCGACCTTCGACGAGGCGTTCCGCTTGTTCTGGAAGTCGCGCGAGCTGATCGAAAAGCTGCTCGCCATGTTCTCGCCGGTTGCGCCGGACAACAGAGAGCGGCAGAAGCCGCGCGCGGCTGAAAGCCGGGTCGCCGACGCCCTGTTCGAGGGCCACCGCAAGAACCAGCCTCTCCAGGAAATCCCAGAGATCGAGATGGACGCGCGCCTGACGGTCTCCGGCAACGAGCTCTTGCGCGGCAAGGATTTTGCCCAGATGACGGCGGCGGAACTGGCCGATGCGACGCGGGCGATCTCGCAGCTCAGATTGCCCTTCGACATGGTGCGCACACGCCGCTTCCGCGCCGACCCCGCCGGCCGACGCATCGATCCCCGCGCCATGATGCGGCTCGCCTCGCGCACCGGCGGCGCACTCATCCTGCCGCGCTTCCGCTCGCCGCGCGAGGTGCATCCGCC
>DATDJN010000378.1:0-2569 GCA_036520515.1 Rhizobiaceae bacterium
GCGAAATTCGCCACCATCTGATGCGTCACCTCCGCCGGGAAGGCCGACACGCCCTGCGCGGTCACGCCGTGCGAGCCGGCGAACACCACGATCTGCACCTTGTCCAGCTTCGGCATCGCGCGGCCCTGCCAGCGCGCCAGCCACGCCGCGATCTCTTCCAGGCGGCCGAGGCTGCCATGCGGCTTGGTCAATGTGTCCTGGCGGGCCAGCGCCGCCTTCGCCGCGGCTTCGTCACCGGGCCAGATGCCGGTCGAGGCGGCGCGCAATTCATCGAGGGATTTGAAAGACATGGACAAAACAGCTCCGTAATCGAGTCAAGGGGGTAAGATTAAAGTTCAGGTGAGGATGGCCGCCGCAACCAGCAGCACGGCGATCTCGCCAAGCTGCTGCAGCGCGCCAAGCGTGTCGCCCGTCTGCCCGCCGACCTGCCGCAGGCAGAGCGCGCGGAAACCGTAGAAGACGAGCGCAAGCAGGATGCCGGCAGCAACCAGGCCGGAGAGGCCAAGCGCCAGCAGCGCCACCGCGCCGATAGCCAGGGACACATAGGCCGCGTCCGCCGACGCCGTGCCGGCACTGGCCGCCAGCCCGTCCGGCCGCGCCGGCTGCACGAGGTGCATGAACGCCGGCAGCAACGCGCGCGAGGCCGCGTGCGCGGCGACCAGGCCGCAGAAGACCGAGAACGGGTTGCCGAGCTGCGCGATTGCGCTCCAGCGGATCAGCGCCGACATCAGCAATGCCGAGGCGCCATAGGCGCCGATGCGGCTGTCGCGCATGATCTCCAGCTTCCGTTCGCGCGTCCCGCCGCCGCCGAAACCGTCGGCGACGTCGGAGAGCCCGTCCTCGTGCAGGCAGCCGGTGACCAGCATCGCCGTGGCGAGCGCAAGTGCTGCCGCCACCTCCGGCGACAGGCCGGCGGCGCTGGCGATCAGGTGCGCAACGCTTGCCGCAAGGGCCACCGCGACGCCCACCAGCGGCGCTGCCCAGATCGCCTGCGCCAATGCGCGGCTGCCGAACTCGAAATGCGGCAACGGCAGCCGCGTGAAGAAGACGAGGCAGAAGGCGACGTCCTCGGCGATCCGGCGCGGCGTCATGCTTCCGCCCTTGCGATGGCGTGGAAGAAGGTCCCGCTGACCAGGCCCCGCCGCCCGCCCGATGGCCCAAGTGGGTTGCCCTGGCCGTCGGCGATCTCGGCGAGCGTCTCGTCCGAGCCCGGCTCGATCACCTGCGCATAGTGGAACTCGTGCCCGCGCACCGAGGCTCCCGCGGGCCCGAGCGCCGAGCCCGCCGTAAGCTTCGCCTGCCGGTAGCCGAGGTTCATCTTGCGCCGGGCGAAACTCGTCGCATGGGAAAGCAGCCCGAGCATCCGGTGCCGCTCGCCCTCCGCGTCCACCAGGCCTTCGCCCAGCACCATGAAGCCCCCGCACTCGCCATGCACCGGCTTTGCCGCCGCGAACTTCGTCATCCCGTCGCGAAAATTCCGCGCCGCTGCCAGTCTTCCCGCATGCAGTTCGGGATAGCCGCCCGGCAGCCAGCACACGTCGCAGGCCTGGTCCGGGCCTTGGTCGGCGAGCGGCGAAAACGGCACGATCTCGGCGCCGGACTCGCGCCAGTGCCTCGCCACATGCGGGTAGAGGAAGCTGAACGCCGCATCGGCCGCCAGCGCGATGCGCTGGCCGGGCGGCGGCAACGCAGCGGCGGAATCGCCCCCGGTCGGATTGAGCGGCGTCATAAGTTCCAGCACGCGATCGATGTCGATCGAACGCTCCATCACGTCCGCCAGCCGACCGATATGCGTTTCGATGTCCGCGTGCTCGCCGGCCTGCACCAGCCCCAGATGCCGCTCGGGCAGCGTCAGCGTGGGGTCGCGCATCACCGCCCCCACCACCGGAATGTCCAGCGCCTCGATAGCATCGCCAGCCAGCCGCCTGTGCCTTTCGCTGCCCAGCCGGTTGAGCACGACGCCGGCGATCCTCACACCCGGATCGTAGCTTGCGAAACCCTTTGCGATCGCCGCGGCCGTCTGCGACTGGCCCGACACGTCGAGCACAAGCAGCACAGGCAGGTCGAACAGCCGCGCCATGTCCGCAGCCGCGCCCGAACGTCCGGGCTCCGCCGGAATGCCGTCGAACAGGCCCATGGCGCTTTCGATCACCACGGCGTCGGCGTCGGCCGCCTGTTGCGTGGCCAGTGCGGCGAGCAGCCCCGGCGGCATCGCCCAGCTGTCGAGGTTGACGCCGTCCTTGCCCGTCGCCGCTGCATGGAAGCCGGGATCGATGTAGTCCGGCCCCGATTTCGCGCCGCGCACGGCAATGCCGCGCCGCTTCAGCGCGCGCAACAGGCCAATCGTAACCGATGTCTTGCCCGAGCCCGAGCGCGGCGCGCCGATGATGATCGCGCGGGAAGTCATACGCCGCCCCTGAGTTTTTCACGCAGCGACACGATATGGCCGATCACGATCAGGGCGGGGGAGACAACGTTGTCCCGCGCCGCAGCCTCTGCCAGCGTGCCCAGCGTCGCCGTCACCACGCGCTCCCCGGGCAGCGTCGCGTTCTCCACGAAGGCCGCCGGC
>DATDJN010000379.1:0-4671 GCA_036520515.1 Rhizobiaceae bacterium
GCTGTCGCCTATGCCGGTGCATTTCTCCAGGCGTTGACGACAGGCGAAAGCCGCGCAACCGCCAATCTCCCCCCTCGTGGGGGAGATGGCCGGCAGGCCAGAGGGGGGCGACGTAGAGCATTTGCGTTCGCCTTTACAACATTTACAAATTGACAAAACACCATTGTCAATTCCCCGACAGTTTTTCCTTTATTTCCAGCACTTTGGCAAGTCTCAACTGGCTTTCTAGCGTCGCATTTGTAAATCGTGTTCAGGACAAGGAGGCCATCCGGCTTCTTTCATGCCTCCCCATGATGCAGTGCAGGAGCCGCTCTATGACAGACTTTTACAAGCTCGTTCCCTCGGCGCCCGAGGGCCGTTTCGACGGTATCGAGCGGCCTTATCTGCCGGAGGACGTGGAACGGCTGCGCGGCTCGATCCAGATCCGCCATACGCTCGCCGAAACGGGCGCGAACCGGCTGTGGAAGCTCATCCACGAAGAGGATTTCGTGAATGCGCTCGGCGCCGTCACCGGCAACCAGGCGATGCAGCAGGTGCGCGCCGGGCTGAAGGCCATCTACCTGTCGGGCTGGCAGGTCGCGGCCGACGCCAACACGGCCGGCGCCATGTATCCCGACCAGTCGCTCTATCCGGCCAACGCCGCGCCTGAGCTCGTGCGGCGCATCAACCGCACGCTGCAGCGCGCCGACCAGATCGAGACGGCGGAGGGCAACGGGCTGTCGGTCGACACCTGGTTCGCGCCAATCCTCGCCGACGCCGAGGCCGGTTTCGGCGGGCCGCTCAACGCCTTCGAGATCATGAAGGCCTTCATCGAGGCGGGTGCTGCCGGCGTGCATTTCGAGGACCAGCTCGCGTCGGAGAAGAAGTGCGGCCATCTCGGCGGCAAGGTGCTGATCCCGACGGCGGCGCATATCCGCAACCTCAACGCCGCGCGGCTCGCCGCCGACGTGATGGGCGTGCCGACGCTGACCGTCGCGCGCACCGACGCGGAGGCCGCGAAGCTGCTCACGTCGGACATCGACGAGAACGACAAGCCTTTCGTCGATTACGATGCCGGGCGCACCGCGGAAGGTTTCTACCAGGTCAGGAACGGCATGGAGCCGTGCATCGCGCGCGCCATCGCCTATGCGCCGCATTGCGACATGATCTGGATGGAGACGGGCAAGCCCGACCTCGCGCAGGCGAGGACTTTCGCGGAGGCCGTGCGGCGGCGCTTCCCCGACAAGCTGCTCGCCTACAATTGTTCGCCGTCCTTCAACTGGAAGAAGAACCTCGACGACGCGACCATCGCGAAATTCCAGCGGGAGCTGGGCGCGATGGGCTACAAGTTCCAGTTCATCACGCTGGCCGGCTTCCACCAGCTCAACTTCGGCATGTTCGAGCTGGCGCGCGGCTACCGCGACCGCCAGATGGCCGCCTACTCCGAGCTGCAGGAAGCGGAGTTCGCCGCCGAGACAAACGGCTACACCGCGACGAAACACCAGCGCGAGGTCGGCACCGGCTATTTCGACGCGGTGTCGATGGCGATATCAGGCGGCCAGTCGTCGACCACCGCCATGCATGAATCGACCGAGCACGAGCAGTTCCGCCCGGCGGCGGAATGAAACCAGGGAGAAGGACCATGAATGTCAGGCCGCAAGTGAAGCAGCGCGCCGAGGAACAGTCCTCGGCCATGAACACGGACCAGCAGGCCGCCATCCGCGTTCTGGCGAACGACCTGCACCGGCTGAACCAGGCCGTGATGCATGCCGTCGAAGCCGGCGTGTCGGTCGAGCTGGTGCGCTCGGCCCGGCATCACGGCGGCAAGGGCAACTGGGGCGACCTGCTGATCCCGGTGGTGGTGACGCAGCAGGCGTGAGGCGTGAACCGAAGGCGGCGACGCGAGCCGCCGCCTTCCACGGTCTCCTACTCGGCGACCAGGCCGGAAACGGTCGCGACCTGCGAAACAGCAGGCGGGTTCCACCGCCCGGTCAGGGCAGCCGGCTGCGGCGCGTAAAGCCGCAGCAGGAGGTTGAAAGGCCCTTTCGGAGCAGGCAGCCAGTTGGCCTTCTTGTCGGCGCCCGGGCTCTCGTTCTGGAAATAGAGGTCGAGCGAGCCGTCGGCATTGTATTGCAGAGGCATCCAGCTGCTGAGGTTGAAGCGATCGAGGCTGTTCGGCACCTGGAAGCCTTCCTTGTCGTAGAGGGTGACCGACCAGAACGCATTCGCCGGCGGCAAATCTCCCTTGCCGAAGTGCAGCGTGTACGCGTTGGCCCCGTCGAGCGGCTTGCCGCTCTCGTCGACGACGTTCATCGGGTAAATCGCATCTTCCGGGAGATTGGCCCCCAGGCCAGCCTGCGCGACTATGGCGCGCTTCAGATAATAGGTGCCATAGACGCCCATCGTGTCGGTGTTCATCACCCAGCCATTGGCGACGCGGGCGAGTGTCGGCGTCTTCCATGCCATCAGCCTGAGAGCCTCCTGGGGAGCACCTGCCAGGGCGTCGCGCACGGTCGGGCTGGCCGACTGGAGGTCGAAGTCCTTGCCGACCTCGAAGCCAACCTTGCGCAGTCGAGCAATGATCGGCTGGTCGGTGACATGGGGCGGGACGGTCTTCAGCAGATCGGCCGCATAGGCGAAGAATTCGTCGGCCGGCATCGACTCCACCTGGACCTTGGGCGGGTTCTTCATATCCACGTCGGGATCGATCTTCACGGCAGCCCGCACCACCGGCGGCTTGCCCCACTGCGAAAGGGGCGTGACCTTGTATCCGGCTTGAATCTTGTTGACCGCTTCATAGTCGGCAGGACCATCGGTCTTGGTGCGGCCGATGATCCAGACGACGGGCGTCGGCGCATCGATCCGCGTCAGTCCGGCAGGCTCTTCACCCGCCCAGCCGGGCGGCGTGACCAGGAAATCGGCCGCTTCGGTGCCGGTTGTCCGCCAGCCGGGCGAGGCGAAGACGTCGGTCCACATATCCAGCATCGGCAGGAGATAATAGCGGCCGCCGGTGTCGGGCGCGGACACGACCATCGGCTCCCCGCGCATGTCCAGCCAGGCGGCCGAATAGAGCGTGTCGAAATTGTAGCGGACCACGCCCCTGTCGTCGGCCGCGGGGTAGGCCGACATGCTCCAGAATGCATTCATCGGGCCGCGGCCGGGCACCTTGCCGGGTTCCATGTTGGTGAACTGCCGTCTCGTCACGTCCATCGTGAGGAGCGGGTAAAAGTAGAGGTAGGCGTCGACCCCGATCGCCTGCGCCTCTTCCTTCGTGATCTCCGCCTGCGCATCTGCCGGCAACGGCGACAAACCGGACAGCGCAACCGCAAACAAAGCGCTCAAGATTAGCCTACGCATCATCGAGCCTCCTTCAGGAGTGGAACAACACTCACCGTGCCTGAAGCGCTCTGTCCTTGGATTTACGCGACAGCACGCCGTGCATCACCCGGCAAAATCCGGCGAAGGGCAAGTATTTTACGGTACGTTACCGGTATCGGCCGTGCTGTTGCGAACCGGCGGCGATCGGAGAGCTCGGCAACGCCGCAGCGGCAGAACGTGGCCTCATTCCGGCAGTCGCAGCGGGGCGTCTGCCGAGCCGGCACCGGGCAACGTTCCGGCGCAGCGGTCGTCCGGGCGGGGCTCGGCGCGGGCTGGCGGCGCCTGGAGATGCGCCGCTTGCGTGTCGCGCCTGTCGTCAGCGCCAGGCGGTGTGGTCCTTGACCACCACGGCGAAGGCATCGTTGAGTTCGGCGAGCGCTGTACGGCGGACCGTTTCGGCGGCGATCACTCCGCCCAGCGGATCAGGCAGGTCCCGCGCGGCGGTGGCGTCACCGACGACGGTCACCCTGAAACCGTGCTGCTCGGCGGCCGCGCGCGCCGATGTCGACACGCAGACATGCGTCATGTCGCCGGCGATGATCACCTCGTCGCGTCCGGCCGCGCGGATCCTGTCGGCCAAGCCGGTGCCGAGGAAGGCGTCGGCCTTCGTCTTCCAGATGACTTCCTCGCCCGGCCCCGGCTTAACGGGGTCGAGGTGCTCGACATAAGGGCCGTCGGTGGCGAAGGCCGGCGCGCCCGGCCCGGCGCCATGGGCGATGTGAAATACCGGAACGCCATTTTCGCGTGCCAGCGAAAGAAGCTTGGCGGCTTCGGCCGCCGCCGCGTGGACATTCTCCAACGGTGCCGCGCCGTCGACGTATTCACGCTGAATGTCGATCAGCACGAGGGCCGACCTGTCGAGCGGCGAAGGATGATCCGGTGCGCTGAAAATGGCGCGAAACGTCTTCGGCAGTTGCATCTTGGGCTCCATCGATTGCGGTTGAAAGCTGGTCAGGCGCGCGCCAGAAGATCGTCGACGAGCCGGGCCAAAACGTTGCTGAAGGGCCTGGTGTCGCCAAGCGCGCGCGAAACGACGAGCGCGCCCTCGACGCGGATGACCATGTCCTCGCCCCGCCTCGCAGCCTCGGCCGGATCGATGCCGGCCTCCTCGACGACGCGCGCAACTGCGGCGATCCAGGCTTTCAGCCCGCCGGCGAGCGGCGCGCGGATCGTTGCCGGCGTTCCCTCGACCGAGAACAGGTCGGCAAGGCATGAGCGCTCGCCGTCCGCATAGAAAAGCGCCAGGCCGTCCCGCATTGCCGTCAGCTTCTGGCGCGGCGTACCGTCGCCGTCGAGGCCGCCGAGCACCAAGCT
>DATDJN010000380.1:0-5564 GCA_036520515.1 Rhizobiaceae bacterium
CGCTGCTGCGCACACCACTGACCCGCGACGACGTCAAACCGCGACTGCTCGGCCACTGGGGCACCACACCGGGGCTGAACTTCCTCTACGCCCACCTGAACCGGGCCATCAAAGAGCGCAGTCAGTCCACCATCTACCTGACCGGCCCGGGCCACGGCGGTCCCGGCCTGGTGGCCAACGCCTACCTCGACGGCACCTACACCGAGGTCTATCCCGACATCACCCAGGACGACGAGGGGCTGCGCAGGCTGTTCCGCCAGTTCTCCTTCCCCGGCGGCATCCCGTCGCACGTCGCCCCCGAGACCCCCGGGTCGATCCACGAAGGCGGTGAACTCGGCTACGTGTTGTCCCACGCCTACGGGGCGGCCTTCGACAACCCGGACCTGCTGGTGGCCGCGGTGGTCGGCGACGGGGAGGCCGAGACGGGACCGCTGGCGACCAGCTGGCACTCCAACAAGCTGATCAACGCCGCCGAGGACGGCGTGGTGCTGCCGATCCTGCACCTCAACGGCTACAAGATCGCCAACCCGACCGTGCTCGCGCGCATTCCGCACGATGAGCTCGACGCCCTGCTGCGCGGCTACGGCTATGCGCCGATCTTCGTCGAGGGCGATGATCCGGAAGCCATGCACCTGCAGATGGCGGCAGCCCTGGACAAGGCCTTCGCCGCGATCCGAGCCATCCAGCAAAAGGCCCGCAAGCACGGCAAGGCCGAACGTCCCGTCTGGCCGATGGTCGTGCTGCGGTCACCGAAAGGCTGGACCGGGCCGAAGACCGTGGACGGCAAGAGGGCCGAGGGGTTCTGGCGCTCTCACCAGGTGCCGTTCACCATGGAGAAGCCCGAGCATCTCGGTCTCCTTGAAGAGTGGCTGCGCAGCTATCGCGCCGAGGAGCTGTTCGACGAAGCGGGGCGGTTGAGGCCCGAGATCGCGGCGATGGCGCCGGCCGGGGACAAGCGGATGAGCGCCAACCCGCACGCCAATGGCGGCGCGCTCAAGCGGCCCCTGCGGCTGCCGGATTTCACGCAGTATGCGGTCGCGGTGGAGCGGCCGGGCGCTTCCGACGCGGAGGCGACGCGGGTGAGCGGCGCCTTCCTGCGCGACGTGATGCGCGACAACATGGAGCATCGCAACTTCCGGGTCTTCGGCCCGGACGAAACCGCCTCGAACCGGCTTCAGGACGTTTTCACGGTGTCCGATCGGACCTGGAACGAGGCGATCTTCCCGTATGACGACCATCTGTCGCCCGACGGACGGGTGATGGAGATCCTCAGCGAGCACACCTGCCAGGGCTGGCTGGAAGGCTATCTGCTGACGGGGCGCCATGGCTTCTTCTCCTGCTACGAGGCCTTCATCCACATCGTCGATTCGATGTTCAACCAGCACGCCAAATGGCTGAAGACGTCGATGGAAGTCGCCTGGCGGCAGCCGATCGCCTCGCTCAACTACCTGTTGACGTCGCATGTCTGGCGCCAGGATCACAATGGCTTCAGCCACCAGGACCCGGGCTTCGTCGACCATGTCGTGAACAAGAAGGCCGAGATCGTGCGCGTCTATTTTCCGCCGGACGCCAACACGCTGCTCTACGTCACCGACCACTGCCTGCGCAGCTGGAACCGCGTCAACGTGATCGTCGCGGGCAAGCAGCCGCAACCGCAATGGCTGACCATGGACGAGGCGATAAAGCACTGCGCGGCTGGCATCGGCATCTGGGAGTGGGCGAGCAACGACCGCGGCGGCGAACCCGACGTGGTGCTGGCCTGCTGCGGCGACGTGCCGACGCTGGAAACGCTGGCCGCCGTCGACCTGCTGCGGCAGCATGCTCCCGACCTGAAGGTGCGTGTCGTCAATATCGTCGACCTGATGACGCTGCAGCCCAAGACCGAGCATCCGCACGGGCTGTCCGACGCCGATTTCGACGCGCTGTTCACCAGGGACAAGCCGGTGATCTTCGCCTATCACGGCTATCCCTGGCTGATCCACCGGCTCGCTTACAAGCGCACCAACCACGACAACATGCATGTGCGCGGCTTCAAGGAGGAAGGCTCGACCACGACGCCCTTCGACATGGTGGTGCGCAACGATCTCGACCGCTTCCATCTCGTGGGGGACGTGATCGACCGCGTGCCCAAGCTTGGCACGTCGGCGGCCTATGCAAAACAGGCGATACGCGACCTGCTCACCGAGCACTACCGCTATATCCGCGAGCACGGCAAGGACATGCCCATGGTGGCCGACTGGCGATGGCCGGCAAAGGAATGATGTCGCTGTCCTAGCTCAGGAACTGGCGGAAACGACGCAGGGAAAAGGCGAAAAACGCGACGCCGATGGCGAGCAGCGCCACCAGTTGCGGCCATACGACGGTCAGGCCGGCGCCGCGGAAGAGAACGGACTGCGCCAGCATGACGAAATGGGTGGTGGGCGCCGCCAGCATGATGACCTGGATGATCTCGGGCATGTTCTCGCGCGGCGTGACGCCGCCCGAAAGCAGCTGCATCGGTATGAGCACCATGATGACCAGCAGCGCGAACTGCGGCATCGAGCCCGCGATCGTCGCCAGAAACATGCCGAGGCAGGTCATGGCCAGTATGTCGAGCGCGGCTCCCGCGAGAAACAGGACGGATGACCCGTTGGTCGGCACGCCAAGCATTCCCTGCACGACGAACAGCAGGGCGACGGCGGCGGCCACCAGCACGACCAACCCCATGGACCACATCTTGGCGACCATGATCTCGGAGGCCGTGACCGGCATCACCAGCAGATGCTCGATGGTTCCGTGCTCGCGTTCCCGGATCAGCGCGGCGCCCGTCAGGATGACGGACAGCATGGTGATTGCCTGTATCAGCTGGTTCATGGCCCCGAACCACGCCTTGTTCAGTTCGGGGTTGAACCGGGCGCGCAGATCGAGCGCCACCGGAAGCTTCGTCTCCTGCCTGTGGTGGGCGAGGAATTCGCCGACCTCTCCGGAGACGATCGACTGCACGTAGCCGCCGCCCGTAAAGGCCTGCGACATGCGCGTCGCATCGATGTTGAGCTGGATCGCCGGAGAGCGGCCGGCAAGAACGTCGCGCTGGAAATTGGGAGGGATGTCGAGCACGAAAGTATCGGTGCCTTCGCCCATGCGGCGGTCGACGTCCGACTGCGAAATGAGCACCGGCGCAACGAAGTAGGGCGGATAGAAAGCGGTGACGATGCGCGACGACAGCGGCGACTGATCCTCGTCGACGATCGCGATCGCGGCCCGGTTGAGCGTTTCCGGCATCGCGTTGGACGCGGTGTAGATCTGGATCGTGAAGGCGAACACGATCAGCACAAGCATGGCGGTGTTCCGAGACAGCGCCCGCAGTTCCTTGACGCCCAGATGAAAGATGTTCGCGAGCCGCATCAGCGTGCCTGCTTCCTGAGGAAGGCCGTGCTGAGGCCGAGAAGAACCGGTATCGCAATCAGCAGGGGCACGAAGGCTCCGGACAGGTCGGCGAAGCCGAGGGCCTTGGAAAAGACGCCGCGCGAGATCGTCACGAAATAGGTCGCGGGGTAGATCTGCCCGATGAAGGCGCCAGCCCCCTGCAGCGACGAAACGGGATCGATGATCCCCGAATATTGCGTCGCGGGGATCATGGTGATGAGCACCGTCGCGAAGATCGCGGCGATCTGGCTGCGCATGAAGGTCGACATCAAGAGGCCGACAGATGTCGCGATGACGGCATAGAGGAACGCCGCCGCGGCAAAGGTCGCGAAGCTGCCGGTGAACGGGACACGGAAGCCGTAGATGGCGAAGCCGGTGAGCAGCAGGAAATTCATCATGGCCAGCGCGACGTAGGGAATCTGCTTGCCGACCAGGAATTCGAGCCGGGTCACCGGCGTGACGTAGAAATTGATGATCGAGCCGAGCTCCTTCTCGCGAACCACGCTGAGCACGGTCAGCATCGCCGGTATCATGAGAAGCAGCATCGGGATGACTGCCGGAGCGATGGCGTTGAGGCTGCGGACGTCCGGATTGTAGCGGTAGCGAAGCTCGAGCTGGAAATCGCCATCCGAGGCCGCACTGCCGTAAAGCTCGCGGGCCTTCTGCGCGAGCCAGGCGGCGTGCATTCCCTGGACATAACCGCGGACGGTCTCCGCCCGGTCAGGCATGGCGCCGTCGATCCAGGCGCCGACGGCGGCGTCGCGGCCGCGCGAGACGTCGCGGCCGAAGCCGGGCGGGATCTCCAGCGCCAGGCTGATCTCGCCGCTTTCCATGCGCCGGTCCATGTCCTCATAGCCGGTCAGCGGCGGCTTCTCGGTAAAATAGCGCGAGCCGGAAAGCTGGAGCGCGTAATCGCGGCTGATGGCGGTGTCGTCATGGTCGAGCACTGCGAAAGACAGGTTCTCGACATCCAGGTTGATGCCGTAGCCGACCACGAACATGAGGATCAGGCTGCCGACGGTCGCCAGCGTGGCGCGGATCGGATCGCGCAGCAGCTCCAGGCTCTCCCGCCGCGTATAGGCGAACATGCGGCGGAAATCGAAAAATCGATGGGCTTCAGGTGAGGCGGACGCCTTTGCGGCCGGCGCGCCCAGATCCGCCTGCGGCGCGGCGCCTGGCCCCTGCGCGCCGGCGGCGGTCTCCAGATAGTCGATGAAGGCCGCTTCGAGCGTCGGCGACGAGCGGCTGGCCACGATCGCCGCGGGCGTGTCGCTGACCAGCACCTTGCCGGCATGCATCAACGATATGCGATCGCAGCGCGCGGCCTCGTTCATGAAATGGGTGGACACGAAGATGGTCACGTTGCCGCGGCGGGAGAGGTCGATGAGGATGCGCCAGAAATTGTCGCGGGCGATGGGGTCGACGCCCGATGTCGGTTCATCGAGGATCAGGATATCGGGCGAATGGATCATGGCGACGGCCAGCGACAGGCGCTGGCGGATGCCGAGCGGCAGATCGTCGGGAAGCGCGTCCATCTGCCCGATCAGGTCGAACTGCCGCGCCACCTCCTCGACCCGCGCGGGTATGCCGTCCGCCGGAAGGGCGAACAGACGAGCGTGAAGTTCGAGGTTCTGGCGTACCGTCAGCTCCGAGTAGAGCGAGAAGGCCTGCGACATGTAGCCGACGCGACGGCGGATCTGGAGGTCGCGCGGATCGACCTCGCGGCCGAACAGCTTGACCCGGCCCTCGGTGGCATCGAGCAGGCCGGTCAACATCTTCATGGTGGTGGTCTTGCCGCAGCCGTTGGAGCCGAGAAATCCAAAGATCTCGCCACGCGCGATGCGGAAGCTGACGTCGTCGACGGCGGTGAAGTCGCCATAGCGCTTTGTCAGGTGCTCCGCCTCGATGGCCGTCTCGCCGCCTGCGCCGGCGGAGCGGGGAGGGATCACGACCTCCCGGTAGTCGCCACGCCTCTCGGCAGGCAGCAACGCGATGAAGGCTGCGTCGAGGTTGGTCGTGCCGGTGTGCGCGAGAAGCTCGGCGGGCGTGCCCGACGCAAGCACGCGCCCGCCATCCATCGCGATGAGCCAGTCGAACAGCGCGGCCTCTTCCATGTAGGCCGTGGCGACGATCACGCTCATGCCCTCGCGGCTGTCGCG
>DATDJN010000381.1:0-5332 GCA_036520515.1 Rhizobiaceae bacterium
CCGGAAGGCTTCGACCCCGGCCTGTATACCGGCGGCAATACTTTCGATGCTTCGGCCCACCCGATCTTCAACCGCCTCCTCGAATTCAAGAAGGGCACGACGGAGACCGAGCCTGGCCTCGCCGAGAGCTACGAAGTCTCCGACGACGGCCTGGAGTACACCTTCAAGCTGCGTCCGGGCGTCAAGTTCCACGCCACTGATTTCTTCACGCCGACCCGTGATCTCAACGCTGACGACGTGATCTTCTCCTATGAGCGCCAGTGGAAGGCCGACAACCCCTGGAACAAGTACGTCGAGGGCGGCTCCTGGGAATATTTCGCGGGCATGGGCTTCCCCGACCTGCTGGAGTCGATCGAGAAGGTCGACGACCTGACGGTGAAGTTCAAGCTGAAGCGCAAGGAAGCACCCTTCCTCGCCAACATCGCGATGCCCTTCGCCTCGATCGTCTCCAAGGAATATGCCGACAAGCTCGAGGCTGACGGCAAGATGAGCGAGATGAACCAGAAGCCGGTCGGCACTGGTCCCTTCATGTTCGTCGGCTACCAGCAGGATGCGGTGATCCGCTACAAGAAGAACCCCGAATACTGGGGCGAGGCCCCGAAGATCGACGACCTGGTCTTCGCCATCACCACCGACGCTTCGGTGCGCTACCAGAAGCTGAAGGCCAACGAGTGCCAGCTGATGCCGTATCCGAACGCGGCCGATGTGGCGGCGATCAAGGCGGATCCGAACCTCAAGGTCTCCGAGCAGGAAGGCCTGAACGTCGCCTACCTCGCCTACAACACCACCCAGGCTCCGTTCGACAAGGTCGAGGTGCGCAAGGCGCTGAACCAGGCGATCAACAAGCAGGCGATCGTTGACGCGGTGTTCCAGGGCCTGGCGACCCCCGCCAAGAACCCGATTCCGCCGACCATGTGGTCCTATAACGACGCGGTCGAGGACGACAAATACGATCCGGAGGCAGCCAAGGCCGCCCTCGAAGCCGCCGGCGTCAAGGACCTCCACATGAAGGTCTGGGCGATGCCGGTCGCACGTCCCTACATGCTGAACGCGCGCCGCGCTGCCGAACTCATCCAGTCCGACTTCGACAAGGTCGGCGTCAAGGTCGAGATCGTCTCGATGGATTGGGGCGAGTACCTCGAGAAGTCGAGCGCCAAGGACCGCGACGGCGCCGTCATGCTTGGCTGGACCGGCGACAACGGCGATCCGGACAACTTCCTCGATACGCTGCTCGGCTGCGACGCCGTCGGCGGCAACAACCGCGCGCAGTGGTGCAACCAGGAGTTCGAGGATCTCGTCACCAAGGCGAAGGAAGTGAGCGACCAGGCCGAGCGCACCAAGCTCTATGAAGAGGCGCAGGTCGTCTTCAAGCGCGAGGCGCCGTGGGCGACGCTCGACCACTCGCTGGCGATCGTCCCGATGCGCAAGAACGTCGAGGGCTTCGTGCAGAGCCCGCTCGGCGACTTTACCTTCGACACGGTCGACATCACCGAGTGACGGTGGGTCTATAGGCGAAAGGGGGCGTTCGCCGCGCGGACGCCCCCTTTCGCTATTCCGTCATAATGTGTAAAGGCTGGCCCCGGGAGGCCGGCCTTCGCTTCTAGCGGTTCTAGGGCTTGATATGGTTCGCTTCTTACTCGGGCGCCTCGCCGTCCTGATCCCGACCTTCATCGGGGTCTCGATCATCGCCTTCTCCTTCATCCGGCTTTTGCCGGGCGATCCGGTCGCGCTGCTTTCGGGCGAGCGCGTCATGTCGCCGGAGCGCCACGCCGAGATATCGCGCCAGCTGGGCTTCGACCGGCCGATCGTCATCCAGTATCTCGACTATCTCTGGGGCGTGCTGCACGGCGACTTCGGCACCTCGATCACCACCAAGGGCTCCGTGCTCGACCAGTTCCTGCAACTGTTCCCGGCGACCCTCGAACTGTCGCTGTGCGCCATCCTCTTCGCCATCGTGCTCGGCATTCCGGCCGGCGTCTTCGCCGCCATCAAGCGCGGTTCGTGGTACGATCAGGCGATCATGGGAACGGCGCTGATCGGTTTCTCGATGCCGATCTTCTGGTGGGGGTTGCTGCTCATCATCCTGTTTTCCGGGATACTGGGGTGGACGCCGGTCTCGGGCCGCATCTCGCTGATGTTCTATTTCCCTTCCGTGACCGGCTTCATGCTGATCGACTCGCTGCTTTCGGGGCAGGAAGGCGCGTTCAGGTCGGCGGCGAGCCACCTGATCCTCCCGACCATCGTGCTGGGCACCATCCCGCTCGCCGTGATCGCCAGGCAGACGCGCTCGGCGATGCTGGAAGTCCTGTCGGAAGATTATGTGCGCACGGCGCGCGCCAAGGGCCTGTCGGTGTTTCGCGTCGTCGGCATCCATGCGCTTCGCAATGCCATGATCCCGGTCGTCACCACGATCGGCCTGCAAGTCGGCGTGATGCTCGCGGGGGCGATCCTCACCGAGACCATCTTCTCGTGGCCGGGCATCGGCAAGTGGATGGTCGATTCAGTGTTCAAGCGCGACTACCCGGTCATCCAGGGCGGGCTTCTGCTCATCGCCGGCATCATCATGCTGGTGAATCTGCTGGTTGACCTGATGTACGGCCTGATCAACCCGCGCATCAGGCACTAGGAGACGATCCGTGGCAAATACAGTTGCAAGCACCCCCGGGCCGATCAATGTCGACCCTTCGCGCCGAGCGCGGCTCGCCGAGTTCTGGTTTTACTTCTCCGAGAACCGCGGCGCCGTCATCGGCCTGTTCTTCTTCCTGTTCCTCGTCGTCCTGGCGATCTTTGCGCCGCTGATCGCTCCGCATGCGCCGAACGCACAGTACCGGGACGCGGTTCTGGTCCCGCCCTTCTGGCAGGAGGGTGGGCGCGCGGCTTTCCTGCTCGGGACCGACGCGGTCGGCCGCGACATGCTGTCCAGGCTGATCTACGGCACGCGCTATTCGCTGTTCATCGGCGTGATCGTCACCATCATCGCGCTGGCCGGCGGCATCATCCTCGGCGTCATCGCCGGCTATTTCCGCGGCTGGGTCGACACCGTGATCATGCGCATCATGGACATCATCCTTGCCTTCCCCTCACTGCTCCTGGCGCTGGTGCTGGTCGCCGTGCTCGGGCCTGGCCTGACCAATGCGATGATCGCGATCGCGCTGGTCTTCCAGCCGCATTTCGTGCGCCTGACGCGCGCCGCCGTGATGACGGAGAAGAACCGCGACTATGTCGTGGCGGCGAAGGTCGCCGGCGCCGGGCCGCTGCGCCTGATGTTCAAGACCATCCTGCCCAACTGCATGGCGCCGCTGATCGTGCAGGCGACGCTCTCCTTCTCCAACGCCATCCTCGACGCGGCAGCTCTCGGCTTCCTCGGCATGGGCGCACAGCCGCCGACGCCCGAATGGGGCACGATGCTGGCCGAGGCGCGCGAGTTCATCCTGCGCGCCTGGTGGGTGGTGACGCTGCCCGGCCTCGCCATCCTGGTCACGGTGCTGGCGATCAACCTGATGGGCGACGGTCTGCGCGACGCGCTCGACCCGAAGCTGAAGAGGAGCTGAGCGTGGCCCTTCTCGAGATAGAAAACCTGGTCGTCGAGTTCGAGACCGCGACCGGCATGTTCCGCGCCGTCGACGGCGTGTCGCTCACGGTGGCCCGGCACGAGGTGCTGGCGATCGTCGGCGAATCCGGCTCCGGCAAGTCGGTGTCGATGCTGGCCGTCATGGGCCTCCTGCCGTGGACGGCCAAGGTGTCGGCCGACAGGATGATGTTCGACGGCGCCGACCTGACGAAGCTCTCGCCCAAGGAGCGGCGCCGGATCGTCGGCAAGGACATGGCGATGATCTTCCAGGAGCCGATGGCCAGCCTCAACCCGTGCTTCACGGTCGGCTTCCAGATCGAGGAAGTGCTGAAGGTGCACATGGGCATGAATCGCGCCGAGCGCCGCGCCCGCGCCATCGAACTCCTGACGCTGGTCGGCATCCCGCAGCCGGCCGAGCGGCTGGGCAGCTTCCCGCACCAGATGTCGGGGGGGCAGTGCCAGCGCGTGATGATCGCCATGGCGCTCGCCTGCAACCCGAAGCTGCTGATCGCCGACGAGCCGACCACCGCGCTCGACGTGACGATCCAGAAGCAGATCCTCGACCTGCTCGTGCGCCTGCAGGCCGAATACGGCATGGGCCTGATCATGATCACCCACAACATGGGCGTGGTCGCCGAGACGGCCGACCGCGTCATCGTCCAGTACAAGGGGCGCAAGATGGAGGAGGCCGACGTGCTGTCGCTCTTCGAGAACCCGAAAAGCAACTACACGCGCGCGCTGCTGTCCGCCCTGCCCGACAACGCCACCGGCGACCGGCTGCCGACCATCGACCGCTTCCTGATGGAAGCCGAGGCGGCCGCCGTGAACACGCCGCTGATGGAGCCGCCGCTATGACCGACGCCATCCTCGAAGCGAAGAACATCGTCCGCGACTATCATGTGGGCGGCGGCCTGTTCGGCAAGCCGCGCACCGTACACGCCGTGAAGGGCGTCAGCTTCTCGGTGGAGAAGGGCAAGACGCTGGCGATCGTCGGCGAGTCGGGCTGCGGGAAGTCGACGCTGGCGCGCATCGTCACCATGATCGACGCGCCGACGGCAGGCGAGCTCTTCATCGAAGGCAAGAAGGTAGACATCGCGCAGGACGGGCTGACGCCGGAGATGCGCCGCAAGGTGCAGATCGTCTTCCAGAACCCGTACGGCTCGCTCAACCCGCGCCAGAAGATCGGCGACGTGCTCGGCGAGCCGCTGCTGATCAACACCAAGGTCGGCGCCGCGGAGCGGCGCGAGCGTGCGATGGCGATGCTGACGAAGGTCGGCCTGCAGCCCGAGCATTACCATCGCTATCCGCACATGTTCTCGGGCGGCCAGCGCCAGCGCATCGCCATCGCCCGCGCGCTGATGCTGAACCCCAGCCTCCTGGTGCTGGACGAACCGGTCTCGGCGCTCGACCTTTCGGTGCAGGCGCAGGTGCTGAACCTGCTCGCCGACCTGCAGGACGAGTTCCAGCTCACCTATGTCTTCATCAGCCACGACCTTTCGGTCGTGCGCTACATCGCCGACGAGGTGATGGTGATGTATTACGGCGAGGCGGTCGAGTACGGCGGCCGCGAAGAGGTCTTTTCCAACCCCCAGCACAGCTACACGAAGGCGCTGTTTGCGGCGACGCCGCGCGCGGACGTGGAAAGCATCAAGGCGCGGCTGGCGAAGAAGAAGGCCGCCGCCTAAGCC
The DNA here is from genome assembly GCA_036520515.1 of Rhizobiaceae bacterium. Classification (GTDB taxonomy): domain Bacteria; phylum Pseudomonadota; class Alphaproteobacteria; order Rhizobiales; family Rhizobiaceae; genus Mesorhizobium_K. The sequence continues at coordinate 5,260 of DATDJN010000381.1, forward strand.
GGCTGAAGCGATTCGACCTGTGTGATCGGGTCCATGGGGACGGCGGGTTCCGTCGTGCGGCCAAACGCGCCGT
>DATDJN010000382.1:0-9082 GCA_036520515.1 Rhizobiaceae bacterium
GGAATACGGCCGGACATTCACCGCCCTCAGTGATCCCTTCTATTTCGCGAGCGACCGGATCGTCGAGGCGAACCGCTATTTCAGGGAGTTCCACCAGGTCTTCCCGAATTCCTATTTCGTCCTCAACGACAGGAACGTCGAGGACTGGATCATATCCCGCACCGGTCACCGCAAGGGAGATCTCCTCCGGCGCTTCATGGACTTCCACAAGTGCGACGAGGAAGCGGTAAAGAACATCTGGCGCGACGATCACGCCAGCCACGTCGGGGAAGTGCTTGCTCACTTCGCCGGTCACGACCGGTTCCTGCACTTTAGGATCGACCGCGATCCCCCGGAACTGCTTTGCGATTTCCTGGCCCCTGCCTTCCGGATCGATCGCGACTGCTGGACGACGGTGAACGTCACCAAGAAGCGAGCAGTCAGGCAAAGACTTTTCCGCAATTCCGTGGCATAGGCGACGGGCGGTCGTCGCGACCGCGGGGCTAAGGAGGGAGGGATGGCACGGTTCGCCAGTCCCGTCACTGCCGCCATCGTCTGCAAGAACGAGGCGGAGCTGATCGGCGCGTGCCTCGAAAGCGTCGATTTCTGCGCCGAAATCGTCGTCGTCGACTCCGGCTCGACTGACGGCACCCTGGAGATCGTCGAGCGCTACCGGGCCGAAGGTTTCCCGATCAGGCTGATCCACCAGGACTGGCTGGGCTATGCGCGGCAGAAGCAGCTTGCCCTCGACCATGCCACGCAGCCGTGGCGGCTGGTCATCGACGCGGACGAGCAGGTCGACGGCGAGCTCAAGGCAGCGATCGTAGCGACCGTCGAGGCCGACGACCCGAAATTCAGCGCCTGGTACATACGCCGCTGCGACTGGCTGACCGGCTACGGCCATGCGCATCGCTGGGTGCTGCACAACCGCATCCTGCGCCTGTTGCGCGCCGGCAAGACGCGCATCGACCCCGACAGCACCATGCATGAGGCCTATTTCGTCGACGGCGCAAAGGGGATGATCAGGCGCGGGCTGCTGCTCCACATGCGCGACCTGACGATCGAGGCCGATGTCGCCCGCGCCAACAGTTATTCCACCGACAAATCGGCGGTGCAGAGGGCGCTGGGCCGCAAGGCGTCGGCGTTCCGCCTCTTCCTGTCCCCTCCCTTCACCTTCCTGAAATTCTATCTCCTGAAGCGCTACATCCTGTGCGGCCAGCCGGGCTTCATCTACGCCATGATGATGATGTTCTATTCCTTCCTCACCGAGGCCAAGTCCTACCGGGCCTCGCTTGGCGAGGACGAGAAGGGCCTCTAGCAGGCAAGCAGGCTGCGCACCCGCTGGCGGAACTCCCGGTCGATCTCCAGGAAGCGGCGCCTCGCCGTCTCGCCCATCTGCGCCTTCTGCTGCGCGGGCATCGCTATCGCGGCACCGATCGTGACCTCCAACGCATCCCTGTCGACGAAATGGGATGTGCCCATGTGGCGAGGCTTCGCGTGCTGCGTCCCCACCAGCAGGCCGTGATCGGCGCGGATATGCTCGTTCATGGGCGGTGCGTCCGTGGTGATCACCAGCGCGCCGCAGGACATGCCTTCGACCAGGTTGTGGCCCCACCCCTCGGAGCGCGACGGGCCGATGTGGATGCCGCATTCGTTCTGCAGCCGCTTGAGTTCCTCGTCGCCGGCGTAGCCGGAGACCAGCCGGACATTGGCCGGAACCCTCGAGGGCGCATTCTCCTGCTTCTGGACCAGAACGAGTTCCGGCCATTCGGGATGCCGCTCCCACAAGGCCAGCACGTCCTCCGTTCCCTTCAGCGTGCTGCCGCCGGCAAGGTGGAGGGCACGGCGCCAGTTCTTCGCCACCTGCGGATCGAAGCGATCCTCGGAGGTAAAGCCCAGATATTCGACCGCCGCGCCCCGGCCGCGGAAGGAGCCGATGGCTTCCTGGGTCTTGGCGAGGATGACATCGATGCTGCGCAGCCGGAGAAAGTGCCGGCGCGGGAAGCGCTCCTGATTGGGCACCAGCACATTGATCTCGGCGGCGCCGGTCCATTGCGGGAATACCCGCTCGAGGTGGATGATCCGCCGCGCCCGGGGGCGGCCGAGCACCCGGTCGAGCAGCGTCCGGTCATCGATTCCGGCGATTTCCGTCTCCACGCCGGCGGCAGCCAGCGCGCCGGCGAGAAGCGCCGCGTCGCGCGTCAACCCGTACCGATTGCTCTTGCCGACTATCAGCGTGTCGATCATCCGTCCGACCACAGCCTGTCGTAGACCCTGGCAATGCCCTCGGCCTCCCGTGAAAGCGGAAACTGGCTGCGCACATGCGCGAGCGCCTTCTTACCGTGCGTTTCGGCCAGCGCCGGGTCGGCCAGATAGGGCCTGATCGCGGCTGTCAGCGCCTCGCCGTCGCCCGCCGGCGTCACCGCGCCCGTCTCGCCTTGAACCACCATCTCGGCATAGGCGCCGGCGTCGCTCGCCACCACCGGCGTTCCTGACGCCATCGCCTCCAGCGGCGTCAGCCCGAAACCCTCGTTGCGCGACGGCGCAACATAGAGCGACAGGCGTCGGAACCAGAGCTTCACGTCAGGCACCTCGCCCAGAAACACGATCCGTTCCGATAGGCCGGCCCTGTCGATCTTGTCCTGCAAGCTTTGCGCAAAAGCACGGTTATCGGCCGTCACCCGTCCGGCTATGACCGCAGTCCAATCCGGATACTGCGGCAACAGCTCGATCATCGCGCCGACGAAGAGGTCCGTCCCCTTCTGTTCGCGGACGCGTCCGAAGCAGCCGACGGCGAAGCGGCCGGGCAGGCCGGAGTCCTCGAACGCATCCTCCCTCGCCCGCGGCGGGTGGAAGAGCTCGAGGTCGACGCCGTGCATCACCACCTCGTGCGGCACGTCGAGGTAGGAGCCGGAGCGCGCGCTGGTGGCGATCACCGCGTCCATCCTGCCGATCAGCCATTTGGTGAAGGGCTGGTGGCCGCGCTGGGCAGCCGAGGTGAAAAGCAGATGGAGCGGCGCGCGGAACAGCCGCCTCAGCAGAAGCCCGGCGACCATTTCGGTGTTGCGCCGCGCGTGCCAAATCCGCCTTCGTCCGGAAGCAGGCCGGCGAAGGAGGGCCGGCAGCTGCCACCAGCGCATCTTCGGAAGGCTGTCCGGCAGGCCTGGCCCGATCGTCGCGATGCCGATGGTGCGCGCCTGCACCGGCACCAGCTGGATGATCGTGCTGGTTACGCCTGAAAGCCTGAACTTCAAATTTGGCGCGACGACGTCGATTCCGGCTGGATCCAGCACGCCGGGCCGCGACGTTTGCCGGTCCGAATGACCCGAGACTGAAGCCAACAATTCACTCCTGGCTGTCAGCCCGTCTAGATGTACTGAACCTTGAGGACCTCGTAGCCGCGCGCGCCGCCCGGCGCGTTCACCTCGATGGCGTCGCCGACCTCCTTGCCGATCAGCGCGCGCGCGATGGGCGAGGAGATGGAGATGCGACCGGCCTTCACGTCGGCCTCCTGATCGCCGACGATCTGGTAGGTCTTCTTCTCCTCGGTGTCCTCGTCGATGAGGACGACGGTGGCGCCGAATTTCACCTTGTCGCCAGACAGTTTCGAGACGTCGATCACCTCGGCGCGCGCGATCAGGTCCTCGAGTTCGTTGACCCGGCCCTCGTTCAGGCTCTGCTGTTCCTTGGCAGCATGATACTCGGCGTTTTCCGACAGATCGCCATGGGAGCGCGCCTCCGAGATCGCTTCGATGATGCGCGGACGCTCCTCCTGTTGGCGCCAGCGCAACTCTTCCTTGAGCGCGGCGAAGCCCGTGGTGGTCATCGGAACCTTGTTCATCTCAATTCGACCTTTCTGCCGCCTGCGTATGTCCCTCTCCGGGCAAGCGGAGCGTAAAAAGAAAAGAGGCCCGGCAGCAATCGGCTAGCGGAACCACTTCAACTCAATCTCCTAGACTATAATCATCCCGCGCGGATTTTCACGCAAAAAAGCATATCGGCCGGGGATTCCACGACTATTTCGTCCGGATTTCGGCGGCCCGCCGGCCACGATGCGGCCGAAAGCCTCACCCGACCGGCGCTCAACCCATTGTGAAAGCCTGTGATCGGATGAGGCCGCAATCGCGTTTGCCGCACGCGGCTAATGCCTTACATCCGTTTCCATGATCCGCATCGTGCTTCTCTCCACGCTCGCCGCAGGCGCGCTGGCCTTGAACTCCCCTTTCGCCCGCGCCTCGGACTTCCAGACCGACGCTGTCGCGGTCCAGGCAGATATCCTCGCCGGCGGGCTGGAGCATCCCTGGGGGCTCGATTTCCTGCCCGATGGCGCCGCGATCGTAACCGAACGGCCGGGACGCATGCGCATCCTCTCCCCCGACGGAAGGCTGTCGGAGCCTATCGAAGGCGTACCTGTTGTCGCCGGGCGCGGCCAGGGCGGGCTGCTCGACGTCGTCGCCGCGCCCGATTTCGCCACGTCCAGCCTCATCTTCTTCAGCTTCTCGCAGCAAGGCCGGGGCGGCGCCGGCACCGCTGTCGCGCGCGCAAGGCTCGTGCGCGACGGCGACAAGGCGAGGCTCGGCGATGTCGAGGTGATCTTCGCGATGAACAAGAAGAGCCGCGCCGCCCGCCATTTCGGCTCGCGTCTGGTCTTCGCGCCCGACGGCACGCTGTTCGTCACCACGGGCGACCGCGGCGAACCCGACCGCGCCCAGGACATGCTGGACCATGCCGGCTCAATCATCCGCATCGAGGCCGACGGCTCCATCCCCGCCGATAACCCCTCCCCCGACGGCGCAAGGCATCTGCCGGAAATCTGGTCCAAGGGCCACCGCAACGCGCAAGGAGCGACCTGGGACCCGGTGCTCGGCGGGCTCGTCACCGTCGAACATGGGGACAAGGGCGGCGACGAGGTCAACCATCCGTTGCCGGGCAGGAACTACGGCTGGCCGGTGATAAGCTTCGGCGTCACCTATGGCGGCGACAAGATCGGCGTCGGCACGGAGGCGGAAGGCTACGAGCAGCCGCTTTTCTACTGGGATCCGTCCATCGCGCCCTCGGGTCTGGCCAGCTACCGCGGCGACATGTTTCCCGAGTGGAACGGCGACCTCATTGTCGGATCGCTCAAGTTCGCCTTCGTCTCCCGCCTCGACCGCGACGAAAGCGGCAATATCCGCGGCGAGGAGCGGATGTTCGAAAACGAATTCGGCCGCATCCGCGACGTCAACGTCGCGCCGGACGGATCGATCTGGCTGCTCACCGACGAGAGCGACGGGCAGATCGTGCGCCTCAGCCGCGGCGATTGAGTCTTCAGGCCGACCGGCCGCCGCGAGGCAGCCGGTCGGTCCGTGTATGCAAGCCTCAACCCTTGAGGTAGTCGTCGATCTGCTTGGCCAGCAGCGCGTATTCCCTGCAGCCCTTGCCGCAGCGCGTCTCGATCTGGGTCAGTTGTTCCTTCGCTGCGGCGACGTTGCCCTGCTGCAGATAGGCCTCGCCCATGTATTCGCGCACCAGCGTGTAGTCGGGATCGTGCCTGAGCGCCTCCTGGTAGTAGCCGAGGCCGACGGTTACGCGGCCCGCCTTGCGGTGCGAATAGCCGAGATAGTTCAGGATGCGCGGGTCGGTCTTGTCGGCCGCCAGGCTGAGCAGGGTGATCGCCTCGCCGTATCGGCCCTGGTGGGCAAGGAAGCGCCCCGCCTCATAGAGGCTGTCGTCATCCACCGCGCCGCGCTGGGCGTCGACGCACTTCTTCGCCTTCTTGTCCCAGACCTTGCCGCCCGGACACCGGCTCTGGCCGCTGCTTCCGCCGCTACTGTCGCCGCCGCCATCGCCGGCCGCGAAGGCGGGAACTGCAAGCAGCGGCATGACGAGAAACGCAGACGCCGCCAGTTTCATCATACGGGTATGCATGGCATCACCTCTTGAAACGCCCATCCTCGACGTTAACGCATCAGCCGGGCGATTTCATCCATGCCAACGGCAGGCAGAGGTAAAAACCGCGGCCGGCAGAGGATGGTTCCTAGGCGTCCGGGGCAGCCCGCCCCGAAAACATCGACCATGAATAGAGGGCAAGCGCCGCCCAGATCAGCGCGAACGCGACCAGCCGCGAAACGCCGAGTGGTTCCTCGAAGATGAAGACGGCGATCAGGAACACCATGGTCGGCGCCACGTATTGCATGATGCCGATGGTCGAGAATTTCAACAGCTTGGCACCAAAGCCGTACAGCATCAGCGGCACTGCGGTCGCCGGCCCGCACAGGATCAGGAGCAGCATGTCGTCCGGCTGCGAGGTCGCGAAATTGCTTTCGCCACGCGCGGCAAGCCATGCCACATAGGCGAGCGAGGGGACGCCGAGGATCAGCACCTCGAGAAAGAAACCCTGGCTCGGGCCGATCGGCAGCGTCTTGCGCAGGAAGCCGTAGACGGCGAAGGATGTCGCCAGCGCCAGCGAGACCCAGGGCAGGCCGCCGGCCTCGATCGTCAGCACGGCCACAGCCAGCACCGCCAGGCAGACCGCCGCCACCTGCAGGCGGCTCAGCTTCTCGCCGAGGAAGACGGCCGCCATCGCGATCGACATCAGCGGATTGATGTAATAGCCGAGCGCGGTCTCGATCGCGCGGTCGGCGGCGATTGCCCAGACGTAGATGCCCCAGTTCAGCGTGATCAGCGAGGCCGTCAGCGCGGCCATCGCCAGCGTGCGCGGCGATCGCAACGCCGTCTTGATGTCGCCGGTGCGCCCCAGCGCCAGCAGCACGGCGCCGGCGATCGGCACCGACCAGAGGATGCGGTGTGCCAGCACCTCCACTGTCGGAAGGTCGTCCAACAGCTTGAGGAAAAGCGGCAGCACGCCCCAAAGCAGGTATGCCGACAGCGCGAACAGGAAGCCGCGCGCGGCGGCATTGTCCGGCGTGCGTGTCGCGGCGGGGGCAGCTGACTCGGCGCTCATGGCGCCCGGTATGGTGCGCCCGACGCCGGAAGACCATTTCAAACTTCTGATGGACCAAGCGCTTCCGGCTGATGGATCATCCCCGGATTTGGCAGGAGGCGGCCTACTCCGCCGCCACCAGCCCCGCCATCTCGCGGTTCTTCATCAGCTTGTAGACGATCGAATCCATCAGGGCCTGGAAGGAGGCGTCGATGATGTTGTCCGACACGCCGACCGTCCACCAGCGCGCGCCGGTGGCGTCGCGCGATTCGATCAGCACGCGCGTGATCGCCTCGGTGCCGCCATTCAGGATGCGCACCTTGAAGTCGGCCAGTTCGAGATCGGCGATCTCGTGCTGGAACTTGCCGAGATCCTTGCGCAGCGCGATGTCGAGGGCGTTGACAGGGCCCTGCCCCTCGGCCACCGACATCTTCTCCTCGCCGTCGATCTCGACCCTGACGATCGCCTCCGACACCGTCTTCAGATTGCCCAGCGCATCGAAGCGGCGCTCGACCATGCAGCGGAACGAATCGACGCGGAAGAAATCCGGCACGGTGTGCAGCGTGCGGCGCGCCAGAAGCTCGAAGCTCGCGTCGGCGCCCTCATAGGCATAGCCTTGCGCCTCGCGCTCCTTGACGATCGAGATCAACGTGTCCAGCCGCCGGCCGTCGGCCGGAACCTCTATGCCGCGACGCTTCAGCTCGGAGATGAAGTTCGCCTTGCCGCCCTGGTCCGACACCATGACGCGGCGGCGGTTGCCGACCGTCTCCGGCGGCACGTGCTCGTAGGTCTGCGGCTCCTTGACGATCGCCGAGGCGTGGATGCCCGCCTTGGTGGCGAAGGCCGACTGGCCGACATAGGGCGCCTGCGCTTCCGGCGCGCGGTTCAAGAGTTCGTCGAACGCGCGCGACAGCCGCGAAATCCCGGCCAGCGCCTCCTCCGTGATGCCGGTCTCGAACTTTTCCGCGAAGGCCGGCTTCAAGAGCAGCGTCGGGACGATGGAGATCAGGTTGGCGTTGCCGCAGCGCTCGCCGATGCCGTTCAGCGTGCCCTGGATCTGGCGCACGCCGGCCTCGACCGCGGCCAGAGAATTCGCCACCGCCTGTCCGGTGTCGTCATGCGCGTGGATGCCCAGCCTCTCGCCGGGAATACCCGCCGCTATCGCCGCCCCGACGATGCCGCGCAATTCCGACGGCTGCGTGCCGCCATTGGTGTCGCAGAGCACCACCCAGCGCGCGCCGGCCTCGTAGGCCGTCCTGGCGCAGGCCAGCGCATACTGCGGATTTGCCTTGTAGCCGTCGAAGAAATGCTCGCAGTCGACCATCGCCTCCTTGCCGCCGGCGACCGCCGCCTCGACCGAGGCGCGGATGGCGTCGAGATTTTCCTCGTTGGTGCAGCCGAGCGCCACGCGCACATGGTAGTCCCAGCTTTTCGCGACATAGCAGATCGCGTCGGACCGCGACTGCAACAGCACGGCGAGCCCGGGATCGTTGGAGGCCGAGACGCCGGCGCGCTTGGTCATGCCGAAGGCGACGAATTTCGCCCGGGACGTCCGCTTCTCGGTGAAGAGCGCCGTATCCGTCGGGTTGGCGCCCGGATAGCCGCCTTCGACATAGTCGAGCCCGAACTCGTCGAGCATGTTCGCGATGGCGATCTTGTCCTCGACGGAAAAATCGATGCCCGGCGTCTGCGCGCCGTCGCGCAGCGTCGTGTCGAAAAGATAGAGGCGCTCGCGTTTCATGTCTTCCCCGCAAATCTGTCCGTTGCCCGGATGAGCTGATCGAGGATGCCCGGCTCGGAGAAAGCGTGTCCGGCCCCTTCGATCAGGTGGAACTCCGCGTCCGGCCAGGCCTTGTGCAGCGCCCAGGCGTAGTGCGCCGGGCACGGCATGTCGTAGCGGCCGTGCACGATGACACCGGGAATGCCCTTCAGCCTGTGCGCATCGCGGATCAGCTGTCCCTCCTCCAGCCAGCCGGCATGGACGAAGAAGTGGTTCTCGATGCGCGCGAAGGCTATCGCGAAATCATCCTCGCCGAACTTGTCCGATGTCTCGGGCTCCGGCAGCAGCGTGATCGTCTCGCCTTCCCACAGGCTCCAGGCGCGTGCGGCTTCCACCTGCGCCTGGCGGTCGGTTCCCACCAGCCGCTTGCGGTAGGCGGCCATCATGTCGCCGCGCTCGGC
>DATDJN010000383.1:0-5751 GCA_036520515.1 Rhizobiaceae bacterium
CTCGGGCTCGTCGCTTACAGTTGCGGGGACAGCCGCGGAGTTGGGTCGAAAACCCGCACCGCATTCCCTCTTAGCTCCCTCCGTTGCTGGAAGGAGACCGTCAGGTTGGATTTAGGCTTGGCGGGACGCCCAAGTCAACGCATCGCTACGACTTCGCCCGTTCCGCCTGCGTCAGCTTCGCCAGCGCCGGCCCGAGATCGCCCTTCGGCACGACCTCGATGCGCTCCAGCCCGAGCCAGGACTGCATCAGCCCGAATTCCTCCAGCAGCTCGGCGGCCGTGTCGGGCGGCGCGCCCGGGTGGGAATAGGTCGCGAGAACGCGCAGCACGCCGGCCGGGCGGTCGGCTTTCACGTCGGCGCGCGCCACGATGGTGTCGCCGAGCAGGAAGGGGAGCACGTAGTAGCCATATTGACGCTTCTCGGCCGGCGTGTAGATCTCGATGCGGTAGAAGAAGTCGAACAGGCGCTCGGCGCGGGAACGTTCGAAGACCAGCGGATCGAACGGCGCCAGCAGCGCGCGGGCATGCACCTTGCGCGGCATGCGCGCGCCCGCATGCAGATAGGCCGGCTGCTTCCAGCCCTCGACCGCGACCGGCAGCAACTCGCCAGCTTCGACCAGCTCTTCCAGCCTGCCCTTCACGTCGCCCGGCGACAGCCGGTAATAGTCGCGCAGGTCGCCATAGGTGGCGACGCCGAGCGCCCGCGCCGACATTCTGAGCAGTTCGCGATGCGCGTCCTCGGGTTTTGGGGCAGGGGCGTTGAAGATGTCGGGCGGGATGACGCGTTCCGGGAGGTCGTAGAGGCGCTCGAAACCGCGCCGCGAATGGGTGGTGATGAGGCCTGCCCAGAACAGCCACTCGAAGGCGTGCTTCTCGTCGCTCCAGCCCCACCAGCCGCCCTTGCCCTTGGCGCCGTCTATCGCGGAGGCCGCAATCGGTCCTCGCGCCTTCACCTCGGCGAAGATATCGTCAATGAGGCCGCGCTTGCCCTCGGCCCAGAGGGCGAGGCCCTTGTAGATCTCCATGTCGTCGTTGGCGCGCGCCCGCTCCATGCGCCATGTCATCAGCGGCCAGGCCTCGACCGGTAGCAGGGACGCCTCGTGCGCCCAGTATTCGAACAGGCGGCGCCTCTTCCAGCCCGACGCCGCGTCGTCGACCAGCGACATCGGATAGGGGCCGAGCCGCGAGAAAAGCGGCATGTAATGCGCCCGCACCACGGCGCTCACCGAATCGATCTGCAGCAGGCCGAGGCGGGCAAGCACCCGATTCAGATGCCTGCGATCGATAGGACCAGTCGGGCGCGGCTCGGCGAACCCCTGCGCCGCGAGCGCGATCCGCCGTGCCATGTGGAGCGAGAGCTTCTCTCTCATGACATCTGCTCTCGCTGCGGAAAGGTAGGACGGGGCAGGCTCATCAAGGGCGGGAATCGTGGCTTTGCTCGCAATCGTAGCAGGCTTTTCTTCGAAAGACTGTCAGGAGCGTAAAGTGGAGTCTCTTGGGAAGGAATTTCAAAGCTCTGAAGTGTCCGGATTCGGTCAAGGTTTGTCTTGCTTCGAGGGGACCGCTGCGCTAACCCTCGCCGCGTTGCAGCATGAACCCTCACACGGTTCGGCGTATAGCCTGTCGCGCTTCCTCAACCGGGTCCCGTGCTGTAAACCAAACTGGATCGTATCCACGGATCTGAGGCAATGAGCGAACTCCTGGGCTCCTACCTGCCCGTCGTGATTTTTATTGGCGTCGCCCTCCTTGTCGGCGTGGCGCTCGTCGTCGCGCCTTTCCTCGTCGCCTACCGCAATCCGGACCCGGAAAAGCTGTCGGCCTACGAGTGCGGCTTCAACTCGTTCGACGATGCCCGCATGAAGTTCGACGTGCGCTTCTACCTGGTGTCCATCTTGTTCATCATCTTCGACCTCGAAGTGGCCTTTCTGTTCCCCTGGGCGGTGTCGTTCGGCGAGATCGGCATGTTCGGTTTCTGGTCGATGATGGTCTTCCTTGCCGTATTGACCATCGGCTTCATATATGAGTGGAAAAAAGGAGCGCTGGAATGGGACTAAGCCCTAACACGCTCGTAGCCCCCAAGCCGAAGGGCATCATCGATCCTGCGACCGGCAAGCCGGTCGGCCATGACGATCCGTTTTTCGGCAGCATCAACGAAGAACTGTCCGACAAGGGCTTTCTCGTCACCTCTTCGGAGGCGCTGATCACCTGGGCGCGCTCGGGCTCACTCATGTTCATGACGTTCGGCCTCGCCTGCTGCGCGGTCGAAATGATCCACACCTCGATGCCGCGCTACGACTCGGAGCGGTTCGGCGTCGCGCCGCGCGCCTCGCCGCGCCAGTCCGACATCATGATCGTGGCCGGCACGCTGACCAACAAGATGGCGCCGGCGCTGCGCAAGGTCTACGACCAGATGCCGGAGCCGCGCTACGTCATCTCGATGGGGTCGTGCGCCAATGGCGGCGGCTACTATCACTATTCCTATGCGGTGGTGCGCGGCTGCGACCGTGTCGTGCCGGTCGACATCTACGTGCCCGGCTGCCCGCCGACCGCCGAGGCGCTGCTCTATGGCATTCTTCTTCTGCAGAAGAAGATCCGCCGCACCGGCACGATCGAGCGGTGATCGAATGAGTGAAGCGCTTCAGGGTCTTTCGGCCCACCTGACCGGCACGTTCGGCGACAGGATCGCCAAGGCCGAGATGGCCTATGGCGAGCTGACTGTAACGGTCGCCGGCGACGATCTGGTCGACGTCGTGACGTTCCTGCGCGACGATCCGGCCTGCCAGTTCATCTCCATCATCGACGTCTGCGGCGCCGACTACCCGTCGCGCGAGAAGCGCTTCGACGTCCTCTACCACCTGCTGTCGCCGAAGAAGAACCTGCGCATCCGCGTCAGGGTGATGGCCGACGACGAGACTCCCGTACCGTCGATCACCGGCGTCTACCCAGGCGCCGACTGGTACGAGCGGGAGACCTACGACCTTTACGGCGTGCTGTTCTCCGGCCATCCGGACCTGCGCCGCCTGCTCACGGACTACGGCTTCGACGGCTATCCGCTTCGCAAGGACTTCCCGCTCACCGGCTTTGTCGAGGTGCGCTACGACGACGAGGTCAAGCGGGTGATCTACGAGCCGGTCGAGCTCAAGCAGGAATTCCGCAATTTCGACTTTTTGTCTCCCTGGGAGGGCACGGAATACGTGCTGCCGGGAGATGAAAAGGCCAAGACGAACTGAGGCGCGACATGGCCGAGACAGCCGTCCGCAACTTCAACATCAATTTCGGTCCGCAGCATCCTGCGGCGCACGGCGTGCTACGCCTTGTGCTGGAGCTCGACGGCGAAGTCGTCGACCGGGTCGACCCGCATATCGGGCTTCTGCACCGCGGCACCGAGAAGCTGATCGAGGCAAAGACCTATCTGCAGGCTCTGCCCTATTTCGACCGGCTCGACTATTGCGCGCCGATGAACCAGGAGCACGCCTTCGCGCTCGCCACCGAGCGGCTGCTCGGCATCGAGATCCCGAAGCGCGGCCAGCTCATCCGCGTGCTCTGCTGCGAGATCGGCCGCATCATGAGCCATATCCTCAACGTGACGACGCAGGCGATGGACGTCGGCGCGCTCACCCCGCCGCTCTGGGGCTTCGTCGACCGCGAGAAGCTCATGGTCTTCTACGAGCGCATCAGCGGCTCGCGCATGCATGCGGCCTACATCCGGCCGGGCGGCGTCCACCAGGACATTCCCGACGAGGTCCTCGAGGACATCGGCCGCTGGATCGACCCGTTCCTGAAGACGCTCGACGATCTCGACAACCTTCTCACCCCCAACCGCATCTTCAAGCAGCGCAACGTCGACATCGGCGTCGTTTCGCTCGAGGATGCCTGGGCCTGGGGCTTCTCGGGCGTCATGGTGCGCGGCTCGGGCGCTGCCTGGGACCTCAGGAAGTCGCAGCCCTACGAATGCTACCCCGAGATGGAATTCGACATTCCGATCGGCAAGAACGGCGACTGCTTCGACCGCTATCTCATCCGCATGGAAGAGATGCGCCAGTCCGCGAAGATCATGCGCCAGTGCCTCGACCGCCTGCTTGGCAAAGATCGCGGCGGACCCGTGTCCAACCTTGACGGCAAGATCGTGCCGCCGAAGCGCGGCGCCATGAAGCGCTCGATGGAGGCGCTCATCCACCATTTCAAGCTCTACACGGAAGGCTATCACGTGCCGGCCGGCGAGGTTTACGCCGCCGTCGAGGCGCCGAAGGGCGAGTTCGGCGTCTATCTCGTCTCGGACGGCACCAACAAGCCCTACCGCTGCAAGCTCAGGGCGCCGGGCTTCGCACATCTGCAGGCGATGGATTTCCTCTGCCGCGGTCACATGCTGGCCGACGTGGCCGCCGTGCTCGGCTCCCTCGACATCGTGTTTGGTGAGGTCGATCGCTAAATGTCAGTTCGCCGCCTAGCAGACCTTTCTGAGCAGCCCGAAAGCTTCGCGTTCAGCGCGGAGAACAGCGCATGGGCTCAGCAGACCATCAAGAAATACCCCGAGGGACGCGAACAGTCCGCCATCATCCCGCTGATGATGCGGGCACAGGAACAGGAAGGCTGGGTCACCAAGGCTGCGATCGAGGCCATCGCCAACATGCTCGGCATGCCCTACATCCGCGCGCTCGAGGTCGCGACCTTCTATACGCAGTTCCAGCTCAAGCCGGTCGGCACGCGCGCCCATATCCAGGTCTGCGGCACCACGCCCTGCATGCTGCGCGGCGCCGAAGGCCTGATGGACGTCTGCCGTTCGAAGATCCATCACGACCAGTTCCACACCAATGCCGACGGCACGCTGTCGTGGGAGGAGGTCGAGTGCCTCGGCGCCTGCGTCAACGCGCCGATGGTGATGGTGTTCAAGGACACCTACGAGGACCTGACGCCGGAGCGCCTGGCCGAGATCATCGACGAGTTTGAAAAGGGCAGGGGCGCGCAGGTGCCGGCCGGGCCGCAGAACGGCCGGACGGTCTCCGCGCCGGAATCCGGCCTGACGTCGCTCAAGGACGAGCGGGCCGTTCTCAAGTCGACGCGCGACGCATGGACGGATTCGGACGAGGCGGGCGCCGGCGAAGGCCAGGCCGGCGGCGCCGAGGTGCCGCCTTCCAAGGCCGCCAAGCCGCAGACCTATGCTGCCGAGACCAATGGCGCGCTGAGGACGCCGTCGCCCGAAAAGGCCAGCCCGGCCGCCGAGAAGGCCGAAAGTGCCGCTCCGCCGCTGTTCGATCCCGTGGCCGCCAACAAGACGGAGCCCGAGGTCGAAGGCGAGGAGAGGCCGCGCATGTCGTATGTCGGCAAGTCCGAGCAGGTGGAGCTTGCCTCGCCGGAGCTGCTGCGCGGCGAGCCGATCGGCGCCGCCGGCAAGTCGCTGGCGAAGACGCCAAAGCCGTCCCTCGACCACCCGGACCGCCCGGCAGCCATCGAGAAGCCGGCTGCGGTCGACGATCTCAAGCTGATCTCCGGCGTCGGGCCGAAGAACGAGGAAATCCTGCATTCGCTGGGCATCTACACCTTCGCACAGGTCGCTTCCTGGAAAGAGGCCGAGCGCGCCTGGGTCGACAGCTATTTGAACTTCAAGGGCCGCATCGACCGCGACGACTGGGTCAAGCAGGCCGATGCGCTGGCGCGCGGCGGCGTCGAGGAATACATCCGCGTTTTCGGCAAGAAGCCGGTCTGAGGACGAGAGAATGCTTCAGGACAGGGACCGCATCTTCAACAACATCTA
>DATDJN010000384.1:0-2199 GCA_036520515.1 Rhizobiaceae bacterium
CTCGCCACGCGCGATGCGGAAGCTGACGTCGTCGACGGCGGTGAAGTCGCCATAGCGCTTTGTCAGGTGCTCCGCCTCGATGGCCGTCTCGCCGCCGGCTCCGGCGGGGCGGGGAGGGATCAAGACCTCCCGGTAGTCGCCCCGTCTCTCGGCAGGCAGCCACGCGATGAAGGCCGCGTCGAGGTTGGTCGTGCCGGTGTGCGCGAGAAGCTCGGCGGGCGTGCCCGACGCAAGCACGCGCCCGCCATCCATGGCGATGAGCCAGTCGAACAGCGCGGCCTCTTCCATGTAGGCCGTGGCGACGATCACGCTCATGCCCTCGCGGCTGTCGCGTATCCGGTCGATGAGTTCCCAGAACTGTTTTCGCGACAGGGGGTCGACGCCGGTCGTCGGCTCGTCAAGGATCAGCAGATCCGGATCGTGGATGAGCGCGCAGCAGAGGCCGAGCTTCTGCTTCATGCCGCCCGAGAGGTTGGCCGCCCTGCGGTCGACGAAGGGGGCCAGCCCGGTGCTTTGCGTGAGTTCCTCTATGCGGCGTTTCCGCTCGCGCCGCCCATGACCGAAGAGCCGCCCGAAGAAATCGATGTTGTCGGACACCGACAGCACCGGATAGAGGTTCTTGCCAAGCCCCTGCGGCATATAGGCGATGCGGGGCTGCACGCGGCGACGGTGCGCCGCATCCGCGATGTCGCCTCCAAGCACGTCGATAGCGCCGCGCTGGACCATTCGAGCGCCGGAGATCAGCGACAGCAGGCTGGACTTGCCCACTCCGTCCGGGCCGATCAGGCCAACGACGCGGCCCGAGGGAATGTCGATGCTGACATCATCGAGAGCCGTCGTCGCTCCGTAGCTGAGGCCGACGCCCTGCAGCCGGGCGACCGGCCCGGATGGCGCGTCGGAATTCATTGGAGCACGGTTTTCTGCAGCGAGGCCGGCCATTCCGCATTCGGGTCGAGCTTGATGTAGGCGATGCCGGGAAGGCCGGTCTTCACCTGCTGTACGTATTTGCGCAGGAGTTCCGGGTCGATCTGCGCCTTGACGCGGAACATCAGCTTCTGGCGCTCTTCCTCGGTCTCCACGGTTTTCGGCGTGAACTGCGCCACATCCGCAACGAACGTCGCCTTGGCGGGGATCACGTATTGCGGCGCGGCATCCAGGACGATCCGCACATCCTCGCCGATCGCGACACGTCCGGCCTGGGCCGTGGGCAGGAAGAAGGTCATGTAGACATCGCCGACATCGATCAGGCTCAGCACCCGGCCGCCGCTGGCCAGCACTTCGCCGGGCTCGGCCACGCGGTACTGGACACGCCCGTCTCGCGGCGAGCGGAGGGTTGCGTCGCTGATCTCGGTATCGATGGCTTCCTTGGCGGCGCTGGCCGCATCCACCGCCGCCTGCGCGTCGACGACCTGCGCCCTGGCGGCGTTGATCGCCGCCTCGCCGGCGGCAAGCTGCGCCTTGGCTGCGGCAACCGCGGCAGCGGCGCTGCGTTCGGCAGCCCGGTCGTCGTCGAGAATCTGCTGCGAGATCGTGTTGTTCGCGGCAAGTTGTTCGGAGCGCGCCAGACGCCGCTCCGCCGCGTCGAGCTCGGCCTCTCGCTGGCTGACGACCGCCGCGTTCGCGGTTTTCTCCGCCTGGCGCTGCGTGATCAGGGAATTGGCGGTGTCGACGGCAATTCTGGCCCGCTGCAACTCTGCCTCGGCCTGCCGGCGCTGGGCCTCGAGCTGGGCCGTATCCATGCGTGCGAGCACATCGCCGGCTTTGACGAACTCACCCTCTTCGACGAGTATTTCCTTGATGCGCCCGGGAGATTTCGCCGAGATGTCGATTTCGACGGCCTCGATGCGGCCGTTGCCGGACGCTATGCCTTCCGGCAACGCGCTGGCCCGGCGCTGCATCAGGACATAGTAGCCGCCGGCGGCAAGGACGAGCAGCAAGCCGACGAGGAGCCAGATGCGCGCCGTTCGGGTCATGGCTGCGGTTCCTCACCAGACCAAGCCATAATACTGGGGCAAGGCAACGGTTCCCCTGGCGCCTTTATTGATCTGATCTGTTCTGGAGTAGATCTGGTGCCGACCATGACGCCGCGCTCCGTTCCAGCCCGCAATATTGTTAGGATCAAAACCAGACGATTGCCATGACGACCTTGATCCGCGTCAAAACGTGATCGGCTGTCGAGGATGGGGGAGGCGGGCGGCG
>DATDJN010000385.1:0-3425 GCA_036520515.1 Rhizobiaceae bacterium
GATCTTCGTTCGGCTGGGCAAGGATGCCGACGGCTACTGGCGCCCCCGTTCAGCCTCGCTGCGCGTTGCCGAGGGGGAGCCGCCGGCCGGCCAGATCGACCTGCGCGGCACCGTTTCCAGCGTCTGGAAACTCGGTCCGGAGGATTCCCTCGCCGTCACGTACGGCATCGAACGATTCTACGTGCCGGAAGGCGAGGGGCGCGCCATCGAGGCCGACATGCGCGAGCGGCCGTTCGGCATCCTCGCCGCCGTTGGCGGGGACGGAACGGCGCAGATCAAGGCGCTGATGGATGGCGAGAGGGAGCTCTACGAGGAGCCGCTCTACTAGCGTTCGGCAAGGCGTGCATGACTGCCGGTGGCGCCATCGGCAATATCGCGGCGGGGACTCCATAGCCAGATTGGCGTGTGCTATTGCTCCGCCACAACTTGGGGAGATGCGAAGATGCGATTTGTGCCTGTGTGGACGATGCTGCCTCTGATCCTGCTCGCTGCGTGCCAGAGTGCCGGGCAGGGCGGAACCCCACAACAGGGCCGGCCTTGCACTTCGCGTGTCCAGGATGCCGGGCAGTGCAACGTCGGTTCGATCTACGTCTTCCCCGAGCTCACCAACGTCCGTTAGCCCAGCCGCCGCTCCGGTATGGCACGGAGAAGACCCCCGGGCGGGAATCCCGGACCCTAGTCAAATTGCTGATCCAGCATCTCCAGCCTGAGATGCTGGATCAGCATGATCGTCTTGGCGTCGATTATCGTTCCATCGCGAACCTGCGCCATCGCTTCATCCAGCGTGATTTCGAGCACCTCGATGTCCTCGCCCTCGTCGGCCGCACCGCCACCGTCGGAGATGCGATCGGCGGGCGTGTAGTCGGCAAGGAAGAAGGTAAGGCGCTCGGTCACGCTGCCGGGGCTCATATAGGGGGTATAGAGGCGGCGCACGTCGCGGAGCCGGTAGCCAAGCTCCTCCTCGGCCTCCTTGCGGATCGCGGTCTCGGGATCGTGCTCGTCGAGCAACCCGGCGCAGGCCTCGATCAGCGGCTCGCGGTGGCCGGTGACGAAGGCCGGATAACGGAATTGGCGCACCAGGAGCACCGTCGAGCGCTCGCGATCGAAGGGCAGGATGGCCGCCCCGTTGCCGCGATCGTAGGTTTCGCGGACCTGCGTCTCCCAAGCGCCGTCGTTGCGCCGGTAATCGAAGGTCGTGCTGGTGAGCTTTCCCCATGCGTCGGAGAGCACCTCGACCGACCTTACCCTGATCCTGTCCTGCAATGCCGCCTCTCCGCTGTTTGCGGGCGCAATATCCGTGATCGCCTGCACCTGCAACCTAATCGTGTCGCCCGCGTTGGCTGCGATGATGGACGAGAAACCCTTCGATAAGCCCGTAACGTTGGAACTCGGCCGCGTCGGCCGCTACCGGCGCATCGAAAACGCGCGGGAGGCGGCGGAATGCCTGATGACGGTCTGGCCGCTTAATCGCGGGGCCCGCCACCGCGACGCAGTGGAGACCTGCCTGAAGGTGCTCGACGGCCACCGCTCGACCGAGGATGCGCGGCGCGCCCTGATCGAGGCCGCGATGGAGTCGGATGTGCTGGCGCCGGAATCCATGCGTCATTGACGTCAATTCGGCGTTCAGGGCGGGTCAGCCAACCCAAACGGGGTTGAACCGGAGACGCTCCGGTGCCAAATCAGGGTGCGGCCTTTAGGCTGTGAACTCCACCGCGGGACGTCTTTCAATGGTGACCTATCTCGACGCCGGTACGGCGCCGCTCCGCAACACCGGACAGATCCGGCTCTACGGACCTGAGGCCTTCGAAGGCATGCGCAAGGCCTGCGCCATAACGGCCGCCTGCCTCGACGAACTGGTGGGCGTGGTTGCGCCCGGGGTCACCACCAATGCGATCGACCGGTTCGTTTTCGAGTTCGGCATGGATCATGGCGCCATTCCGGCCACGTTGAACTATCGCGGCTACACCAAGTCGACCTGCACTTCGATCAACCATGTCGTCTGCCACGGCATTCCGGACGACAAGCCGCTCAGGGATGGGGACATCGTCAACATCGACGTGACCTATATCCTCGATGGCTGGCACGGCGATTCCAGCCGCATGTATCCGGTCGGGCAGATAAAGCGGGCGGCCGAGCGGCTGCTCGAAGTCACCCACGAATGCCTGATGCGCGGCGTCGCCGCCGTGAAGCCGGGCGTAAGGACGGGCGCGATCGGCGCGGCCATCCAGTCTTACGCGGAAGCCGAGCGCTGCTCGGTGGTGCGCGATTTCTGCGGCCATGGCGTTGGCCAGTTGTTCCACGACGCGCCCAATATCCTGCATTACGGCAGCGTCGGTGAAGGCGTGGAGATGCGCGAGGGCATGATCTTCACGGTCGAGCCGATGATCAATCTCGGCCGGCCGCATGTGAAGGTGCTCTCCGACGGCTGGACGGCAGTCACCCGCGACCGATCGCTGTCTGCGCAGTACGAGCATACAGTCGGCGTGACCGCTACGGGCTGCGAGATCTTCACGCTGTCGCCGAAGGGACTGGACCGGCCCGGCCTGACGTAAAGGGTCGATCGGCGTCGTTTCCGAAAACCGCTTCGCTTTTCCCGATCATGCTTTAGTATTTCGGCGGGCGGCCGAAGTATTTTCGCCGTCCAGGCTTGAGGCGGGGCGGACATGACGGAGCACAATGAAGACGAGCGCGGTTTTTTCGCCGAGCGGCCGGCGCCGGTCATAGTCAAGCCGGACGCCGCGGTGAAGGAGAAGCCTCACTATCTCGGCCATCGCGAGCGTTTGCGCGAACGTTTTGCAAGCTCAGGCGCGGACGACGCCCTGGCCGACTACGAACTGCTCGAGCTCCTGCTGTTCCGTGTGATACCGCGCGCCGACACCAAGCCGATCGCCAAGGCGCTGCTTGCGCGCTTCGGCTCGCTGTCGGAGGTGCTCGGCGCGCCCGCGGCGCGGCTGCAGGAGGTGCGTGGCGTCAAGGCCGCGGTGGCACTCGACCTCAAGGTTGTGGCTGCAGCCGCGAAGCGCATGGCGCGCGGCGTGATCAAGGGCCGCGAGGTGCTCTCCTCCTGGGAACAGGTGCTCGAGTATTGCAGGGCGGCCATGGCCTTCGAGGAGCGCGAGCAATTCCGCATCCTCTTCCTCGACAAGAAGAATGCGCTGATCGCCGAGGAGGTGCAGCAGACCGGCACGGTCGACCACACGCCGGTCTATCCGCGCGAGGTGATCCGCCGCGCTCTGGAGCTGTCGTCCACCGCGATCATCCTCGTTCACAACCATCCTTCCGGCGATCCGACCCCATCCAGGGCGGACATCGAGATGACGAAGACGATCGTCGAAACCGGCCGTCAGCTCGGCATCGCCGTCCACGACCATATCATCATCGGCAAGAAGGGCTTCGCCAGCATGAAAGGGCTGAGGCTGATCTAG
>DATDJN010000386.1:0-2029 GCA_036520515.1 Rhizobiaceae bacterium
CGGGTATCAGGGAGGGCGGCGGCGCCGGATCGGTCGCGCCGGGACATGATCCCTTGGGGTCATGCCCCTCGGTAGCGCGGCTGGGTGATGAGCCCCCAGGTCCGGCCCTCGAACCGCATGCCGTGCCGCCCTCGGGTCTAAAGACCGTAGGGATGGCTGGTAGCGACGGTTGAGGGAAGCATATGCCGGCGGGGCGCGGGAGACCGGCCACGTATAATAATTGAGAGGCTTGGCCCTGCGCCCCGCTTCCCGACTTCTCCCTCCGCGGCAGGGAGCGTTCTTTGAAATGGCCAGACCGCGAAAGCGGGGCGTGGCAACGATGAAGTTCGTCCCTCTCCCCGTTCACGGGGAGAGGATGCCGGCAGGCAGGTGAGGGGCAGCACAAACCTGTCAGAACGAAGCGCCGCCGCCCCTCATCCGCCCTTCGGGCACCTTCTCCCCGCAAGCGGGGAGAAGGAAGGGCAGCTAAATCCCGGGCACCTTCCGCACGGTCCCCGGCTTCACCGCGTGCCCCGTGTGCGCCGACTGGATCGCCGCGAAGCAGAGCGCCAGGCTGTCGAGGTTGGCGCGCGCGCCGTTGAGCGGCTCGCGCTTCGCCTCGATGGCAACCAGCAACTCGCCCATCGTGCCCGCGAAGCCGTCATTGAACCAGGAGCCCTCGAGCTTCGGCCGCGCCACGCCGTCGTCGGTCGTCAGCGTCACCGATTGTTCGCCGAGGTTCGGGCCGGTGCTCGCCAGGCTGCCTTTGGTTCCGCCGACGAAGGTCGTGTCGAGAGGCCCCTGCTTTACCGCCGAGTCGAACACCAGCGACGCCTGGCCCCCGTCGAAGGCGACCAGCGCCTGCGCGAGCAGCGGCGGCTTCGCCTGCTGCCCGGCCGCATGGTTGCGCGTCGCAAAGACGCTCGTCGCACGCGATCCGATCAGGCTCGCCAGAAAGTCGAACCAGTGCACGGCGAAGTCGAAGAAGATGAGGTCGTCGATCTTCTCGAAGGGCGTGCCGACGATCCAGCTATGGTCCCAGTGGACAGCCGTATGCGAAGCGACGACGTCGCCGACCAGCCCCGCCCGCACCGCCTCGCGTATATAGGCAAAGTGCGGCGCCCACCGGCCGTTCTGGTTGACCGCCAGCTTGACGCCATGCCTGTCGGCGAGGTCGGCCAGCCGCTCGCCGGTGTCGAGATCGACCACGAAGGGCTTTTGCGACAGCACATGCTTGCCGGCCTTCAGCGCCGCCTCGACCAGCGGCACGCGCTCGGCCGGATGCGGCGTGATGTCGAACACCTCGATGTCGTCACGCTTCAAGAGGCTCTCGAAATCGTCGGTGGCGATGGCGTCGGGGTAGAATTCCTTCCGCCGCGCCTCGGCCCGCGCCAGCGTTCGCGACATGATCGCCGCGACGTCGAGCCCGGCCTTGCGGTAGGCGTCGAGATGGGCGAACGAGATGCCCCCTGCCCCGACCAGCGCGATCTTCGGCCGGTAGCTTTTTGGCATCGGCGGCTTGTAGGGCAGCTCGGGCGCGGCAATTTCCGGCAGGGTCTTGCCGACCAGCGCGTAGTCGGTTTCGGCGGGAAGCTCGTCCTTGCTCATGGCAGGAGCTTCACCGTGCGCTTCTCGCGCGCCGACAGCACGGCGCTGTCGGTGATCTGCTGGCCGATGCGCGACAGCTTCGGGTCGAGCGGCCCGGAGATTTTCTCGCCGGACGCGATCAGGTGCAGCATGTATTCGACCGGCGCACGCCGCGGCGCGGCCAGCGTGTCTGCCTCAACCTTGAATTGCTCGCGCTTGGCGCGTGTCTGCACGGTGACATGGTCGTCATAGTCGTAGCTGGCAATGGTGCCGTCAGTGCCGACGACGACGAAGCCGCATTTCGGCTGCGGCTGCGTCGTCCACGGGTCGGTGAAGGTGCCCCAGCGCGTCTCGAATTTCGACAGGCCGCGCCGGTAGCGGCAGACGGTCACCGAATGCTCGTCGACCTCCAGCCCTTCCGGCTCGTCCATCACGCAGGTCACCTCGATCGGCGCCTCGCCAT
>DATDJN010000387.1:0-18276 GCA_036520515.1 Rhizobiaceae bacterium
GTGGCCATGGAGCTCGAGCGGATCGCGCTGACCGACGAGTATTTCATCGAGAAGAAGCTGTACCCGAACGTCGACTTCTATTCGGGCATCACGCTGAAGGCGCTGGGCTTCCCCACCTCCATGTTCACCGTGCTCTTCGCCGTGGCGCGCACCGTCGGCTGGGTCGCGCAGTGGAAGGAGATGATCGAGGATCCGCAGCAGAAGATCGGCCGTCCGCGCCAGCTCTACACCGGCGCCACCGAGCGCGACTACGTGCCGATCGCGAAGCGGTGAAATGACGGATCAGGGAGTTGCGAACAAGGCTTCCAGCCTATTCGCTACTTCCTGTTCGCCTTTATTCGCTGCAAGACCACCTCGGCGGCGATCTCGCCCGAAGGCCTCTCCGTCGCCATGCGGCGCGCGACCTCGGCAAAACCGTCTTTCTGCCAGCGGCGGTATCCGGTGTCGGCAAAAAGGCCCTCGAGATGGCGCGCCAGCCAGCCTGGCAGCACGTGGCCATTGTACGCCTCCATGACGACCGTGCGGTCGGCGATGAGGTTCGGAAGCGCCGCGCTCCAGATGGTGATCAGCCCCTGAACGGCACGCGCCACGGGATCGAGCTTGTAGCAGGAGACGAGCGGCACGCCGGCGAGCGCAAGCTCCAGCGACACGGTTCCCGACGCCGCGAGCGCTGCATCCGCCTCCCCGAACGCCTGCCATTTGCCGGCGGCGTCGGTCACGATCTCGGGTTTCTGCTCCCAGCCGGCCACCGACGATTGAACGAGCTCCGCGACATGCGGCACGGTGGGCAGCACGAGCCTCAGCCTGTGTCCGCGGGACTTGAGCAGGGAGGCGGTCTCGCCGAACGGCCCGATGAGCCGGCTGACCTCCCCCTTGCGCGAACCGGGAAGAATGAGCAGCGTCTTCACGCGGTCCAGCGAGGTGTCGCGCGACCGCGCCTGCGCCGCTGCGGCGGCCATCACGCCTGCATCGCCCGTCAACCGGTGGCCGACGAAGGTTCCGGGCGGACCGCCGAGGCGCCGCAGCTCGGCCGGCTCGAAGGGCAGGATGCAGAGGATGTGGTCGACATAGGGCTTCATCGCCGCCGCCCTGCCCGGCCGCCATGCCCAGACGCTCGGGCAGATGTAGTGCACGATCGGGATCGAAGGATCGGCGGCTCGCACCTTCCTGGCGACGCGCAGCGTGAAGTCTGGGTTATCGATGGTGATCAGGCAGTCGGGCTTCCCGGCGGCAATCGTCCGCGCGGTCTCGCCGATGCGCCTGATCAGCCGCGGCAGGTCGCGGAACACGGCGGAAAAGCCCATCAGCGCGATGTCGCCGGCCGGAAAGAGCGGCTTCAGGCCATGCGCCTGCAAATGACGACCGCCGACGCCGGTGAGCACTACCTCGCGGCTGGTGGCGGCCTTCAGCGCCGCGACGATGTCGGCGCCGAGCAGGTCGCCGGATTCCTCGCCGGCGACGATGCCGATCCGCAGCGGCCGCCCCCCGCTCATGATCGATTTTCCCGGGGTAGCCCGACGACGAAAAGGCCGAGCCTGTCGGCTTCGCCGATCACCTTGGCGACGTCGAGCACCAGCGAGCGATCCGCCTCGATGCCGATGCCGGCGAGCCCTGCGGCATGCGCCGCGGTGACCGTCTGCGGTCCGATCGAGGGCAGGTCCATGCGCAATTCCTGGCCCGGCTTGGCGCATTTGACGAGCACGCCGCGCTTCTTGCCGGCAAGCCGTCCATGCGAGCGCAGGTCCTTTACCCGTTCGAGCAGACCGTCGGTGCCTTCGATGCCTTCCAACGCGATGGCGCGGCCGCCGATCGCCACCGCCGCCTGGCCGATGTCGAGCGCGCCGATGGCGCGGGCGGCTTCCGCCGCTGCCTCGAGGTCGCGCCAGTCGGAGTTCTGCGGCGCGGCTGACGTCATCGGTCCCTCCGAGGCCAGGAGGTCCGGGGCGATCTGGTGGGCGCCGACCACTTCGATGCCGAGCGATTCCACCGTCGTGGTAACGGCGCGCAGCACGCCGTCGTCGCCCTTCGCCAGCGCGGCGAGCGCGCGCGGCAGAAGCTTGAGCAAGGCCAGGCTGGGCTTCAGCGAACGGACCTGCGGGCGGCGCGAAATGCCGCCGGCGAAGACGGCATGCGTGATGCCGCGCCGCTTGAGCAGCGGCCCCAGCCCCGCGAAGTCCTCGATCGTCAGCGCTTCATGCTCATAGGACGCGAGTTCGGGACTGGCTTCCCCCGTTACCATCACCACCAAAGGGTTTCGGCCCTGGGCGACGAGGTTTTCAGCAAGATCGATCGGCAGCCTGCCGCTTCCCGCGACAACGGCAATCCTGTCGCCGGATTTGAGCTGGAGGCGTCCGTGCCCCTCAGTCGCCGTCATCGTCGCTGTCTGCGCTGTCGCGCAGCGGCGGCATGGTGAACTGGCGCTTGCCGCGCGCCTGGATGAAGTCGAGCACGTCGCGCACGATGGGGGAATCGCCGAACTGGCGCTCGGCTTCGGGAATATTCTCGGCCACCGGCCGCGACGGATCGAAGATCGTCCTGAAGGCGCGGCGCATCGCCTGGATGTCGGCGCGAGCGACGCCGGAACGCTTCATGCCGATGATGTTCAGGCCGCGCAGCCGCGCGTGGTTGCCCATGACGATGCCGTAGGGGATGATGTCGCCCGCTACCGCCGAGCAGCCGCCGACGAAGGCATGGTGGCCGATCCGGGCCATCTGATGGATCGCGGCGAGCCCACCGATCGTCACGTTGTCGCCGACTTCGACATGGCCGCCCAGCGTGCCCACGTTGGCCATGGTGACGTTGTCGCCGACGATGCAGTCATGCGCGATGTGCGCATAGGCGAGGAAATTGCCGTTGTCGCCGATGGTCGTCTCGCCGCGGCTGCTATCGGTGCCGCGGTTCATGGTGACGCCCTCGCGGATGGTGCAGTTCCTGCCGATGACAAGCGTCGTCGGGCCGCCCTTGTGCTTGGTGTTCTGAGGTGGGCCGCCGAGGACCGCCATGGACGAAACCTTGCAGCCCTCGCCGAGGGTGACGCCGCGATGCACGACGACATGGCCGGAAAGCTCGACCCGGTCGCCGATCCGCGCGCCGGCCTCGACGTGGCAGAAGGGACCGACAGTGACGCCGACGCCGAGTTCGGCGCCCGGCTCGACCACGGCCATCGGATGGATTGTTGTATTTTCTGTCACGCGACTTCCCATAAAACTCCGGCCATCAAACGTCGACCGTTAAACTTCACCCGGCGCGGCGATCATGGCGGCGACTTCGGCCTGCGCCACCATGGCGCCTTCGACAAAGGCCTCGCACGCGAAGCGCATGATGTTGCCGCGCTGCTTGACCTTCCTCACCTTGATCTCCAGCCGGTCGCCCGGCACCACCGGCTTGCGGAACTTCGCGCCGTCGATGGTGAGGAAATAGACGAGCGACGGCCTGTCCCTTTTCGCCGCCTTGAGCGAGATGGCGCCGGCCACCTGCGCCATCGCCTCGACGATCAGCACGCCGGGCATGACCGGCTGGCCCGGGAAATGCCCCTGGAAATGCGGCTCGTTGAAGGTGACGTTCTTGATTCCGGTGGCCGACATGTCGCCGTCGATGTCGATGACGCGGTCGATCAGCAGGAACGGATAGCGATGCGGCAGCAGCTTCAGCAGCTCGACTATGTCGAGCGTCTCCAGACTATCCTCAGCCATCGCCATCTCTCCGCTTCGTTCTTTCCGTTCTGAGCTTTCGCAGCAGGGCGACGCTGCGCATCGCCAGCGCCATAGGTTCGGCCGGGTAGCCACCCCAGACTTCTCCGGCCGGCACGTTGTTCATGAAGCCGCTGCCCGCGGCAAGCTGTGCGCCGGCGCCGATCGTCAGGTGATCGGCGATGCCGACGCCGCCGCCCATCACCACGTTGTCCTCTACGACGACCGACCCGGAAATGCCCACCAGCCCGGCGATCAGGCAGTTCCGCCCGATTCGCACGTTGTGCGCGATCTGCACGAGATTGTCGATCTTGCTGTTTTCGCCGATGACCGTGTCGGCCAGGGCGCCGCGGTCGACGGTCGAGTTGGCCCCGATCTCGACGTTGTCCTGGATGACGACGCGGCCGATCTGCGGAATGCGCTCGGGGCCCGACGCCCCGCCGGTGAAGCCGAAGCCGTCCTGGCCGATGCGGGCGCCCGGATGGATGATCACGCGGTTACCGGCCAGTGTCGCCTGCACGGTGGCGCCGGGGCCGATATAGCAGTCGCGGCCGATCTGACAGAATTTTCCGATGACGGCGTTGGGACCAATGATCGTGCCGGCGCCGATCGCCACTCCGGGTCCGATTACCGCGCCTGGCTCGACGATGACGCCCGGCTCCAGCCGTGCGGTCGGATCGACATGGGCGCCGGGCGAAATGCCGGTCTCGCCGGTCAGCGGTTTCGGCGAGGCGGCGGCGGGGAACATCAGCCGTCCAATCAGGGCGAAGGCCGCCTGCGGCCTCTTCGTCACCAGCACGGCGACGCCTGGCCGGACGGCGTCAGCGACGTCCGCGGTGCAAAGCACGGCCGCCGCGTCCAGCGTTTTCACGAGCCTGGCATTCTTGCCGCCCTCGACATAGACGAGCATGCCCTCGCCGCCCTCGGAGGCGGAGGCGATGCCGCCGATCTCGATATCGGCAAACTGGGGATCGACGAGCGCCGCTCCGGTCAGATTGGCGACCTCGGCCGCCGTATACCGGCGTGTCGGCACGAAGAACACCGGATCGGTCATACGGAGCTATATCCAGATTGGCGGCCCGGCCCGCAAGAGCGGGGCCGGGCGGCCGGGACGATCAGCCTGCTTCGATCAGAAGCGGGTCGACATGCCGAAGTTGAATTCCTGCACTTGGTCGTTCTCTTCCTTGACGACCGGATGCGCGTAGTCGATGCGCAGCGGGCCGAACGGAGAGGCCCAGATCAGGCCAGCGCCGACGGAAGCACGCCATTCCATGCCGGAGCCGACGACGTCGACGTCTGCCAGGTTGATGTCGTTTCCGTAGAGCGTCGCCGCGTCGGCGAACACCGCGCCCCTTATGCCGAAACTCTCCGGCAGGATAGGCATCGGGAACTGCGCCTCGACGGAAGCATTGAAATAGGTGGTGCCGCCGAGATGATCGCCGCCATTCGCATCGAACGGTCCGATTCCGCCGTACTCGAAGCCGCGGATCATGCGGTCGTTGCTCTGGAAATGGTCGAAGACGCGGAGTTCATCCGAACCCCATCCGACCACATGACCGCCGCCGCCGCTGACGATGCCGACGATATCCAGTTCCTCCGACAGCGTGTGGTAGTAGGAGGCGCGTGCGGTGAGCTTCACGAACTCCGCGTCGCCGCCAAGCCCGGCCACTTCCGTCGAGAAGTTGGCAAAGATGCCCGAATGCGGGCTCTTCATGTCGTCGATGGTGTTGTAGATGAGCGCGCCCGACACCGAGGACTTGATCCAGGGGCTGTTCCTAACCGCGTCGACGATGGCCAGCGAGACGTCGCAGGGATTGGTATTCGGGTCATCCAGAACCGGCGAACAACGGTCGTCGAGATCATACTCCTCTCGAACGATGTTGTAGGCGATCTGCGACGACAGCGTGTCGGTGATCGGCAGGCCGAAGCGGACCGTCGCGCCGGTGCTCTCGCTTTCGTAGTCGTCGTAATTGCGCGTACGGCGATAGATGTCGAAGCCAGCAGCGATGCGTCGGCCGAGGAAATAGGGCTCGGTGAACGAGAACTGGTAGTCGCGCGTGTCCTGACCGCCACCGGCCGAGAACTTGATGAACTGGCCGCGGCCGAGGAAGTTGCGCTCGGTGATCGCGCCTTCGATCGAAGGTCCGGGCGAATCGCCGCCCGTCGTATAGCCGGCGCCGACGGAGAACTCGCCGGTCGACTTGTCGACGACGTCAACCACCAGCACGACCTGGTCGGGCTCGGAGCCGGGCGCGGTCGAAACCTCGACGGTTTCGAAGAAGCCCAGCCGCTCCAGCCGGCGCTTTGCGCGCTGGATCAGCACCTGGTTGAAGGCATCGCCCTCGCTGACGTCGAATTCGCGGCGGATGACGTAGTCGCGCGTGCGGGTGTTGCCGCGGATCTCGATGCGCTCGACATAGGTCTTGGCGCCCTGGTCGATTGTATAGACGACCGAGATGGTGCGGTTCTCGAAGTTGCGGTCGCCGCGCGGCGTGACCTGCGCGAAGGCATAGCCGAGACCGGCCAGATGCTCGGTCAGCTTGATGATCGTGTCTTCGATGTCCTTGGCGTTGTAGACCTCGCCCGTCTGCGTCTCGACGAGCGGCAGCAGTGACTCGCCGGAGACGTCGGGCAGCGTGCTGTCGACGCTGATGTCGCTGAAGGTATATTTCTCACCCTCATCGAGGGTGAAGGTGACGGTGTATTCGTTGGTGGCCTCGTCCAGCTCGCCGAACGCGGAGACGACCTGGAAGTCGGCATAGCCGCGATTGAAGTAGAAGCGGCGCAGCGCCTCCTCGTCGGCACGCAGCCTGTTCTCGTCGTAGATGTCGTCGCGCAGCACGAAGGAGAGGATCGACGAGCGCTTGGTCGCGATCACGTCCGACAGGCGGCGGTCGCCGAAGGCCTCGTTCCCGACGAAGTTGACCGCCTTGATCTTGGTGCGTCCGCCTTCGTTGATCTCGAAAACCACATTCACGCGGTTCTCGCCGAGATCCATGATCCTGGCGCTGACGGTCGCGTCATCGCGGCCGACGCGGGAATAGGCCTGCCGGATCGCCTCGACGTCGGCTTCCATCTGGTCGGGCGAGAAGGTGCCGCGCGGCTTCAACTGCACCGTGTTGCTGAGCTGCGCGTCCTTGATCTTCTTGTTGCCCTGGAAAAGGACCTGGTTGACGACCTGGTATTCGGAAACCTGGACGACCAGCGTGCCGCCCACCTGGTTGACGCTGACGTCGGAGAACAGGCCGGTGCCGAACAGGCGCTTCACCGATTCGTCGATGTCATCCGACGTGAAATTCCGCCCGGGCTTGATGGTGAGGTAGTTGCGAATCGTCTCTGCGTCGACGCGCTGGTTGCCGCGAACGTCGATGGAGGAGACGACGGCGGCATGCGCCACCGTGACGGATGCAAGCTGCACAACAAACGCACTCGGCATTGCCACGGCCGCAGACAATGCGACCGCCGAAGCGGCGCTCAAAAACCCGGATGCTGCCTTCATTAAGCTTATGAACCCTTTTTCTCGAAGTCCCCACGGCGAGAAAAACCGGACGTCGCGGTGCATTCTCCTGACCGTATTAACCGGATTTTCCCCACAAGCAAGGCTCCTGGTTAATTTGTCCTTACTTAACCAAGCGGCGTGGCATTCGCGTCACGCATACCCCCCGTCATGGTAAACGACGCCTCAATTCGCGTCGCCGACAGGCCAAATTCGTTCATGATTTCAACAGCCAAACAGGTCGTTCCAGAAAACGAACCCCATGAAGGCGAGAACCAGGAAGAATCCCGCGCGATACATCGCTTCCATCGCCCGCTCCGACACGGGCCGCCCCTTGATGGCCTCCACGGCGTAGAAGACGAGGTGGCCTCCATCGAGCGGCGGAATCGGCAACAGATTGAGGACGCCGATGCCGACCGACAGCAGCGCGACAAGTTGCACCAGCCACTCGAAACCGAGCTTGGCCGCCTGCCCCGATATCTTGGCGATCTTGATCGGCCCGCCGAGCTGGCATTTGTCCTCGCGTCCGACGACGAAACGTTTCAGAAATTGACCGGTCCTGACGACGATGTGCCCGGTTTCGACGACCGCCTCGGCAACCGCAGCGCCGGGCGTGAACGCAACGACGCGCGACTGGGCGGTTTCCGGCGTGCTGACCACGCCGATCACCCCGATCTTGACGACGTTTCCGAGCGCGTCGGTCTGCTCCATCAGCTCGGGCGTCGCAGTCGTGGTCACCTCGCGACCGTCCCGGGCCAGCACGAAGACGATCGGATCGCCGGTCCGGCCAGACACCAGCCGCTGCACGTCGGCAAATGATTCGACAGGCGTGCCGTCGACGCTGACGAAACGATCGCCCGGCTGGAAGCCGGCGGCCGCCGCCGGGCTGTCGGGGCGTACCTCGGCGACGACCGGCTCCGAGACGACCTTGCCGTAGATCGAGAACATCACGGCGAAGACCGCGATGGTGAGAAGGAAATTGAAGGCAGGCCCCGCGAAAACCGTCAGCGCGCGCTTCCAAACCGGCTGCGTGTGAAAGGCCACTTTCTTGTCTTCGTCGGAAAGCGCCTCGATCTCGCCGGCGTCGGGCGTGCTCGTCGCGTTCATGTCGCCGACGAACTTCACGTAGCCGCCAAGCGGGATGGCCGAGAGCTTCCAGCGCGTGCCGCGCCGGTCGTCGAAGCCGATCAGTTCAGGGCCGAAGCCGATCGAGAACGCCTTGACGCCGATGCCGCACCACCGCCCGACGAGGTAATGGCCCATCTCGTGCACGAACACGACGACCGTCAGCACGAACAGGAACGGGATGATCGTGCCGATCAGCAGGCTGTCTGTGCTCAGCAACGATGAAAGTGTATCGCTCAACTCGTTCCCTCGGAACTTCCGACACCGCGGACGGCGCGAAGTGTGGCTTCAATACGGGCGAATCCGTGGCGGCCGGCTTGCCGCTCACATGCCGAACAGGGCTTGCGCGGGCGTGTCCGCGCTGCCCAGCACGAGGCCGATGGCGTATAGCGCAAAAGCCGCCACGACAAGGCCGTCGACGCGGTCCATCACGCCACCGTGACCGGGGATGATGTTGCCCGAATCCTTCACGCCGTGTCGCCGCTTGACCCACGACTCGAAAAGGTCGCCGGCCTGGGAGACCAGCGACAGCAGGAACGCGACCAGCGCAAGCAGCGGCAGGTTGCCGAGCCCGGCCAGTGCAGCGACCGCGATGCCGGCAAGCACGCCGCCGATCGCGCCGCCGATCGCACCGCTCTGCGTCTTGCCGGGCGAGATGGACGGAGCGAGCTTCGGGCCGCCCAGCGAACGGCCGACGAAATAGGCGCATATGTCGGTCGCCCACACGACGGCGAAAAGGAAGAGGATGGCGGTGAGGCCGGGCTGGTCGCCGTCGCGCAGGAAGGCGAGCGACAGGCCGGAGAGGCCGGCATAGGCCAGTCCGGCCGGCGCCCAGGCGCCCTGCCCCGCGATCTTGCTGTCGACCAGGCTGGCGGCGACCGAGAATGCGAGGAGAACAAGGACGCCCGCGGCCGAATAGCCGAGCACCATGGCAAGCAGAACGACAGCGAGGAGCACCGCCCCGACGAGCCGGTGGCGCGAGGCGCTGGCGCTTCGCGACATCGTGCTCCATTCGTAGAACATGCCGGCCGCGATCAGCGCGGCGAGAAGCCGGAACGCGACGCCGCCGAGGAAGGTGACGGCGAGGACAGCGACGATCAGCACGACCGAGGAGACGATGCGCAGCTGGAGGTTACTCATCTGACGGCCCGCGCGCTGCTCACGAGGCAACGCCCTGCGCCACGCCCTGTGCGGGGACGCCGCCGAAGCGTCGTTCGCGCGCAGCGTATTGGCGGAGGGCGTCCGAAAAATGCTCCTGTGTGAAGTCGGGCCAGTAGCAGGACAGGAAGACGAGCTCGCTGTAAGCCGACTGCCAGGGCAGGAAATTGGACATGCGCTGCTCGCCGCTGGTCCGGATTAGCAAATCCGGATCCGGGATGCCCGCCGTATCGAGGAAGCGTGCGAAGACCTCCGGCGTCACGGCGTCGGCGTCCAGTTCATCGCGAAGGGCGGCCTTGACGATCTTGCGCGCCGCCCGCGCGATCTCGTCGCGGCCGCCATAGTTGAAGGCGATGACGAGGTTCAGCGACGTGTTGCCTGATGTCAGCGTCTCCGCCTCTTCGAGCAGGCCGGCGATGTCGGGCGACAGGCCCTCGCGCTCACCGATCATCCTCACCCTGACGCCGCTCTGGTGAAGCTCGGCGAGGTCGCGGCGGATGAAGAGCTTCAGCAATCCCATCAGGTCGCTGACCTCGGATTTGGGGCGCGACCAGTTCTCGGACGAGAAGGCGTAGACGGTCAGCCAGCCGACGCCGGCATCGGCGGCGGCGCGGACGGTCTTGCGCAGCGCCTCGACGCCGGCGCGATGGCCGGCAACGCGCGGCAGTCCGCGCGCCTTCGCCCAGCGGCCATTGCCATCCATGATGATCGCGACATGCTCCGGCGTCGTCATATCTTCTCTTTCATCCCCGCCGGAGGGCGGAGACAATCTACCAGGTTTCTCAAACCTGCATGATTTCGGCTTCCTTGCCGGCAAGCAGGCTGTCGACGGTCGAAATCGTCTCGTCGGTCAGCTTCTGGACGCGGTCCGCTTCCCTGCGGTGATCGTCCTCGCTGATGTCGCCATCCTTTTCGGCCTTTTTCAGGAAGTCCATGCCATCGCGCCGGACATGCCGGATCGAGACGCGGGCGTTCTCGGCATAACCATGCGCGATCTTGACCAGTTCCTTGCGGCGCTGCTCGTTGAGTTCCGGCAGCGGGATGCGCAGCATGGTGCCGTCGACAATCGGGTTGAAGCCGAGATTGGCCTCGCGGATGGCGCGGTCCACCGCGCCGACCATCGACCTGTCCCAGACGGAAACCGAGATCATGCGCGGCTCCGGCACCGAAACGGTGGCGACCTGGTTGAGCGGCATCTCCGAACCGTAAGCCTTGACCTGTATGGCGTCGAGGAGGTTGCTCGACGCCCGCCCGGTGCGCAGCGAGGCGAGGTCATGCTTGAAGGCGTTGATCGACGCCTCCATGCGGCGCTGGATATCCTGGAAGTCTCCGGTCTTCATGGTCCGTCTCCTCGAACTTTATCTGTTCGGTTCTTGTTTGCGCGTCTAGTCCGCTACCACCGTGCAGCGGCCGCCGCCACGCAGGATTTCGCCGAAATTGCCCTGCTCGTGTATCGAGTAGACGATTATCGGAATGTGGTTTTCGCGCGCAAGCGCGATCGCGGCCGTGTCCATGATGGTCAGGCCCTTGATTATCACCTCGGCATGGGTGATGCGCTCGAAGCGCGTGGCGTCGGGGTCCTTCTTCGGATCGGCGGAATAGATGCCGTCGACCTGCGTGCCCTTGAACAGCGCATCCGCGCCGATCTCCGCAGCGCGCAGCGCCGCCGCCGAATCGGTGGTGAAAAAGGGATTGCCGGTGCCGCCAGCGAAGATCACCACCTTGCCCTGGTCCATGTAGGCGGTCGCCTGGCGCTGCGAAAAGCTTTCGCAGAGCTCAGGCATGGCTATGGCCGACAGCACCACCGCCTCTACGCCGAGCTTGACCAGCGAGGTCCTGAGCGCCAGTGAATTGATGACGGTGGCGAGCATGCCCATGTGGTCGCCGGTGACGCGGTCGCCGCCTTTCGAGGCCACGGCGACGCCGCGGAAGATGTTGCCGCCGCCGATCACGACGCCCACCTCGATGCCCATCGCGCGGGCCTCGGCAATGTCGGAGGCGATGCGGTCAACGACAGAGACGTCGATGCCGAAATGCTGCTCGCCCATGAGCGCCTCGCCCGAAGCCTTGAGCAGGACGCGGCGGAATTTGGGCCTTGCCGTCATGAAATCCTCGTGAATGTGGGCTGCCGCATCGGATTGCTGCCGAGCCATCGCAACGGCGCCCGGCAGCGCCGGTTTGCGATACACGAAGGGCGCCGCCTGCGCAAACGGACTTGCAGCAAGCAGCATGGTTGCGTGTGCATTGCGGATACGCCAACCTCCGATTGGGCGATGGAGGGCAAATCATGAAACAATTGGCAGTCAGCTTGCTGATTTTGGCGCTCGCGGGATGCGTTGCCGCACCGGAGATCAAATCGACATTCAATCCCGCGGAAGCGGAGCATATCACGCGCCAGGGAACGGCCACCATCGCCGGCCAAGCGTTCTTACGTCGCAATGATGGTGTTGTCGTTTACGGCGCAGGCTCAGAAACGGTCCTGGTGCCGGCTTCGACATATGCCAGGGAGCGTGTTGCGGCCTTGTACCGGGGCGGAAAGGTCAACAGCTTTGTCCCCCCACCGAAGAATACGGATCCTCGCTACGAACAAATGGCCCGTCGCACGAAAAACGACGGGGAAGGTCGATTCACGTTCGACCAGGTGGCCGATGGCGACTATTTCGTGATGACAACGGTTACGTGGATGGCGGGTGACTGGCGGCAGGGCGGGAACCTCATGGAGCCGGTCGCCGTTCGCAACGGTCAGAATGTCAACCTAATCATGACCGGCCAGTGATCCCGCCCCGGCCGCGGACAATCGCCGAAGCCCTGAAAAAAAGGGCGCCGCGATGTCACGCGGCGCCCTTCGGTTACCTGGTCGGAAAGGCCTGGAAGCGGCTGATCCAGCGTTACTTTTTCACCGTGGCGGCGACTTCCGCGGCAAAGTCGCTGACTTCCTTCTCGATGCCTTCGCCGAGCGCATAACGCACATAGGCGGTGATCTTCGCCGGCGCGCCGATCTCCTTCTCGGCTTCCTTCAGCGCCTTCTCGACGGTGAGGTCGGCGTTGAGCACGAAGGCCTGCTTGAGGAGCACGACTTCCTCGTAGAACTTGCGCAACCGTCCCTCGACCATCTTCTCGATGATGTTCTCGGGCTTGCCGGACTGGCGGGCCTGGTCGGAGAAGATCGCCTTCTCGCGCTCGATCGCAGCCGGGTCCAGCGCGTCGACATCGAGCGACAGCGGATTGGTGGCGGCGACATGCATGGCGACCTGGCGCGCGAATGCACTGGCCTTCTGCGCGTCGCCCGCCGTCTCGATGGCGACGAGCACGCCGAGCTTGCCGAGGTTGTCGGCGACGGCGTTGTGCACGTAGGTCGCGACCGCGCCCTGCGGCACCGAGAGCTTGGCCGCACGGCGGAACGAGAGATTCTCGCCGATCGTGCCGACGGCGTCCTTGATCGTTTCGGTTACAGTCTTGTCGGAGCCCGGATACTTTTCGTGAGCAACCTTCTCCTGGTCGCCGCCGAAAGCGAGCGCCACTTTGGCGACGTTGCGCACAATCTCCTGGAAGGCTTCGTTGCGGGCGACGAAGTCGGTCTCGGAATTGACCTCGACGACCACCGCCTCGCGCAGGCCGGCATCGACGCCGATCAGGCCCTCGGCAGCCGTCCGGCTGGCCTTCTTGTCGGCCTTGGAGATGCCCTTCTTGCGCAGCCAGTCGACCGCTTCCTCCATGTTGCCGTTGGTCTCGGTCAGGGCTGCCTTGCAGTCCATCATGCCCGCGCCGGTCAGTTCGCGGAGTTCTTTGACCTGTGCTGCCGAAATGCTCATCCTTGCCTCTTCGTCTGAAACGCGCCGGAGCACCATCGATCTCAATGGTGCTCCGTCACGGCAATCATGCTGTAGTCGTTTGAAGGCCGCGCGACGGCCTTCGCGGAGTCGTCAGGCTTCCGGCTTCGCCGCTTCCTCGTTGAGCGCCGGCTCGACCGGAGCCTCGGCCGAAGCGCCGATGTCGACGCCGAGCGCGCCCTGCTGGCGGGCGATGCCGTCGATCGCGGCTTTGGCGACGAGGTCACAGTAGAACTGGATCGCGCGGGCCGCGTCGTCATTGCCGGGGATCGGGAAGTCGATCTTGTCCGGGTCGCAGTTGGAGTCGATCACCGCCACAACCGGGATGCCCAGGCGCTTGGCCTCGAGGATGGCGATCGCCTCCTTGTTGGTGTCGATCACGAACATCAGGTCGGGCGTCGAGCCCATGTCCTTGATGCCGCCCAGAGCCTTGTCGAGCTTCTCGCGCTCGCGCTGCAGGTTGAGCAGTTCCTTCTTGGTGAAGCCCTGGCCGCCTTCGCCAGCGAGAACCTCGTCCAGCTTGCGCAGGCGGGCAATCGAGTTCGAGATCGTCTTCCAGTTGGTCAGCATGCCGCCGAGCCAGCGCGAGTTGACGTAGTACTGCGCCGAGCGCTGCGCGGCGTCGGCGACGATGTCGGACGCCTGGCGCTTGGTGCCTACGAACAGCACGCGGCCGCCCTTGGCGACGACATCGGAAACCTGCTTCAGAGCCTGGTGCAGCAGCGGCACCGTCTGCGAGAGGTCGATGACGTGGATGTTGTTGCGGGCGCCGTAGATGTACGGGGCCATCTTCGGGTTCCAGCGGTGGGTCTGGTGGCCGAAGTGAACACCAGCTTCAAGAAGCTGGCGCATGCTGAAATCAGGCAATGCCATTCAAAAGTTCCTTTCCGGTTGGCCTCCACGGACATAGATGCGTTGGACGATCCTCGGCATCACCGGCGGTCGCCGCCGGATTTCTCCCGGCCGGACACCAAAGTCCGTGTGTGGAATGGCGCGCATATAGACGCTGCAGCGCAGCAATGCAAGCGGCAGCGGCGCCGGCTACGCCAGCTCGCGAATTCTGGCCGCTGCCCGCTTCGGCCGCACGACCTTGCCGTTCTTCACCTTCACCCGCCGGAACACGGCCACGATCTCCTCGCGGTTGCAGGCGACGGCGCCGAGCTTCAGCGCCCGCGCCCGTTCCAGTCCGGTAATGTCGTAGTGGGGGGCGGACGTCTTGGGCGGCCCCTGATAGAGCAGCCGGTGGAGGCCGATCCTCGCGGCGAAGCGGTGAAGCTCCTCTTCGGTGTCGGCCAGCATATGGCACCATTTGTGCCCGGCCCATCGCCAGATCGGTTGATCCACGTAGACAGCCACCTGTCGGGCCTACTTGTTGCAGGGCGACTTGGCGTCCGGCTCTAGCACAGCAAGGTCGACGAGCTGGCCGCGGATGACGAAGTCGCCGTAGTCCATCTGCAGATCGCGCGTCAGCCCGTTCTCGTAGAGCTTGAAGCTGATGCGATAATCCGGCGTATCCTCGCCGCCTTCCGACGTTTCGTCGAAATAGGCGATGTCGACCGGCCAGAACTTCTCGGAGCTGAGTTTGTTGAGCGCCTTCAACTCCGGATCGTTGTTGGCCGTGTTCGCCTGCTTGCCCACGATGACGGTCGTGGTCATCGCCTTGTCTGCCTCTTCCGAGCCGTCGAAGATGCTGGTCTCGTAGAAAGTCTCGCCGGTCTTGGCCCGGTGGATCAGGTCGACCAGATGCTGCGTCGGAAACTGCGTCGGCTGCAGTTCGAAGCTCTTCGGCTCCGGCTTGTCGATCTGGATCTTCACACCCTGCGGCTCGCGCGTCGCGCTGCCGCGCAGTTCCTTGTCCAAGTTCTGGTCGGTGTAGGACTTTGTCGCGAAGCTGAACGACTTGCCCTCAGCGTCCTCGAAGGTGGTCGTCTGCTGGTCGGTAATCTGCGAGGCGTCGCGCGTATCCGATTGGGTCACATAGCGGAAGCGCACGGTATAGCCGTCGCAGGCCGACCCCCTGATCTCATAGACCATGCGGCCGGAGATGCCGGTGATGCCGGAGCGGTCAGAGGCGTCGGAAAGCTTGAGGTCGTATACGGCGCGGTGCTGGATCAGCGGAACGGGAGCGGCGACGGCGGCCCCCGAGGCAAGGACCGGCGGCAAGAAGAAGGCGAGGCATGCGAGGCGCAATGCGCGCATTTAGGGGACTCCGGCCAGTGCGGCATTCGCCGCTGTCAAGTTGACCCACCTTAAAAAAAGTCGTGGCGGAAGCGAGGCAAAAATAGCAGTTTCGGCCGCCAGAACGGGTCCGACACAGACATAGGGAAAGACGATGGGCGAGACAATCGAAAAGCGGCTGAGCGATCTGGGCGTAACCTTGCCCGCCGCCGCGGCACCTGCCGCCAACTACGTGCCCTCCGTCAGAAGCGGCAATCTGCTCTTTACCGCGGGGCAGTTGCCCCTCAAGGAAGGCAAGCTGCAGGCGTCCGGCCTGCTTGGCCGCGACCTCGACACGGCGGCGGGCGCTGAGGCGGCAAGGCTTTGCGCGATCAACGTACTGGCGCAGGTGAAGGCGGCGCTCGGCGACCTCGAGAAGATCGCCCGCACGGTGAAGATTACCGTCTTCGTCGCTTCGGCGCCCGACTTCACGGAGCAGCACCTGGTCGCCAACGGCGCATCGGATTTCCTGGCCGCCGCACTGGGCGAGCGCGGCAAGCACGCACGCTCGGCGGTCGGCATGGCTTCTCTGCCGCTCAACGCCGCCGTCGAGGTCGAAGCCATCATCGAGGTCGCCTGAGCCGCCCATGAAGAAGATTTCCTGGCTCACCAAGCGGCCCATCGCCCACCGCGGCCTGCACGACATGAACAGGAAGGTGTGGGAGAACACACTCTCGGCGTTTCGCCGCGCGGTGGACAAGAACTTCGCCATCGAATGCGACGTGCACCTCTCCGCCGACCGCGTTCCGGTCGTCATCCATGATGGCGACCTCAAGCGCCTGGCAGGCGTCGACGGTTTCATCTGGCAGCGCACGGCCGCCGAGCTGCAGGCTCTGAAAGTTGGCGGCACCAAGGACCATATCCCCCTGCTCGGCGAACTGCTCGAGATCGTGCGCGGCAAGGTACCGCTGGTGATCGAGCTCAAGGGCATTCCCGGACACGACGACGGGCTTGTCGAGGCCGTCGCCGCAGCGCTGAAGGACTACAAGGGCAAGGTCGCTGTGATGTCTTTCGACCACTGGCTGATCCGCGATTTCAAGAAGCACATGCCCGATCTGCCGGCGGGCCTCACTGCCTACGGCCGCGACGACCAGCTCATCGAGGCACATTTCGCCATGCTGGCCCATGGCCTCGACTTCACCTCCTACGCCGCCGGCGACTTGCCCAACCCGTTCGTCAGCTTCGTCCGGGAAAGGCTGAAGATGCCGGTCATCACCTGGACGATCCGCGACAAGCCGGCGGTCGATCTGACCTTCAAATACGCGGACCAGATGACGTTCGAGGGTTTCGACCCCGATCGGCTGAAGGCGGGTTAGCCGGCAGGGCCGGTGGCCGGCCGGGACGCCCGTCTCCTTGTCCATCCGGTCCTGGCAGCGGCCGAGGCCCAGCAGGAATCGCGCGACGGTCGACGCGCGTGCCAAGATCTCAAAGTGCTGAAGCGCTTGGCGGAACTGTCCGGCACGTGCAAGTCGACGGACGGCTCCAAGAAGCGTAAGGTTGCAGCTGGCGGGCGGCCGGGCCTTTAGCCAATCGAGGAGGCCAGCCATGACCTCAAGGAAACGGTCGCTAGCTTCCGCCTGCGCCGCCATGCTGGTGGCGTCGGCCGGCATACTGGTGCCGCCGATGGCGGACGCCTGCACGCGCCTGGTATACCTCGGCGACAACGGTGAAGTTGTTACCGGGCGTTCGATGGACTGGAAGACCGACATGGGCACGAACCTATGGGTCTTTCCGCGCGGGATGAAGCGGTCTGGCGAGGTCGGACCCAACTCGATCGAGTGGACCTCGAAGTACGGCAGCGTCATCGCTTCCGGCTATGACGTCTCGACGACCGACGGCATGAACGAGGCCGGTCTCGTCGCCAACGTGCTTTGGCTGGTCGAGTCGACCTACCCGACCTACGACGGCAAGGGACCGGGGCTGACAATTGCGGCATGGGCACAGTACGCGCTCGACAATTTCGCGACGGTAGAGGAAGCAGTCGAGGCGCTAGCCAAAGAGCCCTTCACGATCGTCACGGGGGACGTTCCGGGCGAAGACCGGCTGACGACGGTCCATCTGTCGCTTTCGGACGCGACCGGCGATAGCGCCATCTTCGAGTATATCGACGGCAAACAGGTCATACACCACAGCCGCGACTATCAGGTGATGACCAACTCCCCGACGTTCGAGCAGCAGCTTGCGCTGGATTCGTACTGGCAGCAGATCGGCGGAACCGTCATGCTTCCGGGCACCAACCGGGCTGCCGATCGCTTTGCGCGGGCATCGTTCTACGTCAAGGCGATCCCGAAGTCGGAAAAGCCGGTGGAAATGATCGCGAGCGTGTTCGGCGTCGTTCGCAACGTGTCCGTACCCTTCGGGATAACGACGCCCGAGCAGCCCAACATCTCGTCGACGCGCTGGCGCACCGTGTCCGACCAGAAGCGGAAGATCTACTTCTTCGAATCGGCTCTGACCCCGAACACCTTCTGGACCGACCTGACCAAGATCGATTTTTCGGAGGACACGGGCAAGGTGATGAAGCTCGATCTTGGACCCAATCAGACCAACATCTATTCCGGCTTGGTCAATGATCAATTCAAGGAGGCAGAGCCGTTCAAATTCCTGGGGCTGTGAATTCCGGCATGGCGGCCTGCAGGCTTGCTTATGCTGCAGGGCAGCATAGATTAGTGGGGCAATGGCGAGCGAAAGGGAAAGCGCAAAGGAGGCGGCCGAGGGCGGCGGGCTTTCCATAAGCATCGCGTCGAGCATCGGGGCCTTC
>DATDJN010000388.1:0-2001 GCA_036520515.1 Rhizobiaceae bacterium
GCGCGGGCCAGTACAGCGCCTGTCACAAAGCCGCGCCATCGCGCTCGACATGGAATCGGCGACGATCGCCGCCAACGGCTTCCGCTTCCGCGTCCCGTACGGCACTTTGCTCTGCGTTTCCGACCGGCCTCTGCACGGCGAACTCAAGCTGCCCGGCATGGCCTCGGAATTCTACAAGCGGCAGGTCGCCCAGCACCTCACCATCGGCGTGCGAGCGATGGAAAAGCTCGCGGCGATGCCGAAGGAGCGGCTCCATTCGCGCAAGCTCAGGAGCTTCGCGGAGACGGCGTTCCAGTGAGCGGAAGCGGCCATCCTGAAAGTGCCGCAATCCTCCCGAACAAGGCGCGAATGAACGCAACGACAGCGAAACGCACGGCAGAACTCCTAGCCTTCTGGGCGACGGTCCTGCTTTCGCTGCCGCTCGTCGGCGGCTTCTTCGGCCGGCTGCATCCGGCGTTCGATTCAATGGCGCATTTCCGCGTTCATCTCGCGGTCCTGCTCGTGCTTGCGGCGCTTCCGCTGCTTCTCGCGCGCTCGTTTCGCTGGCAGGGGCTTCTGGCCGCAGCGCTCGGCGCGGCCGCGATCCTCACCGTTACCGGCACCTCGTCCCTGCCGGGGCTCGGCCCCGTGCAGGCGTCCTACCTGCCCAGGGATTCGTTCAGCCCGGTCTACCGGCTGCTGCACCTCAACCTGCGCTATGACAATCCGGAGCCCGGAAAGGTGCTGTCGCTGATCGGACGGGTACGCCCCGACGTGGTGACGCTGAACGAGGTGTCGCCGATGTGGGCGGACAAGCTGGCCCTGCTCTCCAGCTCCTACCCCTATCGAACCGTCTGCCGGATCGACAATCATGCCGGCGGCGTGGCTATCCTCTCGCTCCGCCCCTTCGCGGAAGGCACGGAAGGCCGGTGCCTCGACGGCGGGACGTTCGCCACCGCCACGGTCGATCTCGGCGGCAGGCCAGTCGAGGTCGGCGCAGTGCACCTGCACTGGCCCTGGCCGTTCGGCCAGTCCCGCCAGATCGATGACATGGCGCCCCTGCTGGCGGAGACTGCGGAAACCTCGATCCTTGCCGGCGACCTCAATGCCACGCCCTGGAGCGCTGCCTCGGCCCGCATCGCCGATGCATCGGGCATGACGCCCGTCGGCCCTCCCGGCCCGACCTGGCTCTATCAGGCGCTGCCGGAATTCCTGCGCTTCGCCGGCCTGCCGATCGACCGCATCTTCGCCAAGGGCGACGTGATCGTCCACGCCGCCGACACGCTTGAATCCGTAGGTTCGGACCATCTTCCCGTGTTGGTCGAGTTCTCGCTGGAGGCCACCGACCCGCAATCGGAAGATCCGCTGACGGCGACTGCTGCGCTCGTCCAATAGCCCTGGGTGCCGCTCGGCCAGGGTGCGGCTGTCAGTTCTCCACCAGCCTGTCGATCAGGCCTTCGACAGGTCCGCCCTCTCGATGCTCGCGTGCGTCGAACTTGATCTGGCGAGCTTCATAGTCCGCGTAGATCGCCGTCATGCGGCGCTTGGCCTCGGCGCGCGCCTCGCGACAGCCTGGGTCTGCTGCGACCGACACCTTGGCGACAGATTTTTCGACGGTCCGCGCCATCTGGCGCGCAATGTCGCCATGCACTTTCTCGTGCTTCCTCACTCCGGACAGGAACTTCGCCCATCGGCGCTGCAGCACCGGCGGCAGGTTTCGAGCCGCCGGATAGGTGTAGGTGATGTCCAGCTTGCCATCGATGCCCGTCACCCGGCAACCGGTGCGCGTCTCGCCCCACTCGATCGCCCAGGATACCGAATAGCGGGTCTGTGCGATGGCCCGTGTGAGAAAGCCATGCTTGGGGCCGTGGCGGTCCATCCCAGCAAGGAGGGCAGAGCCCGTCTTGCCTGATATCCCATAGCTGCGCGTCTTCTCGGAAACCTTCACGCCGGCGGATGCCCCGCCTGCCGCCGCAACGCAGGCGCCGAGCACTACGATCCTTGCCCATGCGATGCAGCGCA
>DATDJN010000389.1:0-2448 GCA_036520515.1 Rhizobiaceae bacterium
TGTACCGACAGATCGCTTTGGGCTTGGCGGATGACCGCAGTGGCCGACGAAGCGTTCAGTCTGAGAGACCTGAAACTGATGGCCGGAAACAGCACGCCGACGCTGATCAATCTCGACCGTCTTGTGGCCATTGAATATGAAGATCAGCATCGTCTTGTAGAGCGCGCCATCGACTGGTGCGGACTCCAGATCGTTGAAAATCGTCATCTGAAGCAGGACATGGGAGAGGATGCACTGACGATTGAAATCGTCCACATGCTCAAAGGCATGGGGTACGATGCCGAACATGACACGCAGATCGGCGGCCACTGCGATGTGATCGTGCGTGGAAAGCGCGACTTTCTTTGGATCGGAGAGGCGAAAATCCACAAGGAATATGACTGGCTTTTGAAGGGGTATGAGCAGCTCGACTCTCGCTATTCCACGGGCCAGCCCGGTCAGGATACAGGCGAGATTATCATTTTTAGTCACAACGAACGCATCGACAAGGTCATGGCGAAGTGGATCGAGCATCTAACCGCAAAACGGCCGGACGTGACGGTCTCAGTATCGGAAAGCGATAAGCTCGTGCACTATTCCTTGCATCAGCATCCGGGCACTGGGCGTCCCTTTAAGGTACGCCACAAGCCAATCAACTTGTATTGGCGTCCAATGGACAAAGAATAGTATGCGTGACATTGAGGGAGACAACGCGGAGGGCGCTTGCTGAGTGCTTACACCGAAGCCCGCCCGTCCACTTCCGGCTCTACTCCGGCCGTCCGTAGGGAGCCGAACGGATGGCACGGTTCAGGCGGCTACCGGAGCAGGCCGAACGGCGACAACGGGGTCGCAAACAGCCATGCCGACCTATGAGTTCACGGCGGCGTTCAGCGCCAGGCGCCGGCGGGCCGTCAGGGTGCTTGCGCCGAGCACGCCGAGAGCTGCCAGCGAGAAAGCGGCCGCGACCAGCCCCAGTTCGGCGGGCGGCGCCAGCCGGAGGGCCTGGCCGCCGACGAAGCTGCCCAGCGCGATGCCGAAATACATGGCCGAGACGTTGAGCGGCATGGTGAGGCTCGCAAGCTCGGGCGCGGCGGCGACCAGCCGGCTCGCCTGCGCCGGCGGGAACATCCAGCCGACGATGCCCCAGGGCAGCATCAGCGCGATCAGGAGCGGCCCGGCCAGATCGTCCGGCGCGAATTCCAGGACCGCCGTGAGCAGCACGCAGACGATGATGGAGGCGGTGAGCGAGAGCGCCACGAGACGCGTCGCGC
Source organism: Rhizobiaceae bacterium (assembly GCA_036520515.1). Taxonomy (GTDB): domain Bacteria; phylum Pseudomonadota; class Alphaproteobacteria; order Rhizobiales; family Rhizobiaceae; genus Mesorhizobium_K. The sequence continues at coordinate 1,251 of DATDJN010000389.1, forward strand.
CGAGCCGGTCGGCAAGCTGGCCGCTCGAATAATTGCCGATGATGGCGCCAAGGCCGAACACCAGCAGCATCGCCGGCACCATGGCGACCTGCATGCCGGCGCCCTCGGTCGCCAGCGGGCCGAAATAGCAGATCACCGCGAAGCCGCCGGTGAGGTAGAGGAAGGTGACGACGAGCGACGGCAAGACGCCCGGCCGCCCGATCACCATCACCCGCTCCCTGAGCGTCAGCTTCACGCCGGCGATGCCGTGCGGCAGGCGCAGCCACAGAACCGCGAGGCAGACAAAGGCGAGCGCGGCGACGAAGACATAGGTCGCGCGCCAGCCCGCGAGGTTGCCGACCAGCGCGCCGAGCGGCGCGCCGATGGCAACGGCCAGCGTGGTGCCGCCGAGCACGGCCGACACGGCGCGCGCCCGGTGGTCGGGCGAGGAGAGCGCGATCGCGGCCGCCTGCGCGGTCGAGGCGAAGAGCCCGGCCGCCGTGCCCATGACGATCTGCGCGCCGAGCAGGCCGAGATAGGAGCCGCTTGCCGCGGCAAGCGCGTTGCCGGCGATGAAGCACAGGAGCGCGAAGGCGATCACGCGCCGCCGGTCGACGGCGCCGAACAGCGTCGAGAGGATCGGCGTGCCGATCGCGTAGGAGAGCGAGAACACCGTCATCAGGTATCCCGCCTCGGCGATGGTGATGTTCGCCGAGGCCGAGATCAGCGGCAGGAGGCCGGCGAAGACGAAAGCGACCGTGCTGGTGGCGAATGCGCCGACGGCCAACCATATCAGGCGTCTGTCCATGCGCCGGCTCCTTGTTCAAAATTCATTGAACTATTGAACCTGTCGCGCGAATATGTCAAGGAAGGCGCGGCCCTCTCCTGACAGGTTTGTCGGGAAAGCCCCAAAATCGCGAGGACACAGGAATTGGCCCTGCCCCATCCGTCCGTCGAACAGCTCGACCTCGCCACCATCCTCGGCGTGCTCGGCGACCCGACCCGGCTCGGCATCGTCGCCTGCCTCGCCCGCAACGAGCACCGGCCGCTCTCCTGCGGGCAGTTCCTCGACCTCGGATCGAAGACCAACATCAGCTACCACCTCGCCAAGCTGCGCGAGGCCGGCGTGACGAAGACCGAGGCGGTCGGCACCTCCAGGCTGATCACGCTGCGCCGCGACGACCTCGACCGGCGCTTCCCCGGCCTGCTGGCGTCGATC
>DATDJN010000390.1:0-6726 GCA_036520515.1 Rhizobiaceae bacterium
AGTTGAATAGCTCCTGCCATGATGCTAGCAGATGCACGACACAGGAGATTGCAGCCATGTGCGGAATTGTCGGACTCTTTTTGAAGGATAAATCGCTGGAGCCCAGGCTCGGCGAAATGCTGTCCGAAATGCTGGTGACGCTCACAGACCGCGGGCCTGACAGCGCAGGGATTGCCATCTACGGATCCGGCGGGACGAAGCACAGCAATATCACCATCCAGTCGGCCGACCCGAAGAGCGATTTCGACGGTCTCGGCAAGGCGCTGGAGGAGGCGATCGGTTCGAAGGTCAGCGTCATCGTGAAGTCGACGCATGCCGTCATCGAGGCGCCCACCGACAAGGTCGAGGCTGCCCGTGACGCCATACTGGAGCTGCGCCCCTCGGTGCGCATCATGGGCGTCGGCGAGGTGATCGAGATCTTCAAGGAGGTCGGCTTGCCGGCCGACGTGGTGAAGCGGTTCGCGCTCACCAAGATGTCCGGCACGCACGGCATCGGCCACACCCGCATGGCGACCGAGTCGGCGGTGACCACGATGGGCGCGCATCCCTTCTCGACCGGGCCGGACCAGTGCCTGGTGCACAACGGCTCGCTGTCCAACCACAACAATATGCGCCGCGAGCTGAAGCATGACGGCATGACCTTCGAGACCGAGAACGACACCGAGGTCGCGGCCGCCTTCATCTCCAACAAGATGGCGCATGGCGACAATCTCGGCCAGGCGCTCGAGAAGACACTGACCGACCTCGACGGATTTTTCACCTTCGTCGTCGGCACCAAGAACGGCTTCGGCGTCGTGCGCGATCCGATAGCCTGCAAGCCCGCAGTCATGGCCGAGACCGACCAGTACGTCGCCTTCGGTTCCGAATACCGCGCGCTGGCGAATTTGCCCGGCATCGAGGGTGCCAAGGTGTGGGAGCCGGAGCCGGCCAAAGTTTATTTCTGGGAGCACTGATGCCTACGGTTGACCTAGCAAAAACGTCATTGCGCGAACTCAACCACGCGCTCCACCAACTCAAGAACGGTTCGAACGAAACCGCCTGGGAGGTTATCAATCCCAAGGGCAGCCACGCGGTGGCGGCGGGCGTCGACGTGCCCGTCGCGGTCGATGTCAGGGGCTCTGTCGGCTACTACTGCGGCGGCATGAACGACGGCGGCGTGATCACCGTGCACGGCTCGGTCGGCCCGGGCGTCGGCGAGAACATGATGTCGGGCACCATCGTCGTGAAGGGTGACGCCAGCCAGTATGCCGGCGCGACCGGACAGGGCGGCCTGCTCGTCGTCGAGGGCAATGCCTCGTCTCGCTGCGGCATATCGATGAAGGGCATCGACATAGTCGTGCACGGCAATATCGGCCACATGTCGGCCTTCATGGCGCAGTCGGGGACGCTGGTCGTGCTCGGCGACGCGGGCGACGCGCTGGGCGATTCCATCTACGAGGCGAAGCTCTTCGTGCGCGGCAAGGTGAAGAGCCTGGGCGCGGACTGCGTGAAAAAGAAGATGCATCCCAAGCACATCGAGCGCCTGCAGAAACTGCTCGACGCGGCCGGCGTGAAGGGCGTGAAGCCGGAGGAGTTCACACGCTACGGCTCGGCCCGCACGCTCTACAATTTCAACATCGACAACGCCGACGCGTATTGAGGCGGGACAGACCCATGACCTACAAGAACCCGTCGACCACGCCGCGCAAGTCGGCCACCTTCGACGACTACACGATGTCGGAAATCCGCCGCGCGGCGGCGACCGGCATCTACGACATCCGTGGCTCCGGCGCGAAGCGCAAGCTGCCGCATTTCGACGACCTCCTCTTCCTCGGCGCGTCGATCTCGCGCTATCCCCTCGAAGGCTATCGCGAGCGCTGCGACACGTCCGTCGTGCTGGGCACGCGCCACGCCAGGAAGCCGATCGAGCTGAAGATCCCGATCACCATCGCCGGCATGAGCTTCGGCTCGCTGTCGGGTCCGGCCAAGGAGGCGCTGGGCCGAGGAGCGACGATCGCCGGCACCTCGACCACCACCGGCGACGGCGGCATGACCGAGGAGGAGCGCGGTCATTCGAAGACGCTGGTCTACCAGTATCTGCCGTCGCGCTACGGCATGAACCCCAGGGACCTCCGGCGCGCCGACGCGATCGAGATCGTCGTCGGCCAGGGCGCCAAGCCCGGCGGCGGCGGCATGCTGCTCGGCCAGAAGATTTCCGACCGGGTCGCCAACATGCGCAACCTGCCGAAGGGCATCGACCAGCGCTCGGCCTGCCGCCATCCCGACTGGACGGGACCCGATGACCTCGAGATCAAGATCCTCGAAGTCCGGGAGATCACCGACTGGGAAAAGCCGATCTATGTGAAGATCGGCGGGGCGCGGCCCTATTACGATACGGCGCTTGCGGTGAAGTCGGGCGCCGACGTGGTCGTGCTCGACGGCATGCAGGGCGGCACCGCGGCGACGCAGGAGGTCTTCATCGAGCATGTCGGCCAGCCGACGCTCGCCTGCATCCGTCCCGCCGTGCAGGCCCTGCAGGACCTCGGCATGCACCGCAAGGTGCAGCTCATCGTGTCGGGCGGCATCAGGAACGGCGCCGACGTGGCGAAGGCGCTGGCGCTCGGCGCCGACGCCGTGTCGATCGGCACCGCCGCGCTCGTGGCGCTGGGCGACAACGACCCGCGCTGGGAAGCAGAGTACAATGCGCTGGGCACGACGGCTGGCGCCTATGACGACTGGCACGAAGGCAAGGACCCGGCCGGCATCACCACGCAGGACCCGAAACTGATGAAGCGCGTCGACCCGATGGCGGCCGGCCGGCGCCTCGCCAACTACCTCAAGGTGATGACGCTGGAGACGCAGACGATCGCCCGCGCCTGCGGCAAGAACGACGTGCACAATCTCGAGCCGGAGGATCTCGTGGCGCTGACGCTGGAAGCCGCGGCGATGGCGCAGGTGCCGCTCGCGGGCACGAACTGGATACCTGGAAAGGGCGGCTTCTGACGAAGCCGCCTTTTTTCGCATAAGAATGGCCTCGGGGAACGGCTTTCAAAAAATACACGCAATGGGGAACTCCTTTGGCAACTGATCTCTCGCAATACGCCAAGAAGAACGGCGTCAAATATTTCCTGATCTCCTATACGGACCTGTTTGCCGGCCAACGCGCCAAGCTGGTTCCGGCGCAGGCGATCGCGGACATGCAGAAGGACGGCGCCGGTTTTGCCGGCTTCGCCACCTGGCTCGACCTGACGCCGGCGCATCCAGACATGCTGGCCGTGCCCGATCCGGATTCCGTGATCCAGCTGCCCTGGAAGCCGGAGGTCGCCTGGGTGGCGGCCAACTGCATCATGGAGGACAAGGCGGTTGCGCAGGCGCCGCGCGACACGCTGCGCCGCCTGGTGGCGGAAGCGGCCGACGAGGGCATGCGCGTCAAGACCGGCGTCGAAGCCGAGTTCTTCCTGATCACGCCCGACGGGACGGCGATCTCCGACCCGGCCGACACGGCGTCCAAGTCGTGCTACGACCAGCAGGCTGTGATGCGCCGCTACGACGTGATCGCCGAGATCTGCGACCACATGCTGGCGCTCGGCTGGGCCCCGTACCAGAACGACCATGAGGACGCCAACGGCCAGTTCGAGATGAACTGGGCCTTCGACGACGTGCTCGCCACGGCCGACAAGCACTCGTTCTTCAAGTTCATGGTGAAGTCGATCGCCGAGAAGCACGGCCTGCGCGCGACCTTCATGCCGAAACCCTTCTCCGGCCTGACGGGCAATGGCTGCCATGCGCATATCTCGGTGTGGGACAAGGCCGGCAAGGTCAACGTCTTCGCCGATCCCAAGATGGAGCTCGGCCTGTCGGCCAAGGGCAGGCACTTCCTCGGCGGCATCATGAAGCATGCCTCCGCGCTCGCCGCGATCACCAACCCGACGGTGAACTCCTACAAGCGCATCAACGCTCCGCGCACGATATCGGGCGCCACCTGGGCGCCGAATTCGGTGACCTGGACCGGCAACAACCGAACCCACATGGTGCGCGTGCCGGGTCCGGGCCGCTTCGAGCTTCGCCTGCCCGACGGCGCGGCCAACCCGTATCTGATGCAGGCCGTCATCATCGCGGCCGGGCTGGACGGCATACGTTCCAAGGCCGACCCGGGCAAGCGTTACGACATCGACATGTACCAGAACGGGCACACGGTGAAGGGCGCGCCGAAGCTGCCGCTCAACCTGCTTGACGCGCTGCGCGAATTCGACAAGGACAAGTCGCTGAAAGCGGCGCTGGGGGAGGAATTCTCGGCGGCCTATCTGAAGCTGAAACACCAGGAATGGAACTCCTACGCGTCCCACTTCACGCAGTGGGAACGCGACCACACGCTCGACATCTGACGGGTGGGAAAAGCAGGCGGGCCGTTGTACGGACTATGAAATATTCGATCTTCTCGCTCGCCCGCGCGGCACTTTCCGGTCACAAGAAATGGCCGCGCACATGGCGTGACCCGGAACCCAAGCCGCGCTACGACGTGGTCATCATCGGCGGCGGCGGGCACGGCCTGGCGACCGCCTATTCCCTGGCGCACGAGTACGGCATCAGGAACGTCGCCGTGCTGGAGAAGGGCTGGATCGGCTCGGGCAACGCCGGCCGCAACACGACGATCATCCGCTCCAACTACATGCTGCCCGGCAACATCGGCTTCTACGAGCTGTCGATGAAGCTCTGGGAGACGATGGAGCGCGACCTCAACTACAACACGATGGTCAGCCAGCGCGGCATCGTGAACCTCTACCATTCGGACGCGCAGCGCGACGCCTATGCGCGACGCGGCAACGCCATGCGCATAAACGGCATCGACGCGGTGCTGCTCGACCGCGACGGCGTAAAGAAGATGATGCCGTTCCTCAATTTCGACCATGCGCGTTTCCCCATCCAGGGCGGCTTGCTGCAGCCGCGCGCCGGCACGGCGCGCCATGACGCGGTGGTGTGGGGCTATGCCCATGCGGCCGACAGGCTCGGCGTCGACATCATCCAGAATTGCGAGGTCACCGGCTTCGTCCGCGACGCCGACGGCCGGGTCACCGGCGTCGAAACCTCGCGTGGAAAGATCGGCGCCGGCAAGGTCGGCATGGCGGTGGCCGGCAGCTCGTCGCGCGTCGCGTCGATGGCGGGCCTGAGGCTGCCGATCGAGAGCCACGTGCTGCAGGCCTTCGTCTCGGAAGGCATCAAGCCGCTGATCCCCGGCGTCGTCACCTTCGGCGCCGGACACTTCTATGTCAGCCAGTCGGACAAGGGCGGCCTTGTCTTCGGCGGCGACATCGACGGCTACAACTCCTATGCCCAGCGCGGCAACCTGCCTGTCGTGGAAGACGTCTGCGAGGGCGGCATGGCGCTGATGCCGATGATCGGGCGTGTCAGGCTGCTGCGCCAGTGGGGCGGCATCATGGACATGTCGATGGACGGCTCGCCGATCATCGACAGGACGCCGGTCGAGGGGCTCTATCTCAACGCTGGCTGGTGCTACGGCGGCTTCAAGGCGACGCCGGCGTCCGGGCTGGTCTTCGCGCATCTGCTGGCGCGCGACGAACTGCACAAGGAAGGCGCGCTGTTCAGGCTCGACCGCTTCCGCCGCGGCGCGATGATCGACGAGAAGGGCCAGGGCGCCCAACCGAACTTGCATTGAGGACGGCAGACAAGAAATGCGCATAGCCTGTCCCTTCTGCGGCCCGCGCGAGAACGGCGAGTTCTCCTATCTGGGCGACGCCAAGCCAAAGCGACCCGGCCCGGAGGCCGGCGAGGACGCCGTCTACGACTATGTCTATCTGCGCGACAACGTCGCCGGGGAGATGGAAGAGCTCTGGTACCACGGCGGCGGCTGCCGCTCCTGGCTGAAGGTTCGCCGCAACACCGTGACGCACGAGATTTTTTCGGTCGAGGCGGTCGCCGGCGCGGGCGCCCGGAAGGTGGCGTCGTGAGCGCCGCCGGCCAGACGCACCGCCTTGCCGCGGGCGGGCTGATCGACCGCGGCAAACGGCTCGACTTCAGCTTCGACGGGCAGGCAATGACCGGCTACGCCGGCGACACGCTGGCCTCGGCCCTGATCGCCAACGGCGTAAAACTGGTCGGCCGCTCGTTCAAGTACCACCGTCCCCGCGGCATCCTGACGGCTGGCTCCGAGGAGCCGAACGCGCTGGTCGAGCTGCGCACCGGCTCGCGGCGCGAACCGAACACGCGCGCCACCACCGTCGAACTCTATGACGGGCTGGTCGCCGCCAGCCAGAACCGCTGGCCGTCGCTCAATTTCGACGTCCTTTCGATCAACCAGCTTGCCTCGCCGATCTTCGTCGCCGGCTTCTACTACAAGACCTTCATGTGGCCGGGCGCGCTGTGGGAGAAATTCTACGAGCCGCTGATCCGCCGCGCCGCCGGCCTCGGCCGGGCTGCGATCGAGAGCGATCCTGATCACTACGAAAAGGCCTGGGCGCATTGCGACGTGCTCGTCGCCGGGGCGGGGCCGACCGGACTGGCGGCCGCACTCGCGGCGGGTCGCGCCGGCGCGCGCGTCATCCTGTGCGAAGAGAATCCCTCGCTCGGCGGCCGCCTGCTGTCGGACGGCGGCACGATCGACGGCAAGCCGGCGGCGGAGTGGATCGACGGGGCGGTGGCGGAGCTTCGCGCCATGCCGGATGTCCGCATCATGACGCGCACGACCGTGACCGGGGTGTTCGACCATGGCACCTATGCGGCGCTCGAGCG
>DATDJN010000391.1:0-3930 GCA_036520515.1 Rhizobiaceae bacterium
TCGGGTCGATCTCGAATTGGTGCTCGCGGTGGATACGTCGAACTCGATGGATCGCGAGGAACTGGCGCTGCAACGGGCCGGCTACGTGCAGGCCCTGCGCGATCCGGCATTCGTCCATGCGGTGCTGTCAGGAACCGAAGGTCGCATCGCCGTGACCTATTTCGAATGGTCGGAAACGATCCGCGAAGGCTCACGCATTCCGTGGCAGATCATCGACGGGCCCGACAGCGCAATGGTTTTCGCGGCGAAGCTGGCGGCACAGCCTTTGGGCGATCTACCGGGCGGCGGCACGTCGATCTCGGGCGCCGTCGACTTCGCCTCTGGCCTGTTCGAAAAAAGCGCGTTTCACGGAGAAAGGCGGGTCATCGACATTTCGGGTGACGGACCGAACAACAGCGGCAGCCCGGTCGCGGCCGCCAGGGACGCGGCGGTCTCGCGCGGCATCATCATCAACGGCCTGCCGATCCTCATCCGACCGTCGCAGATGATCGCGCATGCGTTCGGAACGCTCGATCTCTACTATGCCGACTGTGTGACTGGAGGTCCCGGCTCCTTCGTCTTGCCGATTCACGCAGCGTCCGAATTCGCCACAGCGATCCGGTACAAGCTGATACTGGAAGTCAGTGGCCTCGGCGCGTGGCCGGGAACCACCTATGCCGGTAAGAAAGAGCCCATCGACTGCCTGATCGGTGAGCACTACGGGCTTTTCTATCCGGACCCTTGAGCGGCGAGCGCAGCCCGCCGCCAGAGTTGTCTCAGAACAGGCCTTCGATCTGGCCCTTCTCGTTGAGGAAGATCCTTTCGGATGACGGCACCTTGGGGAGGCCGGGCATGGTCATGACCTCGCCGCAGATGACGACGACGAAGCCGGCACCGGCCGACAGCCGGACTTCGCGGATCGGCACGGTGTGGCCGGTCGGCGCGCCGCGCAGGTTGGGGTCGGTGGAGAAGGAATACTGGGTCTTGGCCATGCAGACCGGCAGCTTGCCGTAGCCGGCCTGCTCCCAGGCGTGCAACTGGTCGCGCACCGACTTGTCGGCGATCGCCTCGGAGCCGCGATAGATGCGCTGCACGATGGTGTTGATCTTCTCGAACAGCGGCATCTCGTCGGCATAGAGCGGCGCGAATTGCGACGAGCCGGATTCGGCGAGCTCGACGATCTTGTGCGCGAGTTCCTCGATGCCTGCGGAGCCGTGCGCCCAGTGCTTGCACAGGATCGCCTCCTCGCCCATCGAGGCGACGAATTCCTTGACCGCCTGGATCTCGGCCTCGGTGTCGGAGTGGAAGTGGTTGATGGCGACGACGGCCGGCACGCCGAACTGCTTCACGTTCTCGATGTGGCGGCCGAGATTGGCGCAGCCCTTCTTCACCGCCTCGACATTCTCCTTGCCGAGGTCTTCCTTCTTGACGCCGCCATTCATCTTCAGCGCGCGGACGGTCGCCACGATGACGGCCGCGGCCGGCTTCAGGCCCGCCTTGCGGCACTTGATGTCGAAGAACTTCTCCGCGCCGAGATCGGCGCCGAAGCCGGCCTCGGTGACGACATAGTCGGCGAGCTTCAGGGCCGTCGTGGTGGCGACGACCGAGTTGCAGCCATGCGCGATGTTGGCGAAGGGGCCGCCATGCACGAAGGCCGGGTTGTTCTCCAGCGTCTGGACGAGATTGGGCTGCAGGGCGTCCTTGAGCAGAACCGCCATGGCGCCGTCGGCCTTGAGGTCGCGGGCATAGACGGGGCTCTTGTCGCGGCGATAGGCGACGATGATGTCGCCGAGGCGCTGTTCCAGGTCCTTGAGGTCGGTGGCCAGGCAGAGGATCGCCATGACCTCGGAGGCCACCGTGATGTCGAAGCCCGCCTCGCGCGGGAAGCCGTTGGCGACGCCGCCGAGCGACACGTTGATCTGGCGCAGCGCGCGGTCGTTCATGTCCATGACCCGGCGCCAGACGACGCGGCGGATATCGATGCCGAGCTCATTGCCCCAGTAGATGTGGTTGTCGATCAGCGCCGACAGCAGGTTGTGCGCCGTGGTGATGGCGTGAAAGTCGCCGGTGAAGTGGAGGTTCATGTCCTCCATCGGCACGACCTGCGCATAGCCTCCGCCGGCTGCGCCGCCCTTGACGCCGAAGTTGGGTCCGAGCGAGGCCTCGCGGATGCAGGTGATGGCCTTCTTGCCGATGCGGTTCAACCCGTCGCCGAGGCCGACCGTCGTCGTCGTCTTGCCTTCGCCAGCCGGCGTCGGGTTGATGGCGGTGACCAGGATCAGCTTGCCGTCCTTGCCGCCCCTTTTCGAGGCGATGAACTCGGCCGAGATCTTCGCCTTGTCGTGGCCGTAGGGCAGGAGATGCTCGGACGGGATGCCGAGCTTTGCGCCGATCTCCATGATCGGCTTCTTGTTCGCCGCGCGGGCGATTTCGATGTCGGACTTCACTTCGGCCATGGCGGCGTTCCCTCGGACTGGACGTTGGCGGTTCTGTCGGCGGTTCTGTTGGCAGTTTTTGGCGGGGACGACGGCGCGAAGCCGACGCTGAACGATGCGCGGCGATCTAAGCTTTCCGCCGTGGGGTAGTCAACCAGCATGCAAAAATGTTTCCCAGGAAGAAACTATGGCCCGCGGGTGCATCGTCCCTGCGCCGGCGCGAGTGTGTGGCGCATAGAGCCCGAGCAGGGTCCCCCGCGCCGTCTCAAAACAGGCGCGAAATGAGCGAAAAGCGACAGGGGTTGGCGTGCGCCGCTCCCCCGGCAAGGTCGCGCTCGGATGCTCTTCGTCGCGACGGCGTCGGGCGGCCTCGAGCTTCACGGGGGAGGGTGCCGGCCGCTACCGGTCCAGGACCGACCTGATCTCAACGATCTGCGAGCGGGCCCTGAGCAGGTTGAAGCCCATGGTCGCGAGATGGGAGGGGAAGATGAAGCTCGACTCGTTGCCGTTGGAGATGATCCAGGGCTGCATGTCGAGCGCATCGCGCATCTGGTTGGTCAGCGTGTCCCAGAGCGTCGTCAGGTTGCGCTCGCGGATGACGGCGGAGAAGTCGGACTGCGTCGCCTCCAGTATGCCGTAATAGGCGTAGAGCTGGCCGTAGGCGAACCAGAAGCGGTCGTCGGCGCGCGGATCGAACCAGCCCGCGTCGGACGCTTCGATCTGGGCGCGCAGGATGTCGGAGGTCGAGCCCATGTCGCCGGCTATGCGGTCGAGGAACTGCAGCAGGTTGTCGGCCCGCGCGTCGAAGGTGGCCTGGCACCGCTCCAGGCTGTCGTTGAAGGCGCGCAGCGACTGGATCGCATCGCGATAGACGCTGGGGGTCGGGCGGGTCGGACCGCGCATGCCGACGTACCAGGCGTCCTCGTCCCAGGCGAGCGCGGTGCGCGCGTCCTGCAGGTTCTGGTCGATGCGCGAGGTGCCGCGGGCGCGGCCGAGCGTATCCACCAGTTCGGTGGTGGTGCGTCGCATCACCTGGTTGATGCCGAGCTGGAAGGCCGCCTTGTTGTCGAAATAGGGCGTGTTGCGCCAGGGCATGCCGAAGAAGCCGAGCTTGGACGTCAGCATGGAGGGGATCCATGCATTCCGGTTGACGTTGAAATCGATGAGATAGGCGCTCATCTCCGCGATGTCGGAAGGCTTGCAGGCCGGTTGCGCGGGTGTGGCCGGGGGCGTTGCCGTGCCGGCGGTGTCCTGGCCGGTGGCGGCAGCGCCAGCCTGCGACGGCGCGGGGAGCGGGTCGCCCGCCAGCATGTTGGCTGCCTGCGGCGCGGCCGAGCCGACGACCGCGGCGGGATAGTCGGGATCGAAGTGCTTCCAGAACTGGGTGACGTAGAAGAAATAGCCATAGGCCACGACAATGCCGGCGAGGATCAGGCCGAGCACCGTTTTGAGGATCCAGCCGCGATGCGCGTACCAGCGGCCGGCCCACAGGAAGGGCCACAGGATGATGCCGATG
>DATDJN010000392.1:0-2100 GCA_036520515.1 Rhizobiaceae bacterium
CACGATTGCTCGCCCGGCTCAAGACGGCGTTCGCGGGCACCCGACTGGTATACTGGATCATGCCGGTCATGGAATGGGGCGTGATTGACGACGATCCAGGCAATGCTGAAATGCCCGGGTAGAAGTGCGAAGCGCTTTCGCTCCGGGTATCAGCCATGATTGAGAAAGCATCAGCCCTTGCGCAGGAACACATAGTCGGCGGAGTAGGGCACGCTTTCATAGGTGCCCGGCTTGTAGCAGGCGCCGTTAAGCTTTCCGCCCACCGTGTTGATCCGTTGCACGGTCGTCGCCGGACTGAGCACGCCGGTGCCGCGCCGGGAGGTCACGCCGAGCTTCAGCCAGGGAATGTCCATCGCGACCGAGCCTGGTGCGGTGCCGGTGACCTGGCCGACCACCGCGCTGCCGTCGCTGAACTCCCAACTCGGTCCGGCATAATGCCGGCCGACCGTCTTGCCGCTCGAAATAAGCGTCGCGATCGGCTCGCGAAACACCCAGGCGAGTGTGCCGTCGGCGCCGCTCTTGCATTCGTAGACCTGGGCGCCTTCGGCATGCAGCATGAGTATCGCGGTTTCACCCGGTGCTGCGATGGCCGCGGGAAGAGGCGTCTGGGCGGCCGCGTGGACGAGCGACCCGGTCAGCAGGAAGGCGGTGAGTGCGGTAGTCTTGGAGAACGACACGGTAATGCTCCGTCGATGATTCTTTATCACTGCGACCCAGCGGGCGGTGCAATGCGCGGCCAGCGACAGGCGCCAAGCCATCCATGGTGCTCCAGGCTGGAGACATGGGTGGCTTGTCGCTCTGTCCCGTTGCGCAAACGCTTCGCGTTTGCCGCAGGCAGTAACGTGGAGGGAGTTGCGATAAAGGCGGCTTACGCCGCCATCGCCTTGGCGAGGTTGTCCGAGACCTTGTCGAGGAAGCCGGTCGTGGACAGCCAGCGCTGGTCGGCACCGACCAGGAGCGCGAGGTCCTTGGTCATGTAGCCTTCCTCGACGGTCGCGACGCAGACCTTTTCCAGCGTGTCGGCGAATTTTGCGAGCTGCGGGTTGTTGTCGAGCTTGGCGCGGTGGGACAGGCCGCGGGTCCAGGCGAAGATCGACGCGATCGAGTTGGTCGAGGTCTCCTTGCCCTTCTGGTGCTCGCGGTAGTGCCGGGTCACCGTGCCGTGGGCGGCTTCGGCTTCCACCGTCTTGCCGTCCGGGGTCATCAGCACCGAGGTCATCAGGCCGAGCGAGCCGTAGCCCTGCGCCACCGTGTCGGACTGCACGTCGCCGTCATAGTTCTTGCAGGCCCAGACGTAGCCGCCGGACCATTTCATCGCGGCGGCGACCATGTCGTCGATCAGGCGATGTTCGTAGGTGATCTTCTTGGCGTCGAACTGCGCCTTGAATTCCTTGTCGAAGATCTCCTGGAAGATATCCTTGAACCTTCCGTCATAGACCTTGAGGATGGTGTTCTTGGTCGAGAGATAGACCGAATAGTTCTTCGCCAGGCCCATATTGAGGGAGGCGCGGGCAAAGTCGGCGATGGAGTCGTCGAGGTTGTACATCGACATCGCGATGCCGGCGCCGGGAGCCTTGAAGACCTCCCGTTCGATCACGGTGCCGTCCTCGCCGACGAATTTCATCGACAGGGTGCCCTTGCCGGGGAACTTGATGTCGGTGGCGCGGTACTGGTCGCCGAAGGCGTGGCGGCCGATGATGATCGGCTTGGTCCAGCCGGGCACCAGGCGGGGTACGTTCTTGCAGATGATCGGTTCGCGGAACACGACGCCGCCGAGGATGTTGCGGATGGTGCCGTTCGGCGACTTCCACATTTCCTTGAGGCCGAATTCCTTCACCCGGGCTTCGTCGGGGGTGATGGTGGCGCATTTGATGCCGACGCCGACTTTCTTGATGGCGTTGGCGGCGTCGATCGTGACCTGATCGTTGGTCTGGTCGCGGTATTCCATTCCGAGGTCAAAATACAACAGCTCGACATCCAGGAACGGGGTGATCAGCTTGTCCTTGATGTACTGCCAGATGATCCGGGTCATCTCGTCGCCATCGAGTTCGACGACGGGGTTGGTCACCTTGATTTTTGCCATGATGGAGGGGGCCTTTT
>DATDJN010000393.1:0-3697 GCA_036520515.1 Rhizobiaceae bacterium
CGTCGCGATGGTCGCCTCCGGCGCGATCTGCGCGGCCGCGGGCGCCGCCTACGTCATCCTGTTCGGCTATGTCGGCTCGACGCTCGCCTCGGTGCAGTATTCCATCCTGCCGCTGCTCTGGGTGCTGCTCGGCGGCGCCGCGACGACGCTCGGGCCGCTCGTCGGCACGGTGCTGATGTACTACATGGTCGACGGCTCGAGCGACCTGCTGAAGGCCTACCTGCCGGGCTGGAACATGAGCCATCTCGGCGTCGTCGGCGTCGCCCTCATCCTGCTCGTGCTCTTCTTCCCGAAGGGGATACTGGGCACGGTGCGCGAGCGCTGGGCGAGGTGGCTGCCATGACGCCGCTGCTGACCACCAGGGGGCTGAGCCGCAACTATGGCGGGCTGAAGGCGGTCGACGGCGTCGACTTCGCTGTGATGCCCGGCGAGATCCGCGCCATCATCGGCCCGAACGGCGCCGGCAAGACCACCTTCGTCAGCCTGGTCTGCGGCCGCGTCGAACCCTCGGCCGGCAGCATCGTCTTCGACGGCAGCGACATCACCGACATGCCGCCGCATCGGCGCGTGCGTCGCGGCATTGCCTACACTTTCCAGATCACCAGCGTCTTCGCCAACCTCACCGCCTATGACAATGTGGCGCTGCCGGTGCAGCGCACGCTGGCCGACAGCCGCGGTCACGGCGCGGTGCATGCCGGCGTGATGTCGGCGCTGTCGCGCGTCGGGCTCGCCGGGCGCGAGCACGCAGTCGCCGGCACGCTGTCCTACGGCCACCAGCGTCTGCTGGAGGTGGCGATGGGGCTGGCGCTGAAACCGCGCCTGCTCATCCTCGACGAGCCGACGCAGGGCCTCTCCGACGGCGAGATCGAGAATTTCATCACTTTGGTGCGCGAGATCGCGCGGGAGGCGACCGTGCTCCTCATCGAGCACAACATGCCGGTGGTGATGCAGCTTGCCGACCGCATCACGGTGATGAATGCGGGGCGCATCCTCGCCGAGGGGACGCCCGAGCAGATCCGCGCCAATGCCGACGTCCAGCATGCCTATCTCGGCACGCCCGAGGAGAATGGCGCCGATGGCTGACGCGCTCACCATCTCCGGGCTCGACTGCTTCTACGGGGGCACGCAGGTGCTCTACGGGCTGGACCTTGCGCTGCGGCCGGGCGAGGTGCACTGCCTGCTCGGCCGCAACGGCGCCGGCAAGACGACGGCGCTGAAATGCATCATGGGGCTGCTGCCGGCGCGCGCCGGCTCGATCAGGCTCGGCGGCGTGGAACTGACCGAGCTTGCGCCGCACGAGGTGCCCAAGGCCGGCGTCGCCTACGTGCCGCAGGGACGGCGGCTGTTCGCCGAGATGACGGTGGCCGAAAACATCGAGATCGGGCTGATGGCCCGCGGCAAGGGCAAGGCCGAGCGCGACGCCGTGCTCGAGCTCTTCCCGATCCTGCGCGAGCGGCTGAAGCAGCGCTCCGGCACGCTGTCGGGCGGCGAGCAGCAGATGCTCGCCATGGCCCGCGCGCTCTGCCTGGAGCCGCAGGTGCTCTTGCTCGACGAACCGACCGAGGGCCTGATGCCATCGATGATCGCCAAGATCCGCGAGACGGTGGCGAAGCTCAGGGAGCGCGGCGTGTCGACCATCCTGGTCGAGCAGCGCGTCGATGCGGTGCTGCCCGTCGCCGACCGCGTCTCCTTCATCGAGAACGGCCGCGTCCGCGAGACGGCCGAAGTCGGCCGCCTGCGCGACGAGCCCGAGCTGGTGAAGCGCTATGTCGGCGTAAGTTGAGGCAATTCCGGGAAAAACAGGACCCGGATTTCCGCCCGGAATTGGGTGAACGAAGAGCTGGCGTCGCTCAGCCGTGGAGCAGCTTGACGCCGGCGGCATTCATCTCCGAGGTCATGGCGGCGATCGAGCCGCCGAGGTCGATGCCGCGGCAGGCGTCCAGCCTGATGTTGGTGACGAAACCGCGGCCGACCGAATCCAGTGCCGAATAGGCCACGCAATAATCCGTCGCCAGACCCGCGATGGTGACTGTGCGGATGCCGCGCTCCCTGAGGTAGCCGGCAAGTCCGGTAGGCGTCTTGTGGTCGTTCTCGAAGAAAGCCGAATAGCTGTCTATGTCCTTCCGGAAACCCTTGCGGATTATGAGCTCTGCCTTGTCGTGGATGAAATGCGGATGGAACTCCACGCCCGGGGTGCCCTGCACGCAATGGTCCGGCCACAGGGTTTGCGGGCCGTAGGGCATATCGATCGTCTCGAAGGGGTTCCGGCCTGCATGGCTGGAGGCGAAGCTCGAATGATGCGCCGGATGCCAGTCCTGCGTCAGGATCACATGCTCGAAATCGTGCACCAGCCGGTTGATGATCGGCACGATCTCATGGCCGCCCTCGACCGCTAGCGCACCGCCCGGACAGAAATCGTTCTGAAGATCGACGACGATCAATGCCTCGGACGCCATGAAATTCTCCTGCCCCGTATGGGTAAGCCCACAGCGAAATTCCGCTGTAAGCGCGCCGGCGTCAAGCGTGCGCTTTGACTTTCAGGGGGCGGCTGATATCATTTGCATACGAACGATTTTCCCCACTGTGGAAAAAACGCCGCGAGGCATTGCGTGATCCGTTACGCGAAACCCAGGTCCCTCGACGAGGCGCTGGCGCTGCTCGGCGAAGCGCGGTGGAAGATACTGGCCGGCGGCACCGACTTCTATCCGGCGCTCGGCAATCGACCGCTTTCAGAAAACGTGCTCGACATCAACGCGCTGGACGAGCTGCGCGGCATCTCCGAGACGGCGACGCATATCGTCATCGGCGCGCGCACGACATGGACGGAGATCGTCCGCCATCCCCTGCCCCCGGCCTTCGACGCGCTGAAGCAGGCCGCGAAGGAGGTCGGCTCGGCACAGATCCAGAATGTCGGCACGGTCGCCGGCAATCTCTGCAACGCCTCGCCGGCCGCTGACGGGGTACCGGCGCTGATGGTGCTCGACGCCGAGGTCGAACTGGCATCGCTGGCCGGCCGGCGCATGCTGCCGCTCCAAAATTTCATCCTCGGCAACCGCAAGACGGCGATCGCTTCGGGCGAGATGGCCACGGCGGTCAGGATACCCAGGGCGTCGGCCGCCGGTTCGTCGTCGTTCCAGAAGCTCGGCGCGCGGCGCTACCTCGTCATCTCCATCGCCATGGCGGCGGCGCGCGTCGTCCTCGGCAGCGACGGCAGGATCGAACGTGCGGCGGTCGCGGTCGGCGCCTGCTCGGCGGTCGCGCAGCGGCTGTCGGGACTTGAGGCGGCGCTCGCCGGACTGACGCCGGGACGCGACGTAGAGGAAGCGGTTGCGGTGGCCGCGCTCGATGAACTGTCGCCGATCGACGACGTGCGCGGCAGCGCCGGCTACCGCCGCTCCGCGGCGCGCGAGATCACGGGCCGCGCGCTTTCCGGCGCGCTCGCCGGGACAGGCGCGGAGTTGGCGGCATGAACGCGCATGAGCCAGTCACCGATCGCGCCGTCGGGCAGGCCATCGCCTTCGAGGTGAACGGCTCGCCGGTATCGGTGTCGGCGCATCCCGTCGCGCGCCTGTCCTGCGTGCTGCGCGACGAACTCGGGCTGACCGGCACCAAGGTCGGCTGCGACGCCGGCGATTGCGGCGCCTGCACGGTACTCGTCGACGGCGAGCCGGCCTGCGCCTGCCTGGTGCCCGTCGCG
>DATDJN010000394.1:0-4284 GCA_036520515.1 Rhizobiaceae bacterium
TTCATCGACCGCGGCGAGCATATCTGGGGCGGGCCGCCGGGCAGCCCGGAAGAGGACGGCGATCGCTTCCTCGAATTCTGGAACCTGGTCTTCATGCAGTTCGAGCAGGTGACGAAGGACGAGCGCGTCGCGCTGCCGCGCCCCTCGATCGATACCGGCCTGGGGCTGGAGCGCATGGCCTGCATCCTGCAGGGCGTCGACAGCGTCTTCGAGACCGATCTGTTTCGGCATTTGATCGATGCCACCGCCTCGGCCCTCGGCCAGGGGCCGGAGGAGCAGAATGTCGCGTCGTTCCGGGTCATCGCGGACCACCTGCGCTCTTCAGCCTTCCTGATTGCCGACGGCGTGCTGCCGTCGAATGAGGGCCGCGGCTATGTGCTGCGGCGGATCATGCGCCGCGCGATGCGCCATGCGCAGCTGCTCGGCGCGCGCGACCCGCTGATGCATCGCCTGGTCTGGGCGCTGGTGCGCGAGATGGGCCAGGCCTATCCGGATCTGGTGCGCGCCGAAAAGCTGATCGAGGAAACGCTGCGGCTCGAAGAGACCCGCTTCCGCAAGACGCTGGAGCGGGGTCTGTCGATCCTCGACGAGAAGAGTGCGGGCCTCAAGAAGGGCGACATGTTCGACGGCGATACCGCGTTCACGCTCTACGACACCTACGGTTTCCCGCTCGACCTGACGCAGGACGCGCTGAAGTCGCGCGGCATCAGCGTCGACCAGGCGTCGTTTACCGATGCGATGGACCGGCAGCGCCAGAAGGCGCGCGCGTCGTGGTCGGGCTCGGGCGATGCCGCCAGCGAGAACGTCTGGTTTCCGCTGCGCGAAAAACTCGGCGCCACCGAATTCCTCGGCTACGACACCGAAAGCGCCGAGGGCGTGGTGACGGCCCTGGTCAAGGACGGCAAGGATGCCGATAGCCTGAAGACCGGCGAGAGCGGCGCGATCGTGCTGAACCAGACGCCGTTCTACGCGGAGTCCGGCGGCCAGGTCGGCGACGCCGGCCTGTTGACCGGCGAGGGCGTCAAGTTCCGCGTATCAGACACGCAGAAGAAGGCCGGCGACCTGTTCGTGCATCTGGGCCAGGTGGAGCAGGGCACGCTGAAGGTCGGCACCGCCCTGCAGCTCGAAGTCGATCACGGCAGGCGCTCCTCGATCCGCGCCCATCACTCGGCGACGCATCTGTTGCACGAGGCGCTGCGGCAGGTGCTCGGCGACCATATCGCCCAGCGCGGCTCGCTGGTGGCGCCGGACCGCCTGCGCTTCGACTTCGTGCACCCGAAGCCGATCACGGCCGAAGAACTGGCCCGTGTCGAGGACATCGCCAACGAGGTCGTGCTCGAAAACGACGAGGTCACGACGCGGCTGATGGCGGTCGACGACGCCCGCGAGGCCGGCGCGCGTGCGCTGTTCGGCGAGAAATACGGCGACGAGGTCCGCGTGGTTTCGATGGGCAAGGGCCCGCGCGAACAGGGGCAGAACGCACTCGGCTGGTCGGTCGAACTGTGCGGCGGCACCCATGTGCGGCGCACCGGCGATATCGGGCTGATTTCAGTGACCGGCGAAAGCGCGGTGTCCTCGGGCGTGCGCCGTATCGAGGCGTTGACCGGGCGTCACGCGCGCAGGCATGCCAATGAGACGATGACGCTCGCCAAGACCGCGGCCTCCGAGCTGCGCACCAGTGTCGACGACATGCCGGCACGCATCGCGGCGCTGATGGAAGAGCGCAAGAAGCTCGAGCGCGATCTGTCGGACGCGCGCAAGAAGCTCGCGATGGGTAGCGGCACGTCAGTCGGCAATGGCGCTGCCGCCGGCATCCGCGAAGCGGGCGGCGTCAAGCTGCTGGCGCGCGCGGTCGAGGGCGTCGAGACCAAGGATCTCAAGAGCCTGGTCGACGACGGCAAGAAGCAGATCGGCTCCGGCGTGGTTGCCATCGTCGGCGTCACCGAGGACGGCAAGGCCGGCATCGTCGTCGGCGTCACGAGCGATCTCACCTCGCGCTTCAACGCGGTCGAACTCGTACGCAAGGGCTCGGAGGCGCTCGGCGGCAAGGGCGGCGGCGGACGGCCTGATATGGCGCAGGCCGGCGGCCCCGATGGCGCCAAGGCAAACGCGGCGCTGTCGGCGATCGAACAGGCGATGGCCGGCGCCTGAGCGCAGGCAAGCCGAAGGCGTGAGACATCGAGGTTTGGCAAGCAGGGCAGCACAAGCCCCGGGCGTCCCCTGTCAGCTCCCGCTTCAGAGGGCGCTCAGCAGGACGGGCAACTAATCTGACGCTCGTCGGTGGCTACTTCTGCTGAACACGACTCAGATAATCGACGACAGCGAGGATGCGTTTTCGCACGACGACTTCCGGGCTTTGATCCGGCCCGGCCATTTTCCAATAAGACGGATCAACATAGTGCGGCAAGTTGATAATCGGATTGAATCGTTCCCCCCAAACTGGCATTTCGCGACTGCCGTGAGCGGGAATTGTTTTCAATCCATTTATGGCTTCATAAACAGCGTCCGTGGGAAAGACCCCGTTGTTGCTCTTGGCCAACATCGTCAAATCGGGCGGCGGTATCTTAAGCTGGTCGCTGACCGGTCCTTTGCCTTTTGCATCCGTGCCATGACAGCTCGCGCACGAAGACTGAAATTCTGCTTTGCCGACGTCCAGGTCGTCAGCCTGAGCCGCAACTGCGAAACCAGCGATGAGACTGGTAATTATCAGCCATTCTAAACCACATTTTATCATGTCGCGCCCCTACGCTGGCTAGGAAGACCTTGCTACTAGCCACTTTGCTGCCCCCGACGGTTTGACGTACATCAAGACCGGCTTCGGGCCTGGGCTTATTGAGCTTGCGCACGCCATGTTAAGCAAAGACGGCGGCCGTCGACCGCCTAAGCCCGCTTCCCGCAAGAGCGGGCGAGGCAGCCGACCGACACGCCATGCATTAGCGGGGAATAGATTGTGGCCACCGTTCCGGGCACGCGCAGGGCCAGCGACCCGGATCTCCGGGACCGGCTCTACGAGCTGTTCGAACACGATCATCTGCCGCATTCGATCGGCTCGCGCTTCGCCCGGCTGATCGTCGCCATCATCGTGCTCGACGTGCTGGCGATGATCCTGGCCTCGGTGCCGGAATTCGACGCCGGGTTCGGCTGGCTGTTCACTGTCATTGAGGTCTTCGCCGTCGTGGCGTTTGCGCTGGAATATCTGGCCCGGCTGTGGAGCGTGGTCGGGCATTCGCTTCGCGCCGTGACGCCGGCGCGGGCCCGGCTGGAATATGCTCTCTCCAGCCTCGGCATCATCGACCTGCTGGCGTTCCTGCCGTCGTCGGTCGCGCTGGTCGTGGGCGACCGCCACGCGCTGGTGCTGTTCGGCATGCTGCCGTTCCTGAAGCTGGTGCGCTATTCACCGGCGCTGCGTTCGCTGCTGGCGGCGCTCCATGCGGAGCGGCGCACCCTGTTCGGCTGCGTCGTGATCCTGAGCGGCGCGGTGCTGTTGTTCGCGACACTGCTCTACGCGATCGAGCACGACATCCAGCCCGACAAGTTCGGCACCATCCCGCAGGCGATGTGGTGGGCGATCGTCACCCTCGGCACGGTCGGCTATGGCGACGTGGTGCCGGTGACGCCGCTCGGCAAGATCGTATCGGTGTTCGCCATCGTCGTCGGCTTTGCGATGATCGCGCTGCCGGTCGCGATCGTCTCGCGCGCCTTTGCCGACGAAGTGCGGCGGCGCGATTTCATCGTCACCTGGGGCATGCTGGCGCGGGTGCCGCTGTTCGCCCATCTCGGCGCCTCCGAGATCGTCGACATCATGCGGCTGTTGCGGGCGCAGACCATCGAGGCCGGCGAGGTGCTGGTGCGGCGCGGCGATCCGGCCTCATCGATGTATTTCATCACCGCGGGCGAAGTCGAGATCGAGCTGCCGAGCCAGCGGGTCCAGCTTTCGAACGGCACGTTCTTCGGCGAGATCGCGCTGTTGCACCGGACCAAACGCAGCGGCACGGTGACGGCGACGTGCAAGACCAAGCTGCTGGCGCTCGACGCGCAGGATTTTCACGCCCTGATCGAGCGACTGCCCGAACTCGCCGCCCATGTGAAGGACACCGCCGAGGCGCGGCTGGCCGATACCGCGGAGTTGCTGAAGGGCGATATCGCGCCTGCCGAAATTGCGCAGGCCGGGCGGGACTAGCTACTCGCATTGCCGCGTGAAGAGCGCAAGAAGGCGTCGAAATCAGCACCTCGCGAGCTGATCGACAATGGCAAAAAATGGGCGCTGTTGCGTCGTCCAATCGA
>DATDJN010000395.1:0-19982 GCA_036520515.1 Rhizobiaceae bacterium
CTGCCGGTCATCCTGCCGGCGGTTATCGCCGGCGCGCTGCTCGCCTTCACGCTGTCTGTCGACGAGTTCATCATCGCCTTCTTCACCGCCGGCGCCGGCCGCGCCTCGACGACGCTGCCGATGCAGATCTATTCGATGATCCGCTTCGGCATCACGCCGGAGATCAACGCGCTCGCAACAATCGTCATGGCGGTCAGCGTCATCGCGCTGGCGATCTCGCAGCGGCTGAACCGCGGGATGGTCGGGCAATGACGCGCGCCGTGCTGGACATAGACGGCGTGAGCAAGAATTTCGGCCGGCTGACCGCCGTCGACGGCGTGTCGCTGTCGATACGCGAGAACGAGTTCTTCGCGCTGCTCGGGCCTTCTGGCTGCGGCAAGACCACGCTGCTCAGGATGCTCGCCGGCTTCGAGACGCCGACCGGCGGAAGAATCCTGCTCGACGGCGCCGACGTGTCGCGCGTGCCGCCGAACCGCCGGCCGGTCAATTTGATGTTCCAGTCCTACGCGCTCTTCCCGCATATGAGCGTGCGCGCCAACATCGCCTACGGGCTGGAGATGGAGCGCAGGCCCGCCGCCGAGATCAGGAGCCGCGTCGATGAGATGCTGGCGACGACGCAGCTTGGGCAGCTCGCCGACCGTAAGCCCGACCAGCTCTCCGGCGGGCAGAAGCAGCGCGTTGCGCTGGCCCGCGCGCTGATCAAGCGGCCACGCGTGCTTCTGCTCGACGAGCCGCTCGGTGCGCTCGACAAGAAGCTGCGCGGCGAGATGCAGATCGAGCTGAAGCGGCTGCAGCACGAGGTCGGCATCACCTTCGTCGTCGTCACCCACGACCAGGAAGAGGCGCTGGTCATGGCCGACCGCATGGCCGTGTTGCGGGACGGACGGCTGCTGCAGTGCGACACGCCGCACGAGATCTACGAGCATCCCTCCGATGCTTTCGTCGCGGGCTTCATCGGCGTCATGAATTTCTCCGAGGGAGTTGCGCTCGCCGAGGGCGGCGTGAAGGCGCGCGACGGCTCGATCATCGCAGGCGCGCTGCCGCAGGAACTCGCCGGAGGCGAGGCGGCGATCGCCGCCGTGCGGCCGGAGCGCATCGTGCTGTTCCCGCCGGCAGACCTCCACAATCGGACGACGGGTATGGTCGAGGCCCTCGCCTACCACGGCCTCGACCTGCAGCTCCACGTCCGCACGAAGCTTGCCGACAGGCCCTTCCTCGTCCGCATCACCGCCGACACCGCCGACCGCCGCAAGCCGAACGTCGGCGACGCGATCGAGATCGGCTGGTCGGCGTCGGACACACGCATCTTCAGGAACTGAGAGGTCGCACCATGGTGCAAAAGACGATCGCATTCTTTCCCGAGGCCGCCTACGGGCCGGCGCTGAATTCCGTCGGCATCGCGCAGGCTGTCGAGGCGCGCGGCCACAAGGCGGTGTTCCTCTCCGACCCCGGCTTCGTCGACGTCTACAAGGGCTACGGCTTCGAGGCCCATCCGGTGAACCTTTCCGAGCCGATGCCGGCCGAAAAGATGGCGAAGTTCTGGGAGGATTTCATCAACGGCCACATCCCGAACTTCCGCAAGTCGCCCCATGAGCAGGTCGACAATTACGTGAAGGATTGCTGGACAGCCATCGTCGACAGCGCGAAGTGGGCGCAGAAGGACCTGCCGGGCGTGCTGGCGAAGATCAAGCCGGACGTCATCTGCGTCGACAACGTCATCCTGTTTCCGGCGATCAAGCAGTTCGGCGTGCCATGGGTGCGCGTCATTTCCTGCTCGGAGAACGAGATCGAGGACGAGGATATCCCGCCGCATCTCTCCGGCTGCGGAGAAAACGACCGCGCCGGGCACCAGGCCTATCGCGACCACTTCAACGCGGTGATCAAGCCGATCCATGACGACTTCAACGAGTTCCTGAAGACGACCGACGAAGCGCCCTACCCGATCGGCCAGTTCTTCGAGGCGTCGCCCCATCTCAACCTGCTGCTCTATCCCGAGGCGGTGAAGTTCAAGCGCAGGCATCCGCTGGATCCCAAAAAGTTCCAGTATCTCGAGGGCTGTGTTCGCAAGGAAGCGCCCTACACGGTGCCGGCCTTCGCCAGGAACAATGACGGGCCGCTGGTCTATGTCTCCTTCGGTTCGCTCGGTGCTGGCGACACGGAACTGCTGAAGCGGGTGATCGCGGCGATCGGCAATTCCCCCTACAGGGCGCTGGTCAATGTCGGCGGCTACAAGGATCAGTATTCCGAGGTGCCGCCGAACGTCGTCATCGAGGGCTGGTTCCCGCAGCCGTCGGTCATCCCGCAGGTCGACGCCGTCATCCACCACGGCGGCAACAACTCCTTCACGGAGTGCCTGTTCTTCGGCAAGCCGGCGATCATCATGCCCTATGTCTGGGACGGCCACGACAACGCAACGCGTGTCGAGGAGACCGGGCACGGGTTCAAGATGCCCCGCTACGACTGGACCGAAGCCGAGCTGCTGGCGAAGCTGGAAGCATGTCTGACCGACACGGCGATGAAGTCGAAGCTCGCCGCAACCGCGAACCAGATGCAGTCGCAGAACGGGCCGGAGAAGGCGGCCGGCCTCTTGGAAACGCTGCTGTGACCTCCTCCGCGCCGCACCTCCACGAAGCCTCCACGCGCACGGACCTTGTGGACTGGGGCGTCCAGGCTGACGCCATCGAAGGCGTGTCGCGCTCGACCGGCCGGCTCGTGCACAAGGGGCCCGACAACCGGCCCGAGACCGGCATATGGGTCTGCAGCGAGGGACGCTGGCGGCTGTCGATCCCGCGCGACGAGCTCTGCTATTTCGTCGCCGGGCGCGCGACATACCGATCGGATGCCGGTAGGACGACCGAGGTTCGCGCCGGCACGCTGGTCATGTTCCCTGCCGGCTGGACCGGCCAATGCGCCGTCCACGAGGCGATCCGCAACACATACATCCTGGCCGCAGACGAGCCGGTCAAAAAGGAGACGAATATGCCTACCCCGGTCATGCAGTCACCGCTGGAACTGACCGATCTGGTCGACTGGGGCGTCATACCGACGATGATCGAGGGCCAGTCGCGGACCTCGGGCAAGCTGCTGCACAAGGGGCCGGAGGGGCGCTCGGAGTGCGGGCTGTGGGTCTGCACGCCCGGCAAGTGGAACTGCCACGTCACGCGCGACGAGTTCTGCCACTTCCTCGAAGGGCGCTGCACCTATGTGCACGAATCGGGCGAGGTGATCGAGATCGTGCCCGACACGGTGGCCTTCTTTCCGCAGGACTGGAAGGGCGTCTGCACGGTCCACGAGACGATCAAGAAAGTCTACATGATCCGCTGAGGCCGCCCGCATGGAATTTTCCCCCGAGACTCCGGCCTTCTTCGTCAACCCGTCCTACCGGCAGATGGAGGGTGCGCGTCGCGAGGTCATCGACCCGGCGACGCTGGAGACGGTCGGCGCCATCGCAGCGGCGACCGCGGTCGAGATCGACGCGGCGCTGACGGCCGCGGCCAGGGCGCAGAAGGCATGGAAGGCGCTGGACGCCAAGACGCGCGCCAAACATCTCCACGGCGTCGCCAACGCCATCGAGGCGGCGGACTTCACTGGCTGTGCCGAGCTCATGGTGCGCGAGATGGGCAAGCCCTATCCCGAGGCGATCGGCGAGATCGCGAATTGCGCGCCGATCTTCCGCTACTATGCGGAAATGGCGCGGGACGAGGGGGGCAAGATCGCCGGCACGACGCAGGCCGGCTCGTTCCAGTATGCGCGCTACGAGCCCTGCGGCATTTCCGTGCACATCATGCCCTACAACTTCCCGATCCTCCTGATGTGCTGGACGGTGGCGGCGTCGCTCGCCGCCGGCAACGCCTGCATCATCAAGCCGGCCGAGGCGACGACACTCTCCACGCTCGACTACATGGCAGTGTTCCGCGCGCTGCCGGAGGGGCTGGTCGCCTGCCTGCCGGGCGGCGCGGAGACAGGCAAGGCGCTGGTCGAATCCGACCGCACCCACGCCGTGGCCTTCACCGGCTCGGTGGCGGCGGGCCGCCGCGTCGCCGTCGCCTGCGCGGAACGGATGAAGCCCTGCGTCATCGAGGCAGGCGGCAGCGATCCGCTGATCGTCAGCGCGCATGCGCCGCTGGAGGTTGCGGCCGCCGGCAGCGTGACCGCCGCGTTCCATCTCTCGGGCCAGGTCTGCACCTCGGCCGAGCGCTTCTTCGTGGTCGATTCGGTGCATGACCGCTTCGTCGAGCTCTTCGCCGAGAAGACGCGCGCGCTGCGCATCGGCAACGGCATGGACGAGACGGAGATCGGCCCGCTGGTCAGCGAAGCGGCGCGCGCCAAGGTGATGCGGCTGGTGGACGACGCCATCGCGCATGGCGCCAGGGCGGTCACCGGCGGGCGCATCCCGCCTGCGCACAATGTGGGGTGGTTCTACGAGCCGACGATCCTGACCGGCGTCACGCCCGACATGGCGATCTGCCGGGAGGAATGTTTCGGTCCGGTGGCCGCGATCTGTCGCGTCGCCGATTTCGACGAGGCGATCCGGTTTGCCAATGACAGTCCGTTCGGCCTCGGCGCCTCGATCTTCACCAGCGATCTTGCCGAGGCGCACGAGGCCGCGGAGCGGCTGGAGGCCGGCATGGTGTGGGTCAACAACCCGCTGATCGACAATGACGCGCTGCCGTTCGGCGGCTGGAAGGCCTCGGGCATCGGCCGCGAGCTCGGCCGGCAGGGACTCGACGCCTTCCGCCGATCGAAAATGGTCGTCATCGACCACAAGCCCGTGGTGCAGGATTGGTGGTATCCCTATCCCGACGCCTGGTTCCGCAATGCGGGGGGGCGCAAGCATGTCTAGGGTGAGCCATGGATAAAGCCGTCGTCGGGAGCGTGGGCGTCTGGATCAGGGAACACGACGTCCGCGAGGTCGAGTGCCTTGTCCCCGACATGAACGGCGTGCTGCGCGGCAAGGTGCTGCCGGTGGAAAAATTCCTGAAGGCGCTGGACGGCAGCGCGCTCTACATGCCGACCAGCGCGCTGCTGGTCTGCTCCGACGGGAATTATTCGGGGTCGAACGACGAAGGTTTTGCCTATGGCGATCCGGACATGCTGCTCGCGCCCGATACCGATTCGCTCTGCCTTTCGGCGGACCGCCGGCGCGCCTACGTGATCGCGGATGCACGCTACCCGGAGGAGCGGCTGTGGAACGCCTTGCCGCGGACGCTGCTGAGGTCGGTCGTCTCGCTTTATGCAGAGAAGGGCTGGCAGGCGGTGGTGGCGCCCGAGTTGGAGTTCTACCTGACGGCGCCCAATCCCGACCCGCGCGAGCCGGTGACCGCGCCGACGCTCGCCACGGGCGGCAAGGAAAGCGCCCAGCATCCCTACGACATGGAAGCGCTCGAGCTGTTCGATCCCGTGATGCGGAGGGTCTACGAGCATTGCGCCACCGCCGGCATTCCGGTCGATACGCTGAGCCACGAGACCGGCGCCGCGCAATTGGAGATCAACCTCCTGCACGGCGACCCGCTGCGGCTCGCCGACCAGGTGGTGCTGTTCAAGCGCATCGCCCGCAAGGCGGCGGCCGAGCAGGGCATGAACATCACCTTCATGGCGAAGCCCAGGGGTGACCAGGCCGGCAGCGCGATGCATCTGCATGTCTCGCTGGTCGATGCGGCGGGTGAAAACCTGTTCGCTGACGGAGAAGGCGAGGACACGCCGATGTTCCGGCATTTCATGGGCGGCCTGCAGAAATACATTCCCGAGGCGATGCCGCTCTTCGCGCCGCATGTGAACTCCTACCGGCGCATCCGGCCGAGCCTCAGCGCGCCGGCCAATGTCGAATGGTCGCACGACAACCGCTCGTGCGGGCTGCGCGTGCCGAAGGGCGGACGCGACGCGCGACGCGTCGAGAACCGCTTGCCGGGCGCCGACGCCAATCCGTATCTGGCCATCGCCGCCACGCTGCTTTGCGGCTATCTCGGGGTAGAGGAGAGACTGGAGCGCCGGCCCGAGGCGCTTGGCAACGTCTACCGCTCGCAAAGCACCCTGCCCCCGACGATGGCGCAGGCGCTGGAACGTTTCGTCGCCTGCCAGCCCGCTCGCACGCTGCTCGGCGAGGAATTCTTCCAGACGTTTCTCAGGGTGAAGCAGCGGGAGCTCGATGCCTTCGAAAGCGTGGTGACGCCGTGGGAACGCGAGCACCTCCTGCTCAAGGCGTAGCCCGAAACACCGAAATCGCAGCGGCCGGTTGCGGGATCGGTTTGCGCGCTCGGGGGGCAGATGCCTGCCTTCGAACGCCCGAACGGCCGCGGATGATCGGCGAGAACGCGCCCCACTCAAGGGGGGCCGGATACGCCGATGAGATCGCGCGCCGGTGACCCGCGAAAGACCCAGGCCTTCCTGAAAGGCCCGGCCGGCAACAATTTAGCAGCTGAAAAACGAAAAAACCGCGGCGAACCGCGGCTTTTCGAAGTCTAGAAATTTGGAGCGGGTGAAGCGATTCGAACGCTCGACCCCAACCTTGGCAAGGTTGTGCTCTACCCCTGAGCTACACCCGCTCGCGCGGCGTTTCCGCCGCAAGCCGCGCCTATATGGCCGAAGAGTCGTATGAATGCAACAGGGAATTCGCGGTTGGCGAAATGACGCTCCGGAAGCGCGGCCGCCTGCCGCATACCGGCTTGTTCGGCGGTGCGGTTTGCCTCTAAAGGTGCGCGGGAGCACCTGCGAATACACGGATACGGACGCGCCATGCCCACGACCCCTGCCGAGCTTTTCGCCTTTCTGGAGGATCTCGGCATCCATGTGGCGACGGTTTCGCACCCGCCGCTCTTCACGGTGGCGGATTCGCGGGCGTTGCGCGGCGAAATCCCGGGGGGCCACACGAAAAACCTTTTCCTGAAGGACAAGAAGGACAATTTTTTCCTGGTCACCGTGGAAGAGGACGCCGAGGTCGACCTCAAGCAGATCCATCACGTGATCGGGGCGGCGAGCCGCGTGTCGTTCGGCAAGCCCGAGGCGCTGATGGAGTTGCTGGGCGTCATTCCGGGAGCGGTGACGGCCTTCGGGTTGATCAACGACGAGCAGGACAGGGTGAAGTTCGTCATCGACAGCGCGCTGCTCGAGCACGGGACGATCAATGCGCATCCCCTGACCAACAAGGCGACGACGTCGATCGCGGCCGACGACCTGCTGCGCTTCGCCCGCGCCACCGGGCATGAGCCCGCCATCTTGAAAGTCTCGGCCTGATTGCCACATGCTGGCCATCAGGCCGGCGGCGACAGGGCCAATGTACGGGCGATGAGGGACGTTATGAGCGACAAGACGAGCGGCGGCGACAATCGGTTTGGCGGCATCGGCAGCCAGTATTCCACCAATGTCAGCTACGGCTCCGCCGAGCCGGCGACGGGCAACGGCACCGCCGCAGCGCCGCTGGCCGTCAAGGACGTGACGACCGCGAGCTTCACTGCGGACGTCATCCAGGAATCGCGAAAACTGCCGGTCCTGGTCGATTTCTGGGCGCCATGGTGCGGCCCGTGCAAGCAGCTGCAGCCGGCGCTGGAAAAGGTAGTGGCGGCGGCCGGCGGCGCGGTGAAACTCGTCAAGATGAACATAGACGAGCATCCGGCGATCGCCGGCCAGCTCGGCATCCAGTCCATCCCGGCGGTCATCGCGTTCCGCGACGGCCAGCCGGTCGACGGCTTCATGGGCGCCGTTCCGGAGAGCCAGATCCGCGATTTCATACAGAAGCTCGTCGGCAAGAATGGCGGCCAGCCGCAGATTGCCGAGGCGCTCGCGGCGGCCCAGCAGGCGCGCGAGGCGGGCGACATGCAAACGGCGACCGACATCTTCGACGCGGTGCTGCAGGAGCAGCCGGAGAACGTCGACGCCATTGCCGGGCTGGCTGACCTCCTGTTCGAGGCGGGGGACAAGGCTGGCGCCGAAGAGCTGCTCGCCCGTGTGCCGGCCGACAAGCAGGGCGTCGCGGCGATTGCCGCGATCAGGAGCAAGCTCGACCTCGCGGCGGAGGCCGCCGGCCTCGGCGATCCCGCTGCGCTGGAGCGGCGCCTCGCCGACAATCCCGGCGATCACCAGGCACGCTTCGATCTCGCCATGATCCAGAACGCGCAAGGCAAGCGCGAGGAGGCGGCCGACAATCTTCTCGCCATCGTCAGGGCAGACCGCACCTGGAACGACGATGGCGCGCGGGCGCAGTTGCTGAAGCTGTTCGAGGCATGGGGCATGACCGACGAGGCGACGCTGTCGGCACGGCGGCGGCTGTCGTCGTTGCTGTTTTCATAGATGGCGCGGTGTAGCGGGGCGACCCAGTCGACCCGCGTCGGGACCACGCAGCGCGCGACCTGAAGAAGAACGAACCGCCTCAAGCCTTGCGATCGCGGCGCGGCGCACCAGATTGTCTGGGGGTATGGGAGGGAACGCGGTGCAGGCAGGCAATTTCAACTACCGGCGCGTGGCGGACCTGCCGTCCGTCATCCCGGTGTTCCCGCTTCCGGCAGCGCTGCTCCTGCCGGGCGGGCGCATGCCGCTAAACATATTCGAGCCGCGCTACCTGCAGATGGTCGATGCGGCGATGGCCGGCGACCGGCTGATCGGTATGATCCAGCCGTCCTTCGACGGCGCGTTGCGGGAGGACGGCGAGCCGGAGATCGTCAATGTCGGCTGCATGGGCCGCATCACCTCGCTCACCGAGACCGGAGACGGCCGCTACATGATCGCGCTGCAAGGCGTCTGCCGGTTCCGCGTCGCCGAGGAGCTCGAGGTGAAGACGCCGTTCCGGCAGTGCCGCATCGCGCCATTCGGCACCGACCTGGACGAGGACCGCTCCGGCGAGGAGGTGGACCGGCCGGCGCTGCTCAAGGCGTTCCGCGCCTACCTCGAGGCCAACGATCTCGACGCCGACTGGAACAGCGTGAGCCGCGCCGAAAACGCCATGCTGGTCAACGCGCTGTCGATGATGGCGCCCTACGGTCCGGCGGAAAAGCAGGCGCTGCTCGAGGCGCCAGACCTGAAGAGCCGGGCCGAGACGCTGATCGCGCTGACCGAGATGGCGCTGGTGCGCGACAACGAGGACTTCGGATCGAGCCTGCAGTAGGATCGGACAGAGACGCTTCGGCTGGCAGGGGGAAATACGTGAGTGACGTTCAGCGCAAATCCGGCATCGACGTGAAGATGCTCGAACTTCTCGCCTGCCCCCTCACCAAGGGGCCGCTGGTGTGGGATGCGGAGCGCTGCGAACTGATCTCCAGGTTGGCCAAGCTTGCCTATCCGGTGCGCGACGGCATCCCGGTGCTCCTGCCGTCGGAGGCGCGCAGCATAGACCCCGACGCAGCGAGGCTTCCGCCGCAGGCGCAATAGGCTTGCGGCCTGTCCGATGGCGCCGTGGCCATCCGGCGTCTATTGAAAGTTGCGCCCCTTCGGCATGACGCCGCCGGCCTTGCGGGTCAGCGTATCGGCATCGGCCGGCGCCGCCCCGACGGGAGTATTTCGCCTTACGAAGGGCGAGAGCTTGCGCCGGCCTTCCGCCCCGGCGAGCCGGGCGACTTGGCCGGCAGGCATGTCGGGGGCCGGCGATGCAGCCGCCTCTTCCAGAAGGACGGCGAGCCAGGGCGTCAGATCCTCGATCGTTTCGGCAACGATGTGCACGACATCCGATTCGGACTGCAGCCTGCCGGTCACGCGGACGAATTTCGAGCTCATGATGACAGGCAGCAGGCGCGCGAAATCGCGTTTCCAGACGATGATGTTGGCGATCCCCTTCTCGTCCTCCAGCGTCAGGAAGATCGCGTTGCCCTTGCCGGGGCGCTGGCGCACCAGGACCAGCCCGGCAACCGTCACGCGGCTCTTGTCCGGCACCTGCGGCAGGCGTTCGTTGGCCGTGACGCCGAGAGCCTCCAGCCGGTTGCGCAGGAAAGATAGAGGGTGCGCCTTGAGGGAAAGGCCGAGGGATCTATAGTCGTGGATGACATGCTCGCCTGGGGGCATGATCGGCAGTTTCGTAGCCGGCTCATTGTCGGCTAGCCTGATGCCTGGCCGGTCGAACAGCGGCATGGTTTCGGCGGCAGCCTTGCGGTCGAGCGCACGGACCTGCCAGAGGGCGGCGCGGCGGTCGAGGCCGATCGAGCGGAAGGCGTCGGCCTGGGCGAGCTTTTCGATCTCGTCGACATTGAGCCCGGAACGCAGCCAGACGTCGCGCACGGATTCGTAGCCGTCTCCCCGTCTTTCCACGAATACATCCATCCGACCTCTCGAAAGGCCCTTGATCTGGCGGAAGCCGAGGCGGACAGCGTGTCCGGTCCGGATCACGGCGCGCATTCCGGCATGGCGATCGAGGACGCGTTTCGGATCGAATCCGCCCCTCTCCAGGGTGCAGTCCCACTGGGAATGATTGACGTCTGCATCGCGGATATCGACGCCGTGGTCTCGGGCGTCGCGCACAAGCTGGGCAGGTGCATAAAAGCCCATGGGCTGGGAGTTGAGGATCGCGGCGCAGAAGACGTCGGGGTAGAAGGCCTTGAACCAGCAGGAGGCATAGACGAGCAGGGCGAAGGAGGCGGCGTGACTTTCCGGAAAGCCGTATTCGCCGAAACCTTCGATCTGCCTGAAGCAGCGGGTAGCGAACTCCACCGGATAGCCTTTTTCGACCATCGCCTTGATCAGCCGGTCGCGATACAGGTGAATGGTGCCGTTGCGCCTGAAGGTCGCCATGGCGCGACGCAGCTTGTCGGCTTCGCTCGGTGAAAATCCGCCAATGTCGATGGCGATCTTCATCGCCTGTTCCTGGAAGAGCGGAACACCCAGGGTGCGCTTCAGGATCGCCTCGAGTTCGGGTCTGTAATATTCCACCTTCTCCAGTCCCATGCGCCGGCGCAGATAGGGATGCACCATGTCGCCCTGGATCGGCCCGGGCCTGACGATCGCGACCTCGATGACGAGATCGTAGAATTTCCTTGGCCTGAGACGCGGCAGCATCGACATCTGCGCGCGCGACTCGATCTGGAAGACGCCGAGCGTGTCGGCCCGGCAGATCATGTCGTAGACCTCGGGCGCTTCCGGCGGGATCGTCGCAATGGAAACCACCGGTCTGCCGTCCTTATCGCGGGCGTCGTAATGGCCCGTCAGCAGATCGAAGCAGCGCCGCAGGCAGGACAGCATGCCAAGCGCCAGGATATCGACCTTCAGCAGGTTGACCGCATCGAGGTCGTCCTTGTCCCACTCCACCATCTTGCGCTCGTCCATCGCCGTCTTGACGATGGGCACGATCTCGTCGAGCCGGTCCTTGGTGATGACGAAGCCGCCGACATGCTGGGAGAGATGACGGGGGGAGCCCAGAATCTCGTTGGCGAGGTCGATCACATGGCGGGAGCGCGGATCAGTCTGGTCAAGCCCCCCGGCCTTTGCTTCGGTCGTGCCCACCCTTTCCGATGACCAGCCCCAGATCGAACCCGACAGCGCGCTGCGGGTGTCGTCCGACAGGCCCATCGCCTTGGAGACCTCGCGCAACGCCGATCGGCCGCGATAGCTGATGACGGCGGCGGCGAGCGCGGTATGCTCTTCATTGTACTTTTTATAGATGTAGGCGATGATCTCATCGCGTCTTTCGTGCTCGAAATCGACGTCGATATCCGGCGGCTCATCGCGCTCGACCGAGATGAACCGATCGAACAGGACTTCGCTGTGTTCAGGGTCGACATCGGTGATGCCGAGACAGTAGCAGATCACCGAATTGGCGGCCGAACCGCGCCCCTGGCAAAGGACGCCGATCTCCTTCGAATAGCGCACGATGTCATGCACGGTCAGGAAGTAGCGCGCGTAAATCTTGCGGGCGACGATTTCCAGTTCGTGCCGGAGGAGCTTCGAAACCTTTTCCGGGATACCGGACGGATAGCGGCGGGCGGCTCCCTCCCAGGTGAGCCTTTCCAGCTTAGCCTGCGGGTCGACACCTGCCTCGGTCGTCTCTTCGGGATAATTGTGGCTGAGCTCGCCGAGTGAGAATGTCAGTTCGCTTGCGAAGCGGATCGTTTCGGCGAGCGCTTCCGGATAATCCCGGAACAGTCGCGCCATCTCCCCCGGCGTCTTCAAATGACGCTCGGCGTTGGCCGCAAGTTCGAAGCCGGCGTCCGCCACCGGCACGTTGAGGCGGATGGCGGTGAGCACGTCCTGCAGCGGGCGGCGTTCGGTTGCGTGATAGAGCACGTCGTTGACCGCCATCAGCCGCATGCCGGCCGCGGCGGACAAGATGGCTGCCTGCTCCAGCCTGAAGCGGTCATTGCCGAGATAGGCCGGCGCGGCGGCGAGCCGGATGGCCTTGCCGAAGCGATCGGCGAGGCCGCGCGCGAGAGCCAGGGTTTCGCCGGCGTCGGCATCGAGGTCGGGCAGCACCGCAAGCGACATGCGGTCGCCCCATTCCATCAGGTCGGCGCGATAGAGCCGCGGATCGCCCTTAGGGCTTTCGTCGCGCATATTGGCTCCGGTCAGCAGCCGGCAAAGATTCCCCCAGCCCTTGCGATCCCGGGGATAGGCGAGCACGTCGGGTGTGCCGTCGCAGAAGACCAGCCGCGCGCCGGGATGGTAAGGGAGCGTGACCGGCCTGGATTCGCCGGAGAGCTGTATGTGTTTCGACTGGCCCCAGGCGCGGACGACGCCGGCGACGGTGTTGCGGTCGGCAAGCCCCATGCCTGCGTGGCCCAGCAGAGCGGCGGAGACGACCAGTTCCTCCGGCTTCGAGGCGCCACGCAGGAAGGAAAAATTCGACCTCGCGGCGAATTCGACATAGGCCGGGGCAGCAGGCGCGTTCATGCCGAGATGCCCTGCAGGTACCAGCGCGGCGCCGCATCGTTCCTGTAGAGACCTTCGCGATAAATCCAGAAACGATGGCCGTCGGTGTCCTCGACGCGAAAATAATCGCGGGTCATCCCGGCTGTTTCGGCCGCCACGGCTTCCCTCTGCGTCTTTTCCCGTTCCGCCTCCCTTTTCTCCTCGTCCTTCTCGTTTGCGTCCGCCTTCACCTCGGGCTTGCCGTGCAGCCACCATTCCGGTGCGATACGCTCAGGTCCTTCGGCGCGCGCCACCCGGTGCATGGCGCGCCGCCAGCGAAAATTGAGCGGGGGTCCCTCGGGAACCTGCGTCACCGGCACGTCGATCGGCTCGGGGCGGGAGAACAGTCTCAGCGGGCGTTCGGGGGCGCGGCGGGCAGGAGAGAAATCGACATTTTTTCTCGGGGCGGCCGGGGTCTTCCTTTCCGTGGGGCCGCCGTCGGCGGGAACGAGCGATGCCGCGCGCTCGGGCAGATGGCTCTCGGCGAGACGCGGCTTCAGCATCGCCGCCAGTCCGAGACGGGCGCGCACGCGATCCGAAAAGAGCGCGACATCCTCGCTTGCGGCCGCCGCTGCGCCGCCGAGATCGGCCTGCGGCGTCTCAAGCGCCGCCGTCTCGAAGGCGGAAAGCCGCACGAGGTCGAAGCCGTAGCCGGGGTCGAGCACGTCGCCGAGCGCTGCGAGCCTTTCGTGAAAAAGCCTGGCGATCGGAAGCGGCTCGCGCAGCGGCAGCGAGGCGCGCGCCGAGATGCGGGTGACGGCGCCATCGACCCGGAAGAGCAGCAGCGCGAACAGCCGGGCGCCTTCGCCGCGCCGCTCGAGGTCGCGCTTCAGGCTTCTGGCGAGTTGGGGGACCAGCCGTTCGATATCCTCGAGGAGGCCGATGGGCTCGGCGAGATGGCGCTCGATCGAATAGGGAGCCACGGGCAGGCGCGGCGAGATGACCTCCTCCACCTCGCCCAGCGCCTGGTCGAGGCGCAGAAGCAGCATCGCGCCGAAGCGGCGGGCAAGCGGCGCGCGCGGCGCGGCGAGCACGGCGCCGACCGTGCGCAGGCCGACGCTTTCGAGGCTGGCGATCGTTCGCGGTTCAAGCCTCAGGGCAGCGAGCGGCAGGCATTCCAGAAAGGGGCGCTCGTCGCCTTCCTGCAGGATTTTCCCGGGCAGCGAAAAGCGCGCCGCCGCCCAGGCGGCGCCCGGCGTCGAGGCAAGCCCGGCCCTTGTGCGAAAACCCTGCTCGAAGAAGCTGGCAAGCAGGCCGTCGAGCATCGCCTCCTCGCCGCCGAAGAGATGGGCGCAGCCGGTGATGTCGAGGAACAGGCCGTCCGTGCCGTCGAGCGCGACCAGCGGCGTATACCGGTCGCACCAGTCGGCCAGCGCCTCGAGCAGCCTGCGGTCGGCCTCGACATCCTCGGCGACGATCTCGATCGCCGGATACATGGCGCGCGCGTCGGCGATGCCCATGCCGGGCTTCAGCCGCAGGCGCTCGGCCGCCTCATCCAGCGCGGCGATGCGCTGGGTGTTGTTTTCCTGGCGGCTGATCACCAGCGGCGGCATGCCTTGCGGGGGACGGGAACGCCAGGAGCGTCCCAGCCGCTGCCTGAGCAGGCGTTCCGTACTGAGGTGCGGGAACCACAGGGACAGGATTCTCCGCCGCTCTTTCCTGAAGGGCGCGTGCATGATCGTTCCATTCCAATATGAATCGGGCGGGTGGGGCAGTTCGGTTCTTGCTGATCTCGACCTGGAAGGCCGGCGGGCCGATCGAGCGGGCGATCGGCTTGCCGAGAATTTGGCGAAGGCCGGCGGGGGCCGAACGCAGGACGAGCCGGAAGGGCGCCGCGGTCGGTTCCGGCTCGGCCGCATGGCGCAGCAGGAACAGCGGGTGGCCGGCATCGCGGGCGCGATGATGCAGCCGGCGCGTCGCCGTCAGGTCGAGGTGAGCGGAGTTGCCGCGCGTCTCCAGGAGCACGGCGGAAAAACCGTCGAGCGCGGCGGCCTGCTCGGCGATCCACAGCGCGTCGGTCAGCTTCTTCGCCTGCGCGACCAGCAGCCGGGAGGGGTCTATGCCGTGGAGGAAAAGGATGCCCGGCGGATAGGGATAGCCCGCCTCGCGGAAGCTTTCCGTCATGCCGACCCAGAGGACCGGAGCGCTCGTGCGTTCCAGCGACAGGCGGGCCAGGGCGAGAACGAAGGCGGCGGCAGCACTTGCATCGCGCGTGCCGGCGGCATGGATCTCGGTCAGTCCGGCGCCGGGCAGGCCGCCGCCCAGCGCCGTGTCGAAGCGTTCGGCGCCGGTGGGGAGAAGGTCACCGCTCGGCACGCCCGCATGGCGGACGAGGTCGATATCCTCGGCCTGCCCCTCCATGCGCCCATCGAGTCGCTCGGCGAGGCGGCCTTCAATCTTAGCAATCTGATGACGCAAGGACGTAATAGTCTCCCGCGCCACGGCAGACGGGGCCATGACGTCAACTCTTCCTGAATCTGTTCCTGTTATGTTCTAATAGATTCCAGAGGCCGCCGGAGGAGTCAAGGAGAGTCGAGAAAGAATTTATTCCTCTTCAAGAGGCCCTTGCGGGCCCGCAGGTTTCCTTAATCCCGCGAACGGCCTCGAAACGGCGGGGCCGAACGGCTATATGCTCCCGGCAAAGGAAAAAGCATGGCCCGAATTTACCAGACCCGTTCATGGCACGAGCAGTTGTCGCCCTCGATGGAGGAGCTGGAGCTCCTGGCGCTCGAGGCCTATGCGCATCTGCCGGAACAGTTCCGCTCGCTGACCGGCGAGATCGTCATCCAGATCGCGGAGTTCCCGACCGAAGAGATCATGGACGACCTGTCGCTGGAAACGCCGTTCGACCTGCTCGGCCTCTTCGAAGGACGCGGCATCGCCGAACGCTGGAACCCGCAGACCGGGGAAGGGCCGAACCGCGTCACCCTCTACCGCCGGGCCATCCTCGACTACTGGGCCGAGAACGAGGAAACGCTCGGCTCGATCGTCACCCATGTGCTGATCCACGAGATAGGGCACCATTTCGGCCTGTCCGACGACGACATGGAGAAGATCGAGGAAAACGCCGAATAGAGCGGCGACCGCCAGCCTATCGCGCCTTTTCGATCGATGGCGGCGCGAAAGCTTATTCCTGTCCGTCAACCTGCCGCAGGATCTCGCGATAGCGGCGGCACACGGCCGGATTAACGTAAAAATCCAATTCCGAATCGACGATCTCCTCAAGCCGCAGCCCGGGATAGCGAGCCTTGACCTTTGCCAAGGCGTCCTGCGCCTGCTCGATTTCGCCGAGTTCGCAGTGGCAGACCACAAGACGGACCAGCGACCACCGTGGGACATCAGCCATTTTCGCGTAGCAGGCGGTTGCTTCGCGATACCGTCCGGCAGTGGTGAGTATGATGCCGCGAAAATCTTCATACCATCCCACGGCGTATGGGTCGCGCCGCCGGGCCTGGTCTATCTCGACGAGCGCCTCGTCCGGCCTGTCCGTGTAATTGAGAAAAAGCGCACGGATGCTGAGAATGAACGGGTCGTTCGGATTGAGGGCAACGGCACGGTCAAGACTGATTTCGGCCTGCCTGAACTGCCGCAAATACAAGAGAGCAAAACCGGTGGCGAGATGGCCGTAGGTCTCGTCGGGATCGAGCTGCAACGCGGTTTTTGCCCTCCCGAGCGCCGAATGCAGATAATCTGAATCGTAGTAGATCCAGAAGAATTTGAGGGTCTCGACGACGCCGAGCATGGCGTGGGCGGCAGCGAACCTCGGATCGAGCTTTACCGCCTGGCGCAGAAACGGTTCCGCTTCGTGCGCGGCGTCATAGACGGCCGCCAGTTGCAGCGCCCGCAGGTAAGCCTCGTAGGCCGACATATTGTCCGTTGGCCGGGCCCTGGCGCGCGCGGCGATCGCGGTTCTGGTCTGCCGCGCCAGGCGGGCCGCGATCATCTGCGTGATCTCGTCCTGGATGGCGAAAATGTCGTCGAGCTGGCGATCGTAGTGCTCGCCCCAGACATGGGCCGTCGAGGCAGCGTCCGTCAGCTGCACGCTGACCCTGATGCGGTCGCCGGTCTTGCGCACGCTGCCGTCGACGACGTACTGGACGCCGAGCCCCTTCGCCACCTCGGCAAGGTCGTTCGACTTGCCGCGGAACCGGAATGAGGAGTTCCGCGCGATGACGAGAAACTCCCGGAACTTGCCGAGTTCGGCAATGATGTCTTCGGCGATCCCGTCGCTGAAATAGTCCTGTACGGGGTCGCCGCTCATGTTTTGGAAGGGAAGGACGGCGATGGAAGGTCTCGGCGAAGCATCCGCTGTCGCCGCGAAGGGCTTCGGGCCGGCATATTTATAGCCGCGGCCATGGACGGTGACGATCATCTCGGCGGGCAGCAGTTTTCGCAGCGCCGAAACGTGGACCTGGAGGGTGTTCTCCTCCACCACCAGGCCGGGCCAGACCGCATCGAAAAGTTCGGACTTGCCGACCACCTCGTCCGGTCTATCGAGCAGCACGGCGAGGATGTCGAAGGACCGCGCCGAAAGCTCCACCGGTCCCTCCGGCCCCAGCAGCAGTCGTTCGGTGCGCTTCAGGCGAAAATTCCCGAAATCCACGTCCATGGCCAAAGCCCGTCGATCGCCGACAGGATAACCCAAGACGATCCTGATGGCGAACTTCAGGACCGTTCAGGACACTTCAGGCCCAAGCCAAGGACCTGAGCGGAAAACGGTATCAGCCTCGTCGTCGCAGGAGACCGGCATGACTGACACCGTTGAGCCCAAAAGCGTCCGCCGCACCGGCTTTCCGTGGCCGGGTCTTCCGGTGCGGAGGATAGGAGCGTCGCTCGCCGCCGTGTCCGCCTTGCTCGGCGATGCTCTCAAGATGGCCCATGTGGACCCCTACGGCAGCCGTGACCGGCCGCCGGCCGCTTCGGACGATGATCTCGACGGGCGCGATCCCGGCTGGTGAACTAATAGTCGGAGAGTTTCATTCCGGGGTCGTAGTCGATGCCGTCGACGTCCTTCACCACTGCCTGGCCGCAGCGCATCGACTTCGTCTCCGCGTCAAAGGCGTAGGTCGGCGAGCCGTAGAGATGCCAGCCCTTGTTCAGCGCCGCCGTGATCTTGTGGCAGAAGGTGGAATCATCGGGCGCGCTGAGGAAACGGTAAAGCCGCATTGCAGTTTCTCCTAGATACGCCCCGCCCGCACGAGCAGCCGCTCGGCCTGCGCCAGATGCAGCCGCTCCACCATCTTGCCGTCGATCGAAATGACGCCCTTCTGCACATTCTCCGGCAGCGAGAAGGCCGAGCGGATCGCTTCCGCCTCGGCGACTGCGTCTGCCGATGGCGAGAAGGCTTTCAGCGCAGGCTCGATCTGCGCCGGATGGATAAGCGTCTTGCCGTCGAAGCCCATCGCCGCGCCCTCGGCGCATTCCGCGGCGAACGCGTCGAGGTCGCGGAAATCGTTGCTGACGCCGTCGAGGACATCGAGACCGCCGGCGCGGGCGGCAAGCACCATCTGCAGCAGCCAGGGCACGATGTAGCGGCGGTCGGGCGTCGCCAGCACGCCCGTATCCTTGACGAGGTCGTTGGTTCCGGCAACGAAACAACCCAGCCGCGCCGCCCGGTCGCGGCCGAATTCGGCGAGTGCTCCGATGTTGAGCATCGCCTTCGGCGTCTCGATCATGATCCAGAGCGTGAGGTTGTCCGGCGCAGCCGCCTCATCCAACGCGTCGTCGAAATCATGGATGTCGCGCGGCGTGTTCACCTTGGGAAGCAGCACCGCATCGGGTGCGCAGGCGCAGACGACGGCAACATCGTCCGGCCCCCATTCGCTGGCGAGTGGATTGACGCGGATCACGCATTCCGGGCCGTCGTCCGGACGCGCCGCGAACCAGGCCTTCAGCCGCTCGCGCGCCTGGGCCTTCGCTTCGGGCGCGACGGCGTCCTCCAGGTCGAAGATGACGGTATCGCAGGCGAGCGAGGGTATCTTGGCGATGGCCTTCTCGTTCGAGGCCGGCATGAAGAGCACCGCGCGGCGCGGACGATATTGTCTTTCGCTCTGGGGCATCGGGGAATTCTCTGGCGTCTGGTCTTCTTGCCCGGCAATGCTGGCCCTTGCAAGGGCAGGGCTGCAATGTTTCGCCCGATCGGCAAGACGGGAGCGCATATGGCAAGCAAATACGACGTGGTGATCATCGGCGGGGCGATCGTCGGCAGCTCGGTCGCCTATTATCTGCGCGAGGAGGGCTTCTCGGGTACGATCGCGCTGATCGACCGCGACCCGCAATTCGCGCATGCCGCCACCACGCTCTCCTGCGCCTCGATCCGCCAGCAATTCTCCATCCCCGAGAACATCCGCCTGTCGCAGTTCACGCTCGGCCTGTTCCGGCGACTGAAGGAGGAGTTCGGGGCGGACGCCGATATCGGTTTTCGTGAGAACGGCTACCTGATCCTGTCGACCGACGAGGGCCTGCCGGTGCTCCGCGCAAACCACGCCGCGCAGCAGGCGGAAGGCGCCGACATCGTCATCGAGGATGCGCAAACGCTGGTGCGCCGCTTCCCGTGGCTGTCGCCCGAGGGCATCGCGGCAGGCGCCTTCGGCCGCAGCGGCGAGGGCTGGTTCGACGCGCATGCCTATCTGCAGCTCTTCCGCAAGGCGCTGAGGACGAAGACAGTCGATTTCGTCCAGGCTTCGGTCACCGCCATAGAGCGCGACGGCAACCGGCTGGTAGCGGTTCAGCTCGACAATGGCGAGCGGCTGGAAGCCGGCACGATCGTCAACGCCGCGGGACCGAATGCCGGCAAGGTGTCGGCGCTCGCCGGCATTGCTTTGCCGGTCGAGCCCCGGAAACGCTCCGTCTTCGTCTTCGAGGCGCGAGACCGCTTCGAAGACATGCCGCTGATCGTCGACCCGAGCGGCATCTATGTGCGGCCCGAGGGTTCGGTCTACATCACCGGCGGCGCCGAGGACGAGGAGGGCGAGACGGCGGCCGATGTCAAGGATTTCGAGCCCGACTGGTCGCTGTTCGAAGGCACGATCTGGCCCGTCATCGCGACGCGCGTGCCGGCCTTCGAGGCGATCAAGGCGACACGCGCCTGGGCCGGGCACTATGACTACAACACGCTCGACCAGAACGCGGTGATCGGGCCGCATCCCGAGGTCGCGAACCTCATC
>DATDJN010000396.1:0-2176 GCA_036520515.1 Rhizobiaceae bacterium
ACCACCGACCTCTCGGGGATCACCGATCCGCAGGCCAGAGCCGTCATCGACGCGTTCGGCTACCAGACGCTCAATGGCTCGTACCGGTCCGCGGGCAGCTGGAACCTCGCCGACGGGAGGTTGAACGTCGCGCAGAACGCCATCACGGTCGACAACGCCGGCACGTTCTCGTTCACCTTCGACTTCAGCGGCTACACGCTCGAGTTCATCAGGCAGTTGCAGGAAATCCAGCAGAAGATGGCGGCGCAGCCGGAGGGCGAGTCCAGTTCGGCTGCCGAAATGGAAATGCTGTCTCTCGCCCAGCAGCTCTCCCTCATCGGCGCGACGATGCGTTTCGACGACGACTCGCTGACAGGCAAGATCCTCGACTTCGTCGCGCGGCAGCAGGGCCAGAAGCGCCAGGACATCGTCAACCTTGCCAAGGCCGGGTTGCCGTTCGCGCTCATGCAGATGCAGTTGCCCGAACTTGCCACGGCCATCGCGCCGGCCATCAACACCTTCCTCGACGATCCGAAAAGCATCGAGATCAAGGCCGCGCCGGCCCAGCCGGTGCCGTTCACGCTGATCGCCGGAGCGGCGATGGCCAACCCCAACCATCCCGGCGCAACGGCCAAGGCGATCTGGAATATGCTCGGCGTGACGGTGACCGCCAACCAGCCCTGAGCTTCCACGTCCAATGAAAAAGCCCGGCGTCGGCCGGGCTTTTTTTGTGCCAAAAGAACGGCTTGCCGCTTGGCGCCGACCTTTATTTCGGCGGCTGGACAGTCCGCAGATGCAGCTCGCGCAACTGCGTCGGCGTCGCCTCCGACGGCGCGTTCATCAGCAGGTCGACGGCCTGCTGGTTCATCGGGAACATGGTGATCTCGCGCAGGTTCTTGGCCCCGAGGAGCAGCATGACGATGCGGTCCACGCCAGCCGCCATGCCGCCATGCGGCGGCGCGCCGTACTGGAAGGCGCGGTAGAGGCCGCCGAAGCGCTCCTCGACCGTCGTTCGATCCAGCCCGACCATCTCGAAAGCCTTGACCATGGTCTCCGGCAGGTGGTTGCGGATGCCGCCCGACGCGATCTCGAAGCCGTTGCAGACCATGTCGTACTGGAATGCCTTGAGCGACAGCGGCTCGGAACCGTTGAGGGCGTCGATGCCGCCCTGCGGCATGGAAAACGGGTTGTGCGCGAAGTCGATCTTCTTTTCGTCCTCGTTCCACTCGAAGAACGGGAAGTCGACGATCCAGCAGAGCTCGAAGCGGTCGCGGTCGACGAGGTTCAATTCCTCGCCGGCGCGGGTGCGCGCGGCGCCCGCGAAAGACACGAACTTCTTCGGGTCTCCGGCGACGAAGAAGGCTGCGTCGCCGTCCGCCAGCCCGAGCTGCGTGCGGATCGCCTCGGTGCGCTCCTCGCCGATGTTCTTGGCGATCGGACCGGCGCCTTCGAGCTTGTCGCCCTCCTTGCGCCAGAAGATGTAGCCGAGACCCGGCTGCCCCTCGCCCTGCGCCCAGGAGTTCATGCGATCGCAGAAGGCTCGGCTGCCGCCGGTCCTGGCCGGGATCGCCCAGACCTCGGCCTTGGCGTCGTTTGCCAGGATGTTGGCGAAGACCTTGAAGCCCGAACCGCGGAAGTGATCCGACACTGCCTGCATCTCGATGGGGTTGCGGAGATCGGGCTTGTCGGAACCATATTTGCGCATTGCCGTGTCGTAGGGGATGCGCGGGAAGTCCTTGGTCACCGGCTTGCCTTCGGCGAAGGTCTCGAAGACCGAGCGCAGCACCGGCTCCATCGTGCCCAGCACGTCGTCCTGTTCCACGAAGCTCATCTCGAGGTCGAGCTGGTAGAATTCTCCGGGGAGACGGTCCGCGCGCGGGTCCTCGTCGCGGAAGCAAGGGGCGATCTGGAAATAGCGGTCGAAGCCCGACACCATGATCAGCTGCTTGTACTGCTGCGGCGCCTGCGGCAGCGCGTAGAACTTGCCGGGATGGATGCGGCTCGGCACCAGGAAGTCGCGGGCGCCTTCCGGCGAGGAGGCCGTCAGGATCGGCGTCGAAAACTCGGTGAAGCCGGCGTCCGCCATGCGGTTGCGCATCTCGGCGATGATCTTCGTGCGGGCGACGATGTTCTTGTGCAGCGTCTCGCGGCGCAGGTCGAGGAAGCGGTATTTCAGGCGGATGTCTTCCGGATAGTC
>DATDJN010000397.1:0-3148 GCA_036520515.1 Rhizobiaceae bacterium
TCGAAGATCTCCGAGGACCAGAAGTTCTACGTCATGCAGCGCGGCATTCCCGAGGAGGAAGCCATCGCGCTCATCGTCAACGGCTTCGTCAAGGACGTCATCCAGCAACTGCCGATGGAATTCGCCGTCGAGGCGCAGAAGCTCATTGGCATCTCGCTTGAAGGATCGGTCGGCTAAGCCGGGCAGGGTCAAGCCCATCGGCACAACGAATTAAGACGGATAGAACATGCTTGAAATCAGAAACCTCCATGCCCGCATCGCCGAAGACGGCACCGAGATCATCCGCGGGCTGAACCTCACCG
This sequence comes from Rhizobiaceae bacterium, assembly GCA_036520515.1. Lineage (GTDB taxonomy): Bacteria > Pseudomonadota > Alphaproteobacteria > Rhizobiales > Rhizobiaceae > Mesorhizobium_K. The sequence goes on from DATDJN010000397.1 coordinate 303, forward strand.
TGAAGAACGGCGAAGTCGCCGCAATCATGGGCCCGAACGGCTCCGGCAAGTCGACGCTCTCCTATGTGCTCGCCGGCCGCGAGGACTATGAAGTCACCGAAGGCGACATCCTCTACAACGGTGAGTCGATCCTCGAACTCGATCCGGCCGAGCGCGCAGCCAGGGGCATCTTCCTCGCCTTCCAGTATCCGATGGAGATACCGGGCGTCGCGACGATGGAGTTCCTCAAGGTCGCGATGAACGCGCAGCGCAAGGCGCGCGGCGAGGAGCCGCTGTCGATCCCCGATTTCCTGAAGCGCGTGAAGGCCGCGTCTGCCGATCTCTCCATGGACATGGCGATGCTGAAGCGGCCGCTCAATGTCGGCTTCTCCGGCGGCGAGAAGAAGCGCGCCGAGATCCTGCAGATGAAGCTGCTGGAGCCAAAACTCTGCGTGCTCGACGAGACCGATTCCGGCCTCGACATCGACGCGCTGAAGATCGTCGCCGACGGCGTCAACGCGCTGCGTTCGCCCGACCGCGCCTTCGTCGTCATCACCCACTACCAGCGCCTGCTGGAATACATCGTCCCCGACAGCGTGCACGTCCTCTACAAGGGGCAGGTCATCAAGTCGGGCGACAAGAGCCTGGCGCTCGAGCTGGAAGAGAATGGCTATGCCGGCGTCATCGGCGAGGCGGCCTGAGCGAGGTGAACATGAACATTCACGCCACCCCTCAACTGACGCCCGCCGAGACGGCGCTGGTCGACGCCTTCGGCGATCGCATGTCGCTGCTGCCCGGTGACGGCGCGGTCACCGTCAAGCGCGACAACGCGATCGAGCAGATCAAGGCCGGCCTGCCGACCAGGCGCGTCGAATCCTGGCACTATACGGACCTGCGCCGGCTGCTCGCCTCGGTGCCCGCCCATGACGAGACCGCATCGGCCAAGGCTGTCGCCCCCGTAGTCGACGGCTCGGCCGTGTTCGCCTTGCTGAACGGCGTCTCTTCGGAGAAGACCGAGAAGGTCGAGGGCGTGACCGTCTCGCGCGTCGCCGAAAAACTCACCGACGGCAGCTTTGCTGCCGCGCTCGACCCGCGCGGCGCCGACGACGCGGTCGGCGCGCTGAACACCGCCTTCGTCGCCGATGGCTATTTCGTCGACATCGCTGACGGCGTCGCGCTTGCCCGGCCGATCGAGCTGCAGAACATCCAGGCCGGCGGCCAGGCGCATGTGCGCCTGCCGGTGCGCGTCGGCGATGGCGCGAAAGCCGTCATCGTCGAGCGCCAGACCGGCACAGGCGCTGCTTTCGTCAGCTCGGTCGCCAATGTCACCGTCGGCGATGGCGCCGAGCTCACCTGGCTGATCGTGCAGGAACAGCCGGACGCCGTGACCCATCTCGGCCAGTTCAACGCCTGGATGGGCAAGGACGCGAAGCTCACCGTGTTCGTCATGAACGCAGGCGGCAAGCTGGTGCGCCAGGAGATCAATGTCGCGGCGAAAGGCGAGGGCTCGACCTTCACCCTGCGCGGCATCAACCTTCTGGCCGGCGACACGCATACCGACGTCACGATGGTGCTGGACCACGCGGTGCCCCACACCGACTCGACCGAGGTCATCCGCAACGTGGTCACCGGCAAGGCGCGGGGCGTCTTCCAGGGCCGCATCAACGTGCACCAGTACGCGCAGAAGACCGACGCGAAGATGGCATGCAACACGCTGCTTCTCTCCGACGACGGCGAGTTCTCGACCAAGCCGGAACTGGAGATCTTCGCGGACGACGTGGTGTGCGGCCACGGCGCGACCGTCACCGAGATCGACCACAACCATCTCTTCTACCTGATGGCGCGTGGCGTCGACGAGAAGACCGCGCGCGGCCTGCTCGTGAAGGCTTTCGTCGCCGAGGTCATCGAGGAGCTGGACGACGAGGCCACCGTCGAGGCGCTGGAAGCCAGGCTCGACCAGTGGTTCGCGGAACATGGCTAGGTTTTCCTCTCCCCGTGTTTGCGGGGGAGAGGATGCCGGCAGGCAAGTGAGGGGCAGGGACGTATAAAGTGGACCAGAAAGTCGAAAGCCTACCCTACGACGTCGAGGCGATCCGCCGCGACTTCCCGATCCTGTCGCGCGAAGTATACGGAAAGCCGCTTGTCTATCTCGACAACGGCGCTTCGGCGCAGAAGCCGCAGATTGTGCTGGACACCATCGCTCACGCCTATTCCAACGAATACGCCAACGTGCATCGCGGCCTGCATTTCCTCTCCAACGCTGCCACCGACGCCTATGAAAAGTCGCGGGAAACGGTGCGCCGCTTCCTCAACGCGCCGAGCACCGACAACATCGTCTTCACCTCGAACACGACGGCGGCGATCAACACCGTCGCCTACGGCTTCGGCATGCCCAACATCGGCGCCGGCGACGAGATCGTCCTTTCGATCATGGAGCACCATTCCAACATCGTGCCCTGGCATTTCATCAGGGAGCGGCAGGGCGCCAGGCTCGTCTGGGTGCCGGTCGACGACCAGGGCGCCTTCCACATTGAGGAATTCGAGAAGCGGCTGACCGATCGCACCAAGCTGGTCGCCATTACCCAGATGTCCAACGCGCTCGGCACCGTCACGCCGATCAAGCAGATCGTCGAGATCGCGCACGGCAAAGGCATCCCGGTGCTGGTCGACGGCAGCCAGAGTGCGGTGCACATGCCGATCGACGTGCAGGACCTCGGCTGCGACTTCTTCGTCTTCACCGGCCACAAGGTCTACGGCCCCTCCGGCATCGGCGTCCTCTACGGCAGGGCCGAAATGCTGGAGCGCATGCGGCCCTTCATGGGCGGCGGCGAGATGATCGAGGAGGTGACGGAGGACATCGTCACCTA